>JBCCDM010000033.1:0-23287 GCA_039030795.1 Cyanobacteria bacterium P01_A01_bin.84
CACAGGGGAATAGTAGTAGACCTGACCAACCGACGAACACGAATCTATCGCGCTTCAACCAGTCGTCTACTCCGTCAAACCACCCTCTTTGGCTGGGGGCGCGCCCAACTGCGATGGTCATGGGATAGAAATCCTCTTTTACTAAAATTGCGACGTTATTTAAAAAAATTAACGTTTCTGAGATAAGCAGTAATTTAAAGCTGCTGTTTTAAAACTGCTGTAATTATGAGAAAATACAATTTAGTAATGTATTTTTCTCAGATTCATTACCCCAGATTCACTCGTAAAATAATAATTACCTACAAGTGACTTAATGATTCTTAACTTATCACATTTATCGGAATTTGTGCCTACTTCACATCCGTAGGCTTAATGTAAATCCGAAAACCTCTTATTAAATATCAATATCAGAAAATTTACAATTTGACACAACTTTTCTCATAAAAATTTTTATTCTAAATTTGATCTAAGTAGATCGACAGATAGGAAATAAGATTTCAAGGTAAACCCCACGTAGCCTTGGGAGTAAAGGTCTCTGAATAGTTCCTTAGTCATCTATCTAATGCTCAAAACACAAAATAAAATTAATTTAGAATTAGCTGATAATTTTTAGCCGATGGTTTATTTAGAGGTATGAACTGTAGAGGGAAGTTTTTCTACTTCTATTCCATGGTTAAGAATTTTGAATGTCCTTAATAGAAAATTTGAATTGATAATCTTGAATTTCACCCTGTATGGGTAATTTTGACTCTTAGATTCAAGCTTGCTATTTTCATCACAAATGGGGCAGACTTTTTGAGGAAGAGTATTGACAAAGGGAGCGGGGCGAATTATATGACGGCATCAAAAACTATGGATACAAGTCGCGAAAAGGTCTTAGAACAAGAAGTTTTAGGTTCTAAGCGAGCAAGTAATTATTTTTGGGCAATTATTGTAAGTATGGGGGCTGGTGGCTTTCTACTGGCAGGAATTTCTAGTTATTTGCAGATTAATTTACTTCTAGTTACAGACCCAACCCAACTTGTATTCTTCCCTCAAGGACTAGTTATGGGGTTATATGGCGCTGCTGGTACTCTTTTAGCACTGTATCTATGGCTAGCAATTTTTTGGGACTTAGGAGGTGGATATAACAGATTTAATATTGATAGTAAAAAAGTTGAAATATTTCGTTGGGGTTTTCCAGGTAAAAATCGTCGGATTGAAATTGACTTTTCCACAGAAGATATACAATCTGTGAAAGTAGATATTCAAGAAGGCTTGAACCCACGTCGTGCCCTTTATTTGCGGGCAAAGGGTCGCCGAGATATACCTTTAACAAGAGTAGGTCAGCCTTTATCTTTGGAACAGCTAGAAACTCAAGGTGCTAAATTAGCAAAATTTTTGGGAGTCCCCCTCGAAGGTTTATGATGCTCCAGGCGATCGCAATTTATAAGCAAGAGCTAAGATATCATGGTTGAGTTTGTTACTGGCAATGTGGTTAAAAATTCCTAAATTATTGCTTGCTTTATTTGTTGTTGGTGCTTTGATATTAGGGGGTTGTTCTACTGATGGAGTAGCTTCTGATTCTTCTAATAGTGCGATCGCTGATGCAAATCAAACCAGTGAAACTGAAACCGCCAAAGTAAGTAAAGACGAACCTGTTCAACTTGCTTCTGCATCTCCTAATTCTGTAGAGAGTACAAATAATATGACAATACCTAAACTTGAGGGTAAGGCGACCGTAGAAATGAAGCTAAAGGGTTCAGAAGAACCTATCATCATTGAGTTAGATGGTGAAAATGCTCCTGTTACAGCTGGAAACTTTGTTGATTTAGTTCAAAAAGGTGTTTATGACGGTTTGGTCTTTCACCGAGTAATTGGTCCTACTAGCAACCCTCCCGAACAACCTTTTGTTGCTCAGGGTGGAGACCCCAAAGGAAATGGATCTGGCGGTTTTATTGATAAAGAAACAGGTAGAGAACGCACTGTACCTTTAGAAATTAAACCGTTAGGAGCCGATGAACCCGTGTACAGTAAAACCTTGAAAGCAGCAGGAGTAAGTAAACCTCCAGAATTACAGCACAAGCAAGGTGCGATCGCAATGGCTCGTTCTGGACAACCTGATTCTGCTTCATCTCAGTTTTACTTTGCTTTGGCTGATTTACCATTTCTAGATGGTGATTATGCAGTATTTGGTTATGTTACCGATGGTATGAGTACAGTTAACAAAATCAAACAAGGCGATCGCATTGAATCAGCAAAGGTAATAAAAGGTGCTGAGAATCTTAAAAAAGCTAGTTAGTAAATAGTTACCACGAAGCCGTTATAGCTGTTAGCTATTAGCTCAAAGTCAAAAGCTAATAGCTAAAAGTTAAAAGCAAATTTATCAATTAGCTCTATTGGTAATTAAGAGTTGGCTAGAATTGTTATTACTGGTGTTGGAAGCATTTGTGCTTTAGGAAAAAGTCTGGAAGAAAGTTGGGGAAGATTAATTAAAGGTGAATCTTCCATCTTTTTAGGTAAACCCTTTGCTGAACTAGAAGCATTCCCTATAGGAATGATAAATACCAATCCATATCAATTGGTAGATTTAACTAAATTAATTGTTTTGTCTGCTTTGGAGGATGCTAAATTAGCTCCTCCTCTTTTAGATTGTGCTGTAGTCGTCGGTTCCAGTCGTTCTCAGCAGGGAGTTTGGGAACAGATAGCGCGAAAAATTTCTACCCATGGGTATGAGTATAAATGTGAAGAAAATCCCCAAGGTTGGATAAATGCTCTACCTCATATGAATGCTGTCAATATAGCTCGAATCATTGGCTCTACAGGTATAGTTTTAGCACCTATGGCAGCTTGTGCTACTGGAATTTGGGCAATCTCTCAGGCTGTAGAATTAATTACATCCGGACAATGTCAACGCGCGATCGCAGGTGCGGTAGAAGCTCCCATAACTCCTTTAACAATTACTGGTTTCCGTCAAATGGGTGCTTTGGCTAAAACTGGTGTTTATCCTTTTGACACTAACCGTGAAGGTTTAGCTTTAGGTGAAGGAGGGGCTTTATTTTTTTTAGAGTCTGAGGAATTGGCAAAGAAAAGAAAAGCCAAAATATATGGACGCATTCTTGGTTTTGGATTAACTGCTGATGCTTATCATCCCAATCAGCTACATCCTGAAGGAGAAGGGGCTATTTCAGCAATCAAACAGTGTTTAAATAACAGCAAAATTCTACCCCAAGATATAGACTACATTCATGCTCATGGTACTGCTACACGTTTAAATGACCGAGTAGAAAGTTTAGTCATCAATCAATTGTTCCCCCATGGAGTGTATGTCAGTTCTAGCAAAGGTGCTACGGGACATACCGTTGGAGCATCGGGTGCTTTGGGTGTTGCATTCTCCTTGATGGCACTGAAGCATCAAATAATGCCACCTTCTGTTGGGTTAAGAAACCCTGACTTTAATTTACATTTTGTAACAAAGGCTTGCACTACTAAGATTAAGCAAGTCATGTGCTTCAGTTTTGGTTTCGGCGGACAAAATGCCGTTATTGCCATATCTGTTTAAATATGCTTTTGGGAGCGTGGATTAAATGAGAAGCCTTTCATAGTATGGGTTACGCTAGCGCACCATCCCCCGTTTAAAAATTATATGTTACTTAATTTGCGTTTCTTAGCTTTTTGATTTTTAGCTTTTGCCTAAAAGCTATCATTCGATCGCAAAGTCCTCCTATACCTAATTATTTAGCCACAATAGGTCATCAGACAGTCGCTTTTACATCAACCAGATATCATAATAAAAGTAGAGAAATCTTAAAAAATATTAATAATGTTGGTATATTCTCCTTTCTTACCCAAGGTAAAACAGTTTATTAAAGAAACTATACTGTTCGGGAATGAACCGACACCGGAATTATTGGCAATTCTTACGGTTTACTTTGTCCAAGGCATTTTGGGCTTAGCAAGGTTAGCCGTTAGCTTTTTTCTTAAAGATGAATTGGGTTTAAGTCCCGCTCAAGTTTCAGCATTATTTGGAGTAGTTGCTTTACCTTGGATAATAAAGCCAGCTTTTGGTTTCATGTCAGATGGTTTGCCAATTTTTGGCTATCGGAGACGACCTTATCTAATTTTGTCAGGTTTTTTAGGAGCTATTTCGTGGATAGTACTAGCAACTGTAGTACACACAAGTGTTGGTGCAACTCTTGTGATCGCTTTAGGTTCTCTATCTGTAGCGGTTAGCGATGTCATAGTAGATTCTTTGGTTGTAGAAAGAGCTAGAGTAGAGTCGCAATCACAAGCAGGTTCTTTACAGTCGGTATGTTGGGGTGCGTCTGCGATGGGTGGTTTACTAACCGCTTACTTTAGTGGAATGCTGCTAGAGCATTTTACAACCCGTACAGTTTTTTGGATTACTGCCTCTTTTCCCTTGCTTGTTTCTTCTGTTGCGTGGTTGATTGCCGAATCTCCTGTCGGTAGAGATGAAGAGAAAGGTAGTAGTGTTGAGAATAGTCTTGAAAATACCTCTGAGAATAACTTTAAAAGTAACTCTCGAAATATTCAACATCAATTAAAGCAGTTAAAACAAGCAATAAGTCAAAGAGAGATTTGGCTACCTACAGCATTTTTATTTATTTGGCAAGCTACACCCACCTCTGAGTCTGCTTTTTTCTTCTTCACTACTAATGAATTACACTTCGACCCAGAATTTTTAGGTAGGGTACGTCTTGTCACCAGCATCGCTTCTTTAGCTGGTATCTGGATTTTCCAACGGTTTTTAAAAGCTATACCTTTCCGGGTAATTTTTGCTTGGAGTACAGTTATCTCAACTGTTTTAGGTATGACTATGTTGTTGCTAGTAACTCATGCTAACCGCAGTTTAGGCATAGATGACCATTGGTTTAGTTTAGGGGATAGTTTAGTTTTAACTGTGATGGGTCAAATTGCTTATATGCCAGTATTAGTATTAGCTGCAAGGTTATGTCCCCCTGGAGTAGAAGCAACTTTATTTGCTTTATTGATGTCAGTCTCAAATTTAGCTGGACTAGTTTCTCATGAATTAGGTGCCCTACTCATGCATCTGCTGAAAGTGACAGAAACCAATTTTGATAATTTATGGTTGTTAGTTACAATTACTGGCTTGAGTACTTTATTGCCTTTACCATTTATTAATTGGCTACCTGCTGCTAGTTCCAAAACTAACAAAGAGGAGTTGCCTTTATACGAGCCAGTGAGCATACTAGAAACTGAATCTATACCTTCAAAAAGTATGGTGTAAATCAACTTTTATATAAATATATGCAGACTTTTTCTACATCAGAAATTACATCTACCGTTTCAGGAAAATCTTATAACCGTTCGGATTGGCAAGGTGGTTATCAATCTTTAAAAGAAGAATTTGACTACTGGATTGATAATATTGAAGGTGAAATTCCTTCAGATTTAAACGGGACTTTATTTAGAAATGGTCCAGGTTTGTTAGAGGTTGGTGGACAATTTATTCGACATCCATTTGATGGGGACGGGATGATTTCCCGGATTACTTTTACCAATCAGAAAGCACACTTTCGGAATCGCTATGTCCGCACTGAAGGATATGTAGAAGAACAAGCAGCCGACCAAATTCTTTATAGGGGAGTTTTTGGTACTCAGAAACCTGGTGGTTGGATAGCAAATTTATTAGACTTTAAAAATAAAGAAATTGCTAATACCAATGTTATTTACTGGGGTGGAAAACTTCTGGCACTTTGGGAAGCCTCTGAACCATATTGCTTAAATCCAAAGACTTTGGAAACTATGGGCAAAGAGTATTTCAATGGCGGGTTATCCGAAGGAGATTCTTTTTCTGCACATCCACGTTTTGATCCCAATTCTAGTTTTGATTCTAGTGTGAATTCTAGATCGGATTCTAAGCTAGATCATGGAACACCGTGCTTAGTTAACTTTTCTATTAAACCGGTAGGACTATCTACAACTATTACTATATACGAGCTAGATATACAGGGTAATATAATTCGTAAAAAAGCTCATAGTGTTCCTGGTTTTGCTTTTATTCACGACTTCGCAATTACTCCCAATTACTGCATTTTATTCCAAAATCCAGTTACATTTAACCCCATTCCTTTTGTGTTAGGAATGCGCGGAGCAGGAGAATGTATCAAGTTTCAAGTAGATAAACCAACTCGTATTATTATTATTCCCCGTAACTCTAAAGCCGGTGAGATGAGAACTTTAGAAACTAATTCTGGTTTTGTTTTTCATCACGCTAATGCTTTTGAGAAAAATGATGAAATTATAGTTGATTCTATTTGTTATGAATCATTACCAGAAGTAGAAGCAGAAAGTGATTTTAGACAGGTTGATTTTGAGGAGGTTGCACCGGGACAATTATGGCGATTTAAGATTAATCTTACTAAGAATACTGTGGAAAATAAGTTAATTGAAAGTCGTTCCTGTGAGTTTCCTAGTATTAATCCTCAAAATGTCGGACGGGACTACAGATACATTTACATAGGTGCAACTCACAGTTCACAAGGAAATGCACCTTTCCAAGCATTACTCAAAGTTGATTTAGAAACTGGTGAAAGACAACTTTGGAGTGCAGCACCAAAAGGTTTTGCAGGAGAACCAATTTTTGTACCACGTCCTAATGCTGTTTCAGAAGATGATGGTTGGGTATTAACCCTATTCTATGATGCAGGTCATCATCGTTCTTATTTAACAATATTGGATGCAAAAGATTTTAATAAAGAACCTATTGCAAAATTACATTTGAAGCATCATGTTCCTTACGGTTTACATGGTAATTTTGTTTCTGACGTATTTATTTAGATTGGTGAAATTGTAGGGTGCGTTAGGGTTACGAATAGATACAGTAAGTAGATATTTATTTATATTACACCGTAACGCATCATTACCATTGGGATTGAAGATAAATTTGAATAAATTTGAGTCAGTCTTTTGTTACAGCGATCGCGTCAAATTTAATGGCTAAAATCTAATCACTAAAATCTCATCATTAATAACTAAATATTATTTAATTATTGATTTAAACTCATTGCTGCCAAAACCGCTTTCTGACTGACATCTTTATAGATTGAATCTAAATATCTCATTACCAAATCGGCAGATGTCATATTTGCAACTTTTTCCTCATCTTTGGCTAAAGGTATAGAACCAAGCACGTCTAAAACGGTTTCATTAACTGGTGGTGATATAACAACTAAAGAAGATTCCAAAGGTTCATTGTAGTTCCAATATTTGTCTATCTCTATTGGTTTGGATTGATTTTCTACAAGTTCAATTTCTGTAAGTTCAACTTCTGCAACTTGAGCTGGTATTTCTTCTAAATTTTCACTTTCTTGAGTTAAATCTTCTGGAGTTATATCTTCCGCCTTTTTCCCACCACGAAATAAACGTAAATTATTGATAATTTGCTCTTTACTACGTCCTCGTAATTGGAACATTACGAATGGGTCTTCACTGAAGCGATCGCCTAATTCATAGTAAATTGCTGCTATGTGTTTGCAGGGGTTAGCTTTATCAGGACAAGTACATCTACCACGAACGTCTGAAAGGGTAAAGGGGAATAAAGATAAGCCACTAGCAGTAAAGACTTCTTCAATATTTTGTGGCATTTCTCCTGCTAATAATTTAGCAGGAATTATAGCTCTACCTGACATGGTTTCGATAATAAAACCCCATTCTTCGTCGCTAAATGATTCTAGAGAAAGAGAAACGGTGTAAGGTTCAGCTTCGCTACCTTGAACTTTAGCAATAACTTTAGCACCCTGAAACTCAATGCTGAGAATATTACCTTGACGAGCATAGTTTCTACCCCTTTCTAAACGCTTTTTAAAACGATAAGAATCTAATAATTCTAACCACCTTTGCGACCACCATTCTCTACTTGCTTGTAATGTTGTATTTTCTGTCATTATCACTTATTAGTTATTTTTAGTAGTGCTAAACCCTTATACCAATTTCATATGAAGATTCATAGAATAGCGACACCTAAAACCCTTGCTAAACAATAATTTTAGCTTTGAACATTTTATGTATCCTCACAAAGAATTGGTATTAGCTATATTACTTACTTCTTTAACCTCTCCTAATTAGGAATTACCAATTACCACTTCCCAATTAGCAATTACCACACCTATTCTTCCTCATCTTCAATTACTGCATTTCGGTCAAGTATTAATAAATCCCTTAACGAATCGCTATCGAGTTCTGTTAACCACTCCTCACCTGTACCTACAACTTGTTCTGCTAGTTGTTTTTTACTTTCGATCATATCGTGAATTTTTTCTTCCAAAGTTCCAGTACAGACAAACTTATGTACTTGCACATTACGGGTTTGACCGATACGAAATACTCTATCGGTAGCTTGATTCTCAACTGCGGGATTCCACCATCTGTCAAAGTGAAAAACATGATTTGCTCTAGTTAAGTTTAGACCAACACCTCCGGCTTTCAAGGATAAAATCATGATCGGTGGTCCTTGGGGGTCATGTTGAAATCTATCGATCATTTCCTCCCGTTGTTTTTTGGAAGTACTACCATATAAAAAAAGTAACTCTTTGCCTAAATATTTTTCTAAGTATGGTTTGAGAAGCTTACCCCACTCCGCAAATTGAGTAAAAATTAAAGCGCGATCGCCGGAGGTAATTACTTCTTCTAGCATTGCTTCCAGACGCTGCAATTTCCCTGAATTACTACTTTCCAACTTTTTGGCTTTCAGATACTGGTCTGGATGATTGCATATTTGTTTGAGTTTAATTAACAACGCTAAAATCATTCCACGACGTTTTAACCCATCAGCTGATTCAATTTCAATTAGAGAATCATCAACAACTTTCTGATACAACTGGGCTTGAGATGGGGAAAGACTGCAAAATACATTATTTTCCTGTTTTTCTGGTAAGTCTTGAATAATATCCTTATCAGTTTTGAGACGACGCAGGATAAATGGTTGTACTAGCGATCGCAATTGATGCAAAGATTTAGTATCACCATATTTTTCAATTGGCATTGCAAATCGTCTTTGAAAGAATTGTTTGTTTCCTAAATATCCAGGATTAAGAAAGTCTAAAATTGACCATAATTCTCGCAGTCTATTTTCTACTGGAGTTCCCGTTAAGGCAATACGAAAATCTCCTTGTACTTCTCTTACAGCTTTTGATTGCTTTGCTTCAGAATTCTTAATATTTTGCGCTTCGTCTAAGACAATTCCTCGCCAAGATACTTTTTGTAATGATTTTAAATCGCGATAAACCAATGAATAACTAGTAACTATCAAATCATACTTTTTGGCGGCTTCTTCAAACTTCTTACCTTTGGGACGTTTATCACCGTGATACTGCAATACTTTTAATACGGGTGCAAATTTTCTTACCTCTCGTTCCCAGTTACTAATTACAGAAGTTGGACACACAAGTAAGGTGGGATTTTCTAAATTATTGTTCTCTTTGAGATGTAGTAAAAAAGTAATGAACTGAATGGTTTTTCCTAAACCCATATCGTCGGCTAGACAAGCACCTAAATTCCAACGTTCTAAAAAAGCTAACCAGGAAAATCCTCTTTTTTGATAGGAACGTAATTCACCTTGAAAGTTTTCTGGTATTGGTAAATTTTCCAGGGACTGATTATTAGTTAAAGTACCAATTAATTCTTTTAACGAGCCCGAAGCTTCAAAATTAACAACTGGTAACTTATCAATAGTTTGAGTATCTCCCGTACCCAGACGCAAAGCATCTTCTAAAGTAATGGTCATCTCTTCTCCCTTTCGGGTTACTTTTTTACCCTTCAAACGAGAAACAAAGAATGATTGAGCGGTTTTGATATCTTGCTCTCTTAACTCTACCCATTCGCCGTTAATTTCTACTAAGGGACTATCCTTAGCTACCAATTGATCGAATTCTTCTTTACTTAATGTTTGCCCTCCAATGGCTAACTCCCATTTAAAATTCAGCAGACTTTGTAAACCGAGACTTTGCTGTTTTTTCCTAGAAGCTTGGGCTGTTACTTTCAAACCTAAACGGTTTGCCCATCCTTCCCTGTTCGCTAAGGAAGGAGGTAATATAACTCCTAAACCGTTATCTTCAAAACGCCAAGTTACAGATTTGATAAATTCATATGCCTGTTGGGGATTAAGGATAGATGATTTTGGATATTCAGTATCTAAACTAGGAGCTATGACTGGATATAGACGTGAGGCTAAACCTAAACCTTGTAAAAAGCTTTCTTGGGGCTGTTTGATGGTGCGATTTTCATAAGTAAAGCTTTCAACTGGATGCTGCCAAATTGTTTCCGCATCCACTATAAATTCTGGGTTATCAGTCCCTTGCAAACAATAATTTAAAGTCCAATCTGTTCCTGATTTTGGGGGATGTAATTCAAAAGCAGTGCGAAACTCTCTTTTCTCTGCTAGTTGATATTGTAAAGGCATTTTCCAAGCCTTTAGAACTGCATCTAATCTCTCAACAGCGATCGCATCAGCTTTGATTGCATCAGACTCGTTAGTTAAGCTTTGTAACCACTGACGTACTGCAAGGGGTAAAGAAGCCATTAATCTAGTTTCAGCAGTACCTAAAGTGCTGACCATCTTTCTAACTTGAGCATCTATGGCACGGTTCAAAAAATTGGTAATTAACTCTTGGGGAGACTGAGGTAAATTTAGACACCAAACACTAGAACTCTCTGATTCTTGAATTTTAACTTCTGGCTGATATGTCCTACACGCTACCGGCATTAACCGAGAAAATTTTTCTAAGCGGTTACTATCAATGGCGCTATCTAATAAAGCTTGCCATCCTGCGGTAGCATCAGTATCTAATTCTCTTTTAATTGTAGGTAAAAATTTACACCTAGCAATTAAATCAAAACTCCAACGAGTAATCTGGGACCAAAAACCCAAATCTCCACCGACAAAGGTATTTTCTTCTTCATTTAAATTCAAAGGTACAGATGCGAGCAACTGATTTGCTTGTTCAGCATTTAAAAGTAATCCTGCTACCTTCCAGGGATGCAAAAACACACTAGATTTGTCTATTCTTGTAACATCCCCGTAATTTACTGGTAAGACAGATAGTTTCTGAGTTTTTTGAGTTGTAGTTTTTTTACTATTAGTTTTTTTACCAGTAATAACTTGAGTTGGTAAAGCAAGCACCCGATGGATATTAGGTAAATTTATCTGAGCATCAGTAATATTTTTTGCTCTTTTTTGATGAGATACATCAGTATTATCAGATTTATAAAACTCATCAACTCTTAATTGATGAGAATGAAAGCACTTTACTAATTCCTCCGGAGCGATCGCTAAAGGATAACTTAAGATATCATCTTCTAATTCTATAACTTGTTTAGATAAGCTTTGCCACTTTTCTCCCCAAATAAATAAATAGTTCTGATTATTTTCAACAATCCAAATACCGTGTAAAATTGCCATTCGCTAACTACTCAGATATCACTAAGACCCTAATATTTTTATCAAAGAGCTTTTGGCTTTTAGCATGAAGGCTTTTAGCTTTTAAGTTTCAGGTATCAGACCTCAGCAAAATCTACGATTTAGTAAGCTGCACGATGCAACCTAAGTATTGAGGACTGGTTCTTGGTTAGCGCTGAGAGCGATCTGTGATGAAAATGAATTGGAAAAACTATGGTTCATCACTCCAAATATAAAAGCTAACAGCTAACAGCTAATGGCTAACAGCTTTTTCAACCATTTATTCTCAGGACTTACGCACGGACTAAGTGTTTAGGTCATTACGACCGTAGGTTAGTATAAGTCCTATCGGACACGCACTCGTAACGAAAAATAAGGTTTTGCGTTACGAGTGCGTAAGTCCTAATTCTCTATTCTAAATAATTGTCTGTTGAGAAAATTTCAATATTTTTTTTAATAATATTTATTTTTATTTTATTTCTAAAGAAAACAATAAATTAAAATCAAGACAATAAAAATTAGTCACCATAAAAATTTTATTTCATGCAATTCCCCATCTACAGTAATTTAAAGAATGATGTCAAAGTCGAATTAGACTATATGCATCTCCAAGAAGTAGAACAAGTCAGGGAATTATTAAATATTATTATTTTAGAAGGAAATAGCTATCCCCAAATTTATCCTTTATCTGAAGCAGAATTTATTAGTTATTGGATGGCTAACAAATCTTATGTTGTCAGAGGATGTTTTAAAAGTGGAACAAAAATCTTAGGAGGATTTTTTGTCAAACCAAATTTTCCCGGAAGATGCAGCCATATCTGTAACGCTGGGTTTATTGTAAACTCCCAATGGCGGGGTCAGGGGATTGGTCGTCTGATGGCAGAAACGATGCTCAAAGTCGCTGCTCATCTTAAGTATGAAGCAGTAATGTTAAATTTAGTATTTGAAACGAATATACCTTCTGTTAGACTTTGGGAATCTTTGGGGTTTGATACCATTGGTCGCATTCCTCAAGGTGTATTGCTTCAGAAGGGAGAGAGGGTGGATGCTTTGATTATGTATCGACCCATTAAGTAAATTACTTGTTTACCTTTGTGTGCAAATGACCAGCAATAGTATAGAAATGTTAGGATTGCCACAGAGAGAGAATAGCGTGCATAGAAGGAAAAAGAACTGAATGGAAGAGTTTGAGAAGTCAATATCCTTTGATGGACGGGATATTCGACTGAAGTTTGGCTCACTTGCTCCCCAGGCTGGTGGGTCTGTTTTGATACAATCTGGGGACACATCAGTATTAGTGACAGCGACGCGATCGCCGGGTAGAGAAGGTATAGATTTTTTACCTTTAACAGTAGATTACGAAGAAAGATTATACTCCGCAGGTCGAATTCCTGGTGGAATTCTCAGACGTGAAGGTCGTCCTCCAGAAAGAGCAATTCTTACTAGTCGTTTAATCGACCGTCCCATACGTCCTTTATTTCCCTCTTGGTTGCGAGACGATCTGCAAATTATTGCCACTACTTTATCTGTAGATGAGCAGGTACCACCAGATGTTTTAGCTGTGACGGGTGCAAGTATTGCCACTCTGATCGCGAAAATTCCTTTTGACGGTCCAATGGCAGCTGTGAGAGTTGGTTTGGTAGGTGACGATTTTGTAATTAATCCCACCTATAGCGAAACTAAAGCTGGTGACTTAGATTTAATTGTTGCAGGTACACCCTACGGTGTAATCATGGTAGAAGCAGGAGCTAACCAGTTACCAGAGCAAGATATTAACGAAGCAATTGAATTTGGTTACGAAGCAGTACAAGATTTAATTGCAGCCCAACATGAAGTAATGGAAGAGTTGGGTATAGAACTCGTTAAAGAAGAACCACCAGCTGTAGATGAATCCCTCGATGAATTTATTAGCGATCGCGCCACAGATAAAATTAAGACAATTCTTTCCCAATTTGAATTTGGCAAGAAAGAACGTGACGCAGCTTTAGATGAAGTTAAGGCTCAAATAGCTGCTGAAATTGAAGAACTAGACGAAGACCATTCTGTGCGAGTCGCTGTTTCTAGTAGCAGTAAGGTGCTAGGAAATACTTTTAAGAGCATCACCAAAAAAATGATGCGACGACAAATTGTAGAAGATGGAGTCCGAGTTGATGGTCGTAAATTAGATGAAGTGCGTCCGGTATCTTGTGAAGTTGGAATTTTACCCAAACGTGTTCACGGTTGCGGTTTATTTAACCGAGGATTAACCCAAGTTCTCTCTACTTGTACCCTTGGAACCCCAGGAGATGCTCAGTCATTACCTGATGATTTGCAATCAGATCAAGAAAAATATTATCTCCACCATTATAATTTTCCACCATTTTCCGTAGGAGAAACCAAACCATTACGGGCACCTGGGCGTAGAGAAATTGGTCACGGAGCTTTAGCAGAAAGAGCTTTACTGACTGTACTGCCGTCAAAAGAAGAGTTTCCTTATGTTCTTCGGGTAGTCTCAGAAGTTCTTTCCTCTAATGGTTCTACTTCTATGGGTTCAGTTTGTGCTTCAACACTTTCACTAATGGATGCTGGTGTACCCATCAGCAAACCCGTAAGTGGTGCTGCCATGGGACTAATTAAAGAAGGAGAAGAAATACGAGTACTTACTGATATCCAAGGTATAGAAGATTTCTTAGGTGACATGGACTTTAAGGTTGCCGGAACTGACACTGGTATTACCGCTTTGCAGATGGATATGAAAATCCACGGTTTATCTTTAGATGTGATTTCTCAAGCAATTAATCAAGCTAAAGGAGCAAGATTACACATTTTAGATAAAATGCTTGCTTGTATAGACCAACCACGGGAGGAAATGTCACCATATGCACCTCGTTTAATCAGTATCAAAATTGATCCAGACATGATTGGTTTGGTCATTGGACCTGGTGGTAAAACCATTAAGGGTATTACTGAAGAGACAGGAGCCAAAATTGACATTAATGATGATGGTACTGTGACTATTTCGGCTATAGATGAATCTAGGGCGAAAAAAGCACGGGGTATTATCCAAGGTATGACTCGCAAGTTAAACGAAGGTGATGTTTACGTTGGTCGAGTTACCCGCATTATTCCAATTGGGGCATTTGTAGAATTTTTACCAGGAAAAGAAGGTATGATTCACATCTCACAATTGGCAGATTATCGAGTTGGTAAAGTTGAAGATGAAGTTGCTGTCGGTGATGAGGTAATAGTTAAAGTAAGAGAAATTGATAATAAAGGTAGAATCAACCTTACTCGCTTAGGCATTCATCCAGATCAAGCTGCTGCTGCAAGGGAGCAAGCTACTGTTAATCGGTAATTTCTGACAAGATTTTGGATTGGATACCAAATCTTGTCTAAAATCATTGTCCGGAGGGGGTTAGCCTAACCCCACTGATTAATTAGAACCTTAAATGTATAGATTTAACAACACAAAGATAACTATTATCATTTTCAATTTTATTAAATTATTTTTTGTGTCGTATAGAATAAGTTATTTTAAGCTGTTGTCAATAGACTTTTATAAGTAGCGACCGCTTCTGTATCGCTAATCTTAACACTGAAAAATAATATCTGTGACCAAAAAATAAAATGGATACAAGCCCCCGGATTTATCCGTGGAAAAAAGAAAAAATATTTTCCTTATTCCAAGCCCCTGGATTTATCGATGGGGTAATAATTTTGAATTTTGTTCACCAGAGGTGTTCCCGCAGGGTATTTTGAATTTTGAATTCCTCCGAAGGAGGCTGACATTCCATACTGGAATATTTGGCTCTTCTGTCAATGCATAAATCATAGTAGGCTGTAAAACTATGATTTACTGACATAAATTTAAATTTATACTAAGAATTTGCTATAAATTAAAGAAATTGTCTGTCTGTATAGTCAGCTTTGAACTCAAGCCCTATATAAAGAATTGTGAGTGCAAAACGACTGCCAGAAACTACAGCCCATGTAAGGATTGTCCGACAGTCCTGGCAAAACGGAGTTATTGAAGGTGAAGTTAGCGCAGGTGATTTTGAGTGGAAATTCCAATGGCATTTTCGTCAAGGTTCATTATCGGTCAAACCTTCTCAAGGTCGCGCTTTAATTAAAGAACCTCTTAACCGCTTTCTCGAACAAAAAGATTACCAACTTGAGCCGGGAGGAGACTATGCTTTTACCATTCGAGCCGATTTATAACTAATCTACTTTCTAAGGGTCTTGCTCCCCTTTCCCTCATCTCTAAGATGTCAATTTTAAGATACTTCTGTTAGACGATTTAAATATCTCTCAATTAATAAAATAGCGACAATATCATCTATTGGTCTAGGTGGTTGTCGCATACCTTTAGGAACTAGTTTAAATAAACCTTTAGGAGGATACATTACCCAGTAGCGATCGCGTGCTTCTAAACTCGTATAGCGTTCGTCTACCAAAATTATATTTAGTGTTTCTTTTAGCCCATCTAATAACTTTTTTTTCCACTTTTTAGCTGTAGTTTGATCTCCCATAATCAACAGAGATATAGGATACTTCTGTCGTAGTTCTTCCACTGTTATAAGAACTGTATCTGCTTGGATAACTTGGTGATAATGAAGCTGTCTATCCAAACTCATGACAGCTACACCACACTTATCACGTCCGGGGTCAAATCCTAAAAGAAAAGGTTGTGTAGGAGAAAATTCACCACGGTTCATATCAATAAAAAAATAACAAAATTTATAGTTCTGATATCAGTAATCTTACAATCTCTATTGAGAATTGGTAATCTCTTAACTTGCAGATTTTCAAACCTTTATGTAGTAAAGCTTTTAGCTAGAGTCAGAAAAATATGCCTCCGTCGGAAACGCTCCCTTTGCCTCCGGTTAGTTTCATTCGTTGCAAGGTAGGGCTGAATCAATGCAGGAATTTGGAATTTTCTTAGTGCGCTTACTCTGCGAGCGGCTTTGCCTAACCTAGGGCTTTGAGAAAGCGCGACAACGCGGTCTTCTCTTCTCCCTTTGGCAGAGAGGCTAACCGTCCTTATGCAGCTTCCCTTCTAGGCAAAAGGGGTTTGCCCCAGGAGCGATTTTCCTAAGAAGCGTGGGGTCGCACCCATTCGCGAATTCCCAACTTGTAGGTGGCTTCTAACTTGCACATTTTATAACCCTGGTATATCAAGGGTTTTAGAATTTATCGAAAAATGTACAAGTTTCATCTGTTGCAAGGTGGAGTTAAATTTTGAATTTTGAATTTTGAATTTCCACCTTGTGGGTCGCTCATATCTTACATCTATAAGTACAAATAACTAAAAAGGAATAATTAGTAACTTTTATTACTTTTTCTAAATGATCTACTTAATCCTCTTTTAAAGGATTTTGTCTATTAAGCTATAAATTTCAGTCCTAGTCGGTTAAGAAGATAGTAAGTAAATCAATCAGGACTTACGCAAAATCAATGTAATTCCGTCATTACGAGCGATAGCGACGTAATCGCATAGTTCTTGAGATTGCTTCCCTACACTATGTTCCGGTCGCAATGACAAATCTTCTTTGCGTAAGTCCTATCAATAAATAAATATCTGGTATTATGAATTTCTTACTTGCTTACTTATTTATTAGAATTTCCCAGTGCAAGATTTGTGTAATGGGGATAGCTGCGCCATTAATTTCTTCACTCTCCCAGTTTCCTTTCTCCTTTCCGCTATTAATTCTAGGTACTAAAAATTATCTGACCATTGCTAATTACTACAAATTTAACTTTTAATGGACCAGATGTATATGTATCTTGAGCAGCAATAGCTTTAATTTCAACTGGCTGATTGTAGCGCCTAATTTGACTTAAAAAACGTATAAAACTAGTTTCTATTTGAATAACTTCCCAAATCCCAGCATTACGGGCACGAAATTCTGAAGCATAAATCAGCTGTTGTATACGTTCTTGCAACTGGTTAAAACTTATTTTCTGAGGGTTAGCGTTAATTGTTGCAAGCACCTCCCCTTTGGAAAAAACCAGCTGATTTATAGATGTATCGGTGAAAATATCAATGTTTCTTTCACCTCTTACATAATTACCAGCAGAGAAAACTCTCATCACATATTCCCTACCGTCAGCTATTTTTTTACTCAAATCTTTGATTTGTTCTGAGGTAAGTTGAATTATTGATTTTTTTGCTGGACTTGAACCAGGCTCAGTTAATTCCATTTTGGCATTACGATTCGCATCTTGTAATAATTTTAAAACCGCTTGACGAGCAGTTAAAGGTGGTTGAACTCTGACAACTGCTGCTGCTAGTACTTGACCGCGAAATAAAGCTAATTTACCTAAGCGAAAGTCTCTATTAGATTGTCCTAATTTTGCTAGCTGCTGTCGTAAAAAGTTTTGCCGCTTTTCTAACTGCTTTAATAAGGTCTCTCGTTGAGCAATAACTTTCTCTCGAGAATTTATTTCTAGATTGCGCTTTTGAATTAAGTTATCTAATTGAGCTATTTTACGATCGCGTTTTTCAATTAATTCCTGACGTTTGTTTAATTCGCGATCGCGCTGTTGAATTTCTTCTTTACGTTTTGCTAACTCGCGATCGCGTTTTTCAATAGCAGCTTTAGCATCGGCGATCGCCTGTTTTGCTTCTTGGTAAAGCTTTTCTCTTTCTGCTTTGAGTCGTTTAATTTCTGCTAGTTGCTTATTTCTTTCGCTATAAACGCTTTGTAATTGTTTAAGGGCTCTACGGTACTGAGTTACTACTAGACCCAATTGAGAACGGGTACCAGCAAGCTGTTTTTGAGTTTGAGCTTGTTTGGTAATAGTACGATTGAGTTGTTTTTGAGTTAACTTCTGTTTAGTGTTTGCCCTTTGTAAAAAACGATCGATTTTTTTAAGTTCTTGTTGTGCATTTGCACGTTCTTTTCTGGTTTGTTCTAACTCCTGCTCTACTTTATTTTTTTGTTCTTCAGTGATGTTGAGCTGTTCTCGCTTACGTTTCAGGTCTTTCTGAATTTCTTCTAATTCAAATACACCTTGACGCAATCCATCATCCACTAAAAATAAAATTCCTAAAGTTGATGCCGAAATACCTATTCCCGTTAAAATAGTGACCAATACAGCTGTTTTTTTCGGACGCAGGTTAAAGAGTGAGAGGCGTTTTTTGCCAACCCGCGTGCCAATGCGATCGCCCACGGTTGCAATTACGCCACCCAAAATTAACACTGCAATAATCAGGATGTACCCGGCGTCCATGTTTATGAATTAGCGAAGTCTTTCCAGATACAGCCTACTACAACAGTCATTCTCTGTGGGGACGAGGAGATTACCAATGGCTGGAATTACTCAATTTTCTTGGTAATTTCCAGATTTTTTTGTAGTATTTCATATTTAAATCATAAAACACTACAACTGTATCTCCTCTCCTAGCCATAATTTTAAGTAAATTGCCGACTTAAAGTGACAGGCTTGTGCACAGTGATTTTCTTTTTATGAATTGAAATCATTTTCTTCTCCCGTAAGTCTCCCAGAAGCCTGGTGACAGTAACGCGAGTAGAACCAATTGCTTCTGCGATCGCTTGATGAGAAAGCTTCAAATCAATTGTGATTCCATCAGCACAAGGAACTCCGAAATCACGACAAAGAATAAGTAGAAAACTTACCAGCCTCGAACCCATATCGCGGTGAGCAAGTGTTTCAATCATCATCTCTGTCTGTAAAATCCGCGAAGAAAGACCCCGCAGCATCAACATAGATAATTCTGGATTTTCCTTAAGTGCTTGTTCCACTTGTTCTATTGGAGCAGATAGCAATTCCACAGGCGTAAACGCCACTGCATGGTAAAACCTATCTGACTTGTTCCCTGTTAGCAAAGATAAAACACCGAATACACTATTTTCCCGTAACAGCGCTACTGTTATTTCCTCTCCTGCTTCATAAACTCTAGAAAGTTTTACTGCACCTTTCAAAAGAAAATAAACTCTTTCAGCAGGATCTCCGGGAAAAAATATCGTTTTATTTCGTTCAAACGTCTCTACAACTGGTGGAAAAGCTCCTGTTGCCATCTGACGAAAAACATTTGCTAGGGCTTTATCTTGTGTCACGATCATCTCCCTTCCCCTACCCAATGCCGGAAAAACAAAATAGATTACCTAAGAATACACTTGAAAAATCGAATTTGCATTGTCAAACTTTTTGTAGTTTCCTATACTCAATATCTTTTCCTTTTAACTATTTGTTCATCATGATACATAATTTTTCATGTTTCGATCTACTAATTTTGATAGTTACTTACAAAATTTATATTTCTCCGGATTTTATAAGAAAAAAAACAAATATATATTCAGATATATTCAGATTTTTTTAATAACTAAACCAAGAAATCACTGTACTGGTCTATGTTCAATCTACTCACAATGAATGTATGAAAATAATGTTTTATTTTTTTATATTATCCTTTCTGAAAGACTTTGACGATTGGAAGGGTAGACTTATAGAACATATTAGTTCTTGATAAATTGTGGACTTCTATATTTATTTACAAATTTTACTCAAAACCAATTCAAACTGGTCTCAGATTCTAGTATGCTCAAGCATGATTGTAATTTTTAACAATTTATATGCTGGATCTTACTGGGAAAAATGCTCTGGTCACAGGTATTGCTAATAACCGTTCTATTGCTTGGGGTATTGCTCAACAATTACATAAAGCCGGGGCAAATCTAGGTATTACTTATTTACCTGATGAAAAAGGCAAAATGGAAAAAAAGGTAGGTGAGCTTGTAGAACCTCTCAACCCTAGCTTGTTTCTTCCATGTAATGTTCAAAATAGTGAACAAGTCAAGTCTACTTTTGATACCATCGCTGATAAGTGGGATAAATTAGATATCTTGATTCATTGTCTTGCTTTTGCTCACAAAGATGATTTAACTGGTGAGTTTAGTAGTACCTCTCGTGAAGGCTTCAAAACAGCTTTAGAAATAAGTACTTATTCTTTAATTCAATTAGCAAGTGCTGCTAAACCTTTAATGACTGAAGGTGGTAGCATTGTCACTCTCACTTATTTAGGTGGCGTGAGGGCAATTCCTAACTACAATGTTATGGGAGTAGCCAAAGCTGCTTTAGACTCAACTGTGCGCTATTTAGCTTCAGAACTTGGCTCTGAGCAAATTCGAGTGAATGCAATTTCCGCAGGTCCAATTAGAACATTGGCATCCTCTGCTGTCGGTGGCATTTTAGATATGATTCATCATGTAGAAGAAATAGCGCCTCTACGACGTACTGTTACTCAATTAGAAGTAGGTAATACCGCAGCTTTTTTGTGTAGCGATTTAGCAAGTGGAATTACTGGGCAAGTCCTGTATGTAGATGCAGGATATGAAATTATGGGAATGTGAAGTTCAACTACTTTTAGTTTTTAGCTGTTAGCTTTTGACTTGAAGGTTAATAGCTAAGAGCTAATAATTGTTGGGCTTTTTACAGCTAAAAATGGTTGAACTTACAGAGTGTAAATTTATTTGACGATAATTCAGATCAGACATAATTAATAACCTCAAATCAACTTTTACAAATTATGCAAATTAGTAATACATATCAAGATCAATCAGAAAGTTATAATCAGCAAAATTTTACTCCTCGTGTAGCCTCAGTTAGTCGCACTACAGGTGAAACTGATGTTAAAGTAGCAATAAATTTAGACGGTACAGGTAAATGTCAAGCAGCTACAGGTATTCCTTTCTTAGACCATATGCTGCATCAAATAGCTAGCCACGGACTTTTTGACTTAGATATTAAAGCCGAAGGAGACTGGGAAATTGATGACCACCATACAAACGAAGATGTTGGTATTACCTTGGGACAAGCTTTAGGAAAAGCATTAGGCGATCGCAAAGGTATTGTTCGCTTTGGTCACTTTCTTGCTCCTTTAGATGAGTCGTTGGTTCAAGTTGCTTTAGATTTTTCTGGTCGTCCTCATTTAAGTTATGACTTACAAATCCCTACTCAAAGGGTGGGAAACTACGATACCCAATTGGTTAGAGAGTTTTTTGTTGCAATAGTAAATCATAGCCAAATGACCCTGCATATTCGTCAGATAGACGGCATCAATTCCCATCACATTATCGAAGCTACTTTCAAAGCATTTGCTAGGTCTATGCGTATGGCTGTTGAATTAGACCCACGACGTATCGGTACAATTCCTAGTTCTAAAGGTGTTTTGTAATCACAAATGACAAATGACAAATGACAAATGACTGTTATATGAATTGCCGTGAAGTACATTAATAATTGAAGTTTTTAGCCATTAGCTGGGAAGTTAAGTAAGTCGTCGGTCTTAAAAATTAAAGGTATGTGATTGTGAGTGAAACGAAGCATAAGCTCTATCGATCAGACTACGTCAACGCAAGGTTTTGAATGCTGTTTACAATCCATTACATAGTTAGATTTATTTATGCCGACTTACTTAGAATAGCTATAAATCTAAAAATAAACCAGTTCCAAGCTAAAAGCCAAAAGCTAAAAACTACAAGAAAGCTAATCCATATTTAAGGATAAATTATTTAGCTAAATACTAAATGGTATTTTGTAGAACTTTAGCTTTTGCTTAACTATTAACCACAAGAAAGGTAAATCATCTACTATGTATCTTTTCCATAATCTCTTCGGTTCAGAAAAAAGTCTATATAGCCACTCTAATCCAATTTGACTCATCCATTTTGGCGCTCTTGTTTTATTACCTGCTTCAAAATCAATTGTTGCACCTATAGCTAAAAAAGTTTTGATATTTGGTAATCTGTCTTTATACTTAAGAATCCATTTCTCTTGCTTGGGAGCCCCTACACCAATTGCTAATACTGTTGCTCCTGAGTTATTAATTTTTTCTACTATCTCTAAACACTCTTGCTCTTTTTTTTCAAATCCAAAAGTTGGAGAATAGACATCAACAATCATATTTCTTCCAACTAAATAATTAATTTTATTTTGAGCAGATTTTGCTACACCTTCTGCTGCTCCTAAAAGAAAGACTTTAACCTCAGTATCATTCTGGTAATAACGATAAAATTCAGGAAAAAGGTCAGAACCAGAAATTTTTTCTTTCAAAGGAGTTCCTAAAAATTTTGATGCATATATAAGTATTTGGCTATCACAAACTTTATAAGTGGCAGCATTATAAGCTATATAAAAGTCCTCATCTCTCTGTAATTTAATTAAATGATCTACATTAGGAGTAAAAACTATTCCGCCTTCCTTAAGTTTTTTGAGTAACTCAATAGTAGAAAAGTTATCAATAGCTATGTTGAGTAATTTTACTTGTTTCATAGATGCTCTTTATTCACAAATCGTTATCAAGCAGAATTGGTAGATCGCTATCTTCACAAAAATACAACCATATTTTAAGCCGTGCCTTCAGCTATGTTGAACTTCTACATCAACAACAGTAAACAAATACATCAAATAGACTGATTTCACAAGTGAAATCAGACTGTTATTTATTTATGTAGTTTTTTTTGAATTTTTGGAAAACACTCTGGTTTAATAGATATTCGTTGAAAAGCACTTAAATAGAAGATTTTGAAGATAAATTACCTGTAAAAGCTATGGTCAAATACACTAACATATTTTGACTAACTTCATACTAATAGTATGATTTTTAATTAATCAAAGTATTTGTAGATACTCTTTTAACTTCAGTGTTCAACTATTTAATTAAAATCTATATCTTCTTCGTCGTAAGTATATTTTTATCCAGTTAACAGAATTTTTACAAAAAACTGCCTTTTTACGACATCTTTATAAAGAAAATATGAAATCATCAGTAAAAAAGAGGTTTTAAGTAAAATACCTGACTTGACTTTCACTAATATTGTTAGGAGTATGTCAGTGATTTAAATCACTATAGTATTTAAATGTATATAC
>JBCCDM010000034.1:0-23131 GCA_039030795.1 Cyanobacteria bacterium P01_A01_bin.84
AGTTATTAGATTTTATTTATTAGATTTTAGTTATTAGATTTTATTTACTAGTTTTAAAATAGATTTAAAATAGTTTTCAAATATACATATCCAACAAATAATTATACATCTAATTACAAATATAACCCCGCAAAGGGTATTCCATAGATAATTACTTTTTAGATATGTCTAATCTTCCCAACCTAAAAGTATCGTTATGTCTAAAATTATTAATAAAAGTTCTGGACAATTATTTCTATGGATTGCCGTCATCATATTTGGTGCAGCGAATGCAATCACCCGTTTACTTACAGAAATCGGCGAACAAAACCTAATCGCAGGGAGGAATCCCATCTCATTTTGTAATCTATTATTTGTTGGTAATATTTGTGCATTACTATTATTAATTGCAGTATATTATCGTCAACTTACAATTAGTAACTTCAAACAAGTTTCTCTCAAAGATTGGTTAAACATGAGCGTAGTTGCCGCTTTTTCAGGAGCATTAGCCCCGGCTTTGATTTTTATGGCTCTTGATAAAACAATGGTAACAAATGTAGTTTTAATTGGACGGATTGAAACTCCTCTAGCCTTAGCATTATCAGCTTGGTTTTTAAAAACCAGAGTTAATATTTGGACAATACTTGGTGCTGTTATTTCCTTACTAGGAGTAGTAACAATTTTTCTCCTGCAAGGAATATGGGAAAACATGATGAGTCCCAACATTTTTACCACAGTTGGAGTCGGTGAAATTATGAGTGCGATCGCTGCATTAGCTCTTGCGATCGCTACAACTATTTCTCAAGCACGTCTGCAACAAATACCACTTGGTATATTTAGCGTATATCGGACAGCCCTCGCCACCATTATCTTTTTCACCATTGTGATGATTCTTTACGAACCAAATCATTTCATGGATGTATTTTCACCCTTCCTATGGAAATGGATGTTGGTGTATAGCGCAGTGATAGTAGTTATGGGGCAGCTTTCTTGGTTCACCGGTTTAAAAAAATCCACACCCTCAGATGTATCTTTAGTCAGTTCATTTACCCCTGTTGCAGGTATTTTAGCAGCATTTTTTATCTTAGGAGAAATACCAACAGCTGCTCAGTACGTGGGTGGTGCAGTTATATTAACAGGTATATTTCTTAATCAAGTTGGTATTCAACAACAAAACACTCAAAATATCCCAGCTTCCCCACCCCAAGAAATGAAAACCAGTAACGGATTTAAAGGACTGTGAATGAGGGAGTGGGAGACCAGGAGACTAGGATACGGGAAGAAAGAAGTAATTAATAGCACAGCTATTTCCATTACCAATTACCCATTACCAATAGCACATGACATTCTCACCCCAAGATAATCAATCTCAAGAAGCTAGAGACAAAATATTTACCAGAAGAAAATATGGTAAACGTCGTCCTCGTAAAGTTTATCGTGCCACATTCATATTGATCGGTATTGTTGTAATATGTGCAATTATTGTAGCTGCTTGGTTTGTAGGGGAAAACAAAATTAGTGCCATTTTCGCTGAATTAAACTATCTCCAGAAAAATCCACCGATGTGGCTAGAAGTGCCAATAGTTACGGGTAAATACTTACTAGCTCCAACTGTTGCCCTACTAATAAGCGCGATCGCAATCATGAAAGTTTCTCCACAACCCCAGGTGTGGTCGAGACGATTGGTGGTTGGTATTCTCCTCACCTTAGCTGTTCGTTATATTTTTTGGCGATCGCTTTCTACCCTAAATCTTTCAACACCCCTGAATGGTGTATTTAGTTTGGGTTTATTTTTCTTAGAAATGTTGGTACTTCTAAGTTCAACTATCCAACTTTTCTTAATGCTCAATATTAAAGACCGTCGTCAGGAAACTAACGAAAATAATATTGCAGTCGCGAATGGTAGTTTTACTCCTTCTGTAGATATTTTTATACCAACATACAACGAACCAGCATTTATTCTTCGTCGTACCATTATCGGTTGTCAAGCTCTAGAATATGAGAATAAAAATATCTACCTTTTAGACGATACCCGTCGTCAGGAAATGAGAGCTTTAGCAGAAGAATTAGGTTGTGAGTATATAACTCGTCCTCACAACCGTCACGCAAAAGCAGGAAATTTGAATCATGCAATTCCTAAAACAGAGGGTAAATTAATAGTTGTCTTCGATGCTGATTTTATCCCCACCACTAACTTTCTCCATCGCACAGTCGGCTTTTTTCAAGACCCACAAGTAGCTTTAGTACAAACACCCCAGAGTTTCTATAATGCTGACCCAATTGCTCGTAACTTAGGATTAGAAAACGTCGTTACCCCAGAAGAAGAAGTATTTTACCGTCAAATTCAACCCATCAAAGACGCAGCAGGAAGCGTAGTCTGTGCGGGTACCTCCTTCATTGTGAGACGTAGCGCTTTGGAGGAAACAGGAGGTTTCGTTACCGAGTCTTTAAGTGAAGATTACTTTACAGGTATAAATTTATCCGCAAAAGGCTACAAACTGGTTTACTTAGACGAAAAACTCAGCGCAGGATTAGCCGCAGAAAACATCGCCGCCCATGCCGCTCAACGTATAAGATGGGCACAAGGAACCCTACAAGCATTTTTCATCAAATCTAATCCCCTGACAATTGATGGATTAAAGCCAATACAGCGACTAGCTCATTTAGAAGGATTACTAAATTGGTTCGCGAGTATTTCCCGTGTCGGCTACTTAATTATGCCCATATTATACTCATTCCTAAGTATAATTCCCATACAAGCCACAGTTGAAGAAGCATTGTACTTCGTTCTGCCCTTTTATCTAACTCAGTTAACTGTATTCTCTTGGTTAAATTTGCGATCGCGTTCGGCAATACTCTCGGAAGTGTATAGTTTAGCCCTGGCTTTTCCTTTAACATTAGCAGTAATTCAAGCAATGCTAAACCCCTTCTCCAAAGGATTTAAAGTCACCCCCAAAGGAACAGACAATAAGCGTTACACTTTCAACTGGAGTTTGGCTTTTCCTTTGATATTATTATTTATTGCCACAGCTATTAGTTTATGGCGTAATTTAGGAATGTGCTTATCTTTACTGTGGACAGGAGCTAATACACCCCAAGTAGTCAAACACTTACAAGGACTAGATTTAGGTTGGATTTGGAGCGCTTACAATTTAGTATTTATAGGTATTGCCTTACTAATACTATTAGATGCACCAAAAGCCGATAAATATGAATGGTTCGACCTGCGCAGAGTAGTCAACCTGAAAATAAATCAACATCACCTCTGGGGTATTACCACAATGATATCCGAAGTTGGTGCAGAGATAGCACTTACCCAAAAACCACCACTCAGCTTAATTCCCCCTCAGAAAGTAGAACTAGAAATTGCTGAAGAAAAACTAAATCTCAACGCAGAAATACTCAGTACAGACTTCGACGAAGAATTTCCCACCATCAGAATACAATTTTCATCCCTGAGCTTAAATCAACATCGTCTATTAGTGAAAATGTTATTTTGTCGTCCAGGACAATGGAAACGCAGCTGTAGTCCAAGCGAACTAAAGTCTTTAATATTACTCTTCAAAATTCTCCTCAAACCGCGAGTTTTATTCGACCGTAATGTAGATGTAAGTGCAATGAAAATTTTCAAAGTTTAGTTATTTTTACACTTTATTCTTTCCCCTTCCACACAAAAAGGTAAAAAGGTAAAAAAGGAGCATCCCAAGAAAGAACAAACATCTTAACCAGGTAATAATTATCTTAGCTCTAGACTTCTAGCCTGCGGGCTTTTCGTATAATTGGGATGCTCCTGATAAAAAGGTAAAAAAGGTAAAAAAGGTAAAATTTATTTTTGAAATCAATCGAAATGGTGATGAAATCCTGACCTTTAGTTAGATAAGGTGAAATAATTGAATCATCCATAACAAATTGACAAATATTAACACACAGTTAACAGCATTAGGAGATAAAGCATCCAGATTATGGCAACAGTCTGCTTCACAAGTCTCTGATGATTTGATAAATGACTTTAATACCCGCTATATAGGAGCTTATGCTAAAAGTTCTGCCGACCTATTATACTTACAAAATAATTTTTCGGTAGAAACTTCTCCAATTAGTTCATACAACTACAATCTTAGAAATATTCAAGTATCCGATAGTAGTAACCAAACTAATAAGAATCGAACCAATAATACTCAAAATAATCTCAACTCCCACTTTACCCATAAAAATGAGCAAACATACACAAACTCATTTTCCTTAACTTCTGGAGATTATCCTAGGGATAATCTTAGCAATTATACCTTTGAAATTATCCGTAGTAATGGAGAAAAATTAGAACTAGAATATCCTATTGTTAATCATAATAATAACAGGACATTCACCCCCAACTTACAAAACAAATCAGATTTATTCAGTACTGGTGAAGAATATAAAAATTTCTCCTTTAACTATGTTCCTACAAATGAGATAAAAACAGAAATAAAAACTAACTCAATTACCATCGAAGGAGAAAATAGTGAATTTACCTCCATCGGTACCACTCCACTAGATTTACCCCATTTAACAGAAGCAGACGTAAACTTCTATCTCTTCCATGGAACAGGATTAGACACCACTCAAGAAACCTACATTATCACCCACGGATGGCGGAGTATGGGAGTTTCGGAAAGTAACTGGACAAACTTAGCCTCATCAATTAAAAATTATAACCAGAATGCGAACATTATCTTTGCCGACTGGAGTAATATCGCAAGTAACCTCAACTACCGACAAGCTGCTGAAGATACAGAAACAGTAGGAAATGCGATCGCGCAATTTTTGTATAATAAAGGAGTCAATCCCACCCAAACAACCGCCATCGGTCATAGTTTAGGCGCTCATGTCAGTGGTAATATTGGTGAAAAATTCGATCAACTAACCGCTCAATCTCTACATATGATTATTGGTCTAGACCCAGCAGGTCCCGACTTTGAAGATATTTACAATTCCAAAACATCCTTACGTCTCGATGAAACCGATGCAGACCGAGTAGTTGCTTTCCACTCCACCGCTACCCTTGGTTATGATAATAGCCTAGGTGACGTAGATTTTTACCTCAATGACTGGAATGACTTCAACCGTCATCAACCGGGTCAAAAAGATTTCATTGCTGACCACGCTTATCCCATCGAAGTTTTAACTGACCTTTACCAAGGTAATCATTATAATCAACCCGATGGTACAGTATTTGATTACAATGATGTCTTGAATATAGGCATAGGTCGTTACAATCTAAATACCACATCAGTCACATAAATATAATTACTTTTTGAGCCACTCCCCGTCATAAATGAACGGGGATTGAGGCATTACTTTCTGACTTGTCGCCCGTGTTTTAACTTGAATTACGATAACCAGGGTAAAATAATAGCAGAGAAAAATCAAGAAAAACTCGCCTTTTCTAAGCAATTCACCAAAATACCGATTATCTTACCCAAGTTGTCAATATAATATTCTTGATTGTCAATATAAACAGTTTTCTGTTCTAATTTTAGAAACAACCAGGCAGTCCCTGTCGTTACCACTCCGTAAATAGTTGGTACAGAATTACCTTGTTTCTCATTAAATATTTGCGCTGCTACCATCTCAGCTACACATTGTCCTATCCCGTTAGTAATTACATCATTCTTAGCTTCAACTAATGTAATAACAGGAGAACTTATCGCGTACATCTCCTCGGACAAAGTAATCAAAAAATCAACATAACCAGTTAATCCCTTCATAACATCAACATTAAACAAGCTTCCAGAAAACAAACTGATTTTTCTTGAAAGAATTTTTCTGATTTCTACCAGTATTGGAATTACCAATAATTCAGACTTAGCTTTTTCTGTACTTATTGCTCTCGCTAGCGGTAAATACTCTTCGAGTAATTCTATCAACAAAGCGGAAGGCTCTATACTACTAACCTCTTTGAACAAATTTTCTGACTCGATCGTGGTTAAGTTGAAGTCTTTCTTAGCTTTACTTAAAGTAAAATTATTATATGCCATTGTCTTAAAATCAGTTTTTCAATTTCGGGTTCGCGCTTCCTTCTTGATTGTTAATTAAGAACAATTTAATTTACGACTTCGTACACACCCATATCATATCCAGAATAATCACCACCATTGCGATCGCTTTCTCCCAGTTCCCCGGTAAATTATTTTCCTCAAGTGGTTAAGAATATTGTAGGTTGGGTTGAGGTACCTCAACTCAACTTTCGGGGTCAATAATTTTTAGCTGTACTGTTCAGGTACACCTATAGGTGATGGTTCATTGGTAGAAAATAAATATATAGAGAGAACCGGGACACAGAGCAATCTCCCTTATCTCACCCATCACCTCCTGAAAATTCTTTTTATTTCTTCAACAGCATCAGAGCAAAATTAGGTTAATCTGTATTACATTCTTGGAAAGTGAAATGTTTACTTGGTAGACCTATGTCCTTTGTGCCTCTACATATTCACAGTGATTACAGCTTGCTTGATGGTGCTTCTCAATTACCCAGCCTGATTAATAAAGCAATTGAACTGGGAATGGAAGCGATCGCACTTACCGACCATGGTGTGATGTATGGCGCTATTGAGTTGATAAAAACCTGTCGTGGTAAGAATATTAAGCCAATTATCGGCAATGAAATGTACGTCATCAACGGCGATATTACCAAACAGGAACGTCGTCCGAAATATCATCAGGTGGTTTTAGCGAAAAATACTCGCGGTTATAAGAATTTAGTTAAACTGACCACTACTTCTCATCTTCAAGGTGTCCAGGGAAAGGGTATTTTTTCCCGTCCCTGTATTAATAAAGATTTATTAAAACAATATCACCAAGACTTAATTGTTACTAGCGCTTGCTTGGGTGGAGAGATTCCCCAGGCTATTTTGAGTAAAAGACCAGATGCAGCAAGGAAAGTTGCGAAATGGTACAAAGATGTATTTGGTGATGATTTTTACTTAGAAATTCAAGACCACGGTTCCCAAGAAGACCGGATAGTTAATGTTGAAATTATTAAAATTGCTCGAGAGTTAGATATTAAGTTTATTGCTACCAACGACTCTCACTATATATCTTGTTATGACGTAGAAGCACACGACGCGCTACTTTGTATCCAAACTGGTAAGTTAATTATTGAAGACAAGCGGATGAGGTATAGCGGTACAGAATACCTCAAATCTGCCGACGAAATGAGACATTTATTCCGCGACCATTTAACAGAAGAGGTTATCTCCGAAGCGATCGCAACCACTTTAGAAGTCGCTAATAAAATAGAAAAATATAATATCTTAGGGGAACCGAGAATTCCCGACTTTCCCATTCCTTCCGGTCATACACCCGATACCTACGTAGAAGAAGTTGCTTGGGAAGGACTTTTAACTAAACTTAATCTCAAAAGTCGTCAAGAGGTAGAACAAACTTATAAGGAAAGACTCGAATACGAACTGGAAATGATTCAGCGTATGGGTTTTTCTACTTACTTTTTAGTAGTGTGGGATTACATTAAGTTTGCTAGGGATAACAATATTCCTGTCGGACCAGGACGGGGTTCTGCGGCGGGGTCTTTGGTTGCATATACTATGGGTATTACTAATATTGACCCGGTACACCACGGGTTACTATTTGAAAGATTCCTCAATCCAGACCGGAAGTCAATGCCAGATATTGATACCGACTTCTGTATTGAAAAGCGCGATGCCATGATTGAGTATGTGACAAAACAGTATGGGGAAGAAAAAGTCGCGCAAATTATTACATTTAACCGCATGACCTCCAAAGCGGTATTAAAGGACGTAGCACGGGTATTAAATGTACCCTACGCCGAAGCAGATAAAATGGCAAAATTAATTCCCGTAGCCCGGGGAAAACCTGCCAAACTGAAAGTAATGATTTCCGATCAAACTCCAGAACCAGAGTTTAAGGAAAAATACGACAATGACCCCAGAGTCCATCACTGGATCGATATGGCAATGCGTATCGAAGGTACCAACAAAACCTTCGGGGTTCACGCAGCAGGTGTAGTGATTTCTGCCGAACCCTTAGATGAAATTGTCCCACTACAAAAGAATAATGACGGCGCGGTAATTACTCAATATTACATGGAAGATATCGAAGCTCTGGGTCTATTAAAAATGGACTTTCTGGGCTTAAGAAACCTGACCATGATTCAGAAAACCGTTGACTTAATTTCCCAAAAGCATAATTTTTATATTGACCCTTATGATATTACAGCCCTAGAAAGACAATCTCAGAAAAGATTAGAAAAAAGCGAAAACAAAGTATTACCAAAAGAAGTACAAAAAACATACAAACTATTAGAAGCAGGTGAATTAGAAGGAGTATTTCAACTCGAATCATCGGGGATGAAACAGATAGTAAAAGACTTGAAACCTTCCAACATAGAAGATATTTCTTCAATTTTAGCCCTCTACAGACCAGGACCTTTAGACGCAGGATTAATCCCCCACTTTATTGACCGCAAACATGGTAGAGAAGAAATAGAATATGCTCACAAGATTCTCGAACCTATATTGAATGAAACCTACGGAATCATGGTTTATCAAGAGCAAATCATGAAAATTGCCCAAGACATGGCAGGATATTCCCTAGGACAAGCCGACCTATTACGTCGAGCAATGGGTAAAAAGAAAGTCAAAGAAATGGAGAAGCACCGGGAAATATTTATTGATGGTTCTGCCAAAAATGGTGTCAATAAAAAAATTGCTGAAACTTTATTCGACCAAATGATTAAGTTTGCCGAATACTGTTTGAGCTATGATACAGAAATTTTAACTGTAGAATATGGTTTAATACCCATCGGTAAAATTGTCGAAAATAGAATTGAATGTCACATTTACAGCGTCGATAAAAACGGTCATATATATACACAACCCATTGCTCAATGGCACCATCGCGGACAGCAAGAAGTCTTTGAATACCAACTAGAAAACGGTTCAGTAATTCAAGCCACTTCCGACCATAAATTTATGACCGCGAAAGGAGAAATGTTACCTATTGATGAGATATTTGAGCGGGGTTTGGATTTACAGCAGGTAAAAATACCTGTTAGTTGTTAATTGTTAATTGTTAGGAAATTTCCAACCTTAAAATTATCAAGATCCAAAATTAACAATTTTGAATTGGAGCGTAGCAACTGACAAATGGTTTATGACCTAAATTGTCACCGATGCTTATCTGGAGGGGGTTTGGGGGACGCAGCCGTCCTCCCAATAGGGGGTTTGGGGGAGAATCCCCCAACTCTTGGTTTTTTCAAGCATCCTAAACAACTTTTGTAGCTCTGTGAAAACCTTTAATTTTTTCCTTTTTAGAATGAAACAGCTGTCCTGCTCCCAATAGGGGTCTTGGGGGAGAATCCCCCAACTCTTGGTTTTTTTTAAGCATCTTAAATAACCTCAGTTCGGGAAAAAGTCGGTTTATTCAAGCTTCAGTTCTTATTCTGAATCTGGCAACTCTATCGTACGAGAATTACAACGATTCATCGCCTTTTCTACACCTTCCTTAAGACTTAATTCGATACATTCAATCACAAACCGATTCACTTCCGACATTACCTGAGATTCAGTAGGAGAGAACTTTCCTAAAACATGAGAAACAGTACGAGTATCATCCCTACTAACTTTATTTTTAGGTTTACCAATACCAATACGCAAACGGGGAAAATCTTTAGTATTCAAATGAGCGATCGCGCTTTTCATCCCATTATGTCCACCAGCAGAACCCCCCAAACGCAAACGAGTTTTACCTATGGGTAAATCCATATCATCGTAAATGACTAGAACCGATTCTGGTGGTAGTTTATACCAGTTTGTTACAGCACCAATGGACTGTCCAGAAAGATTCATGTAGGTCAAAGGCTTGAGTAAACGCACTTTTTGCCGACTCGGTGCAAAACCTTCCCCATATTCAGACTGAAACTTCCGATTTTCTGATAGCGGTATTTGCCAAAATTTAGACAAAGCATCAACCACAGCAAACCCGATATTATGACGTGTTCGATCATACTTTGGTTCAGGATTACCTAAACCAACAATTAATTGAGGAATAATTAACGGTTTTTCTTTTGCTTTTTCTTTTATCGCTTCTGTCACTGATTTGAAATAAATTTTTGGAATAAATTACAACCGGTCAAGAAATGGAGCTACAACTTCTTTAGTCTCTTTACTACTAATAACTGGAACAATTTCAAAAGTGGTTCCCGAACCATTCCATTTTAAAATCCATTCCTGAAGTAAACGCAGGTCATCGCATTCCATAAGCTGAAAACATCTACTAAAATTTGGCTCTACCCAGCTATCAATATATTTAAGACCTTCAGGAAACATTCTGCCTTCATCGCGAACACGTTGATAAATTGGCAGCATATTATTATTTTTGAAACGCTCAATAATCATGAGCAGCATTTCTTATCCTTTAATCTATCTTGAAAATAAAATTTTCATCCAGGGAAGTGTATCCCCAGTATAGAATACTACACCCATTGTTTATTACCCATCTTTCTGAGATTCCACCGTTTCAACTTCCTTGGTTTCAACTTCCTTAGTTGCAACTCCCTTAGTCTCAAATTCATTTGTTTCCAATTGAGCAGTTGTCTTTACAGCCTCTTCTATTTGTTCTGCTTCCTTCTGAAACTCACTTTGAAAATCTTTCGATGCATCTTGGAATCCACGTATTGCTTTACCCAAACTACGACCAATTTCTGGTAATTTCTTAGGACCAAAAATTAGTAATGCCACTAACATTATTACTGCCATTTCTGGTAAACCGATACCAAATATATTCATGAGTTTTTTCCGTTTCCTTGATTGACTTTTTTTATATTTATCGAGAATAGAGAATAATGCAGGAATAATTCTGGAACAATATTAAACTTAAATTTCTTGGGAATTTCTCTTTTCACAAGCTATTTTCACAAAAAAACCCGGTTATTCCGGGTTCCCATCACTTTTAATTTTAGCTTTATTATCGGTTTTATAAGATTTAGACGCCGTAGTTAGTCCAATCAACCGTAATATCTTGAATCATGATTGATTTGTTGTATAGTTGCAGGATAATTAATAGGAATACAAAAAATAACCCCATAAACACTGCCATTAAAGGGGTAGTACCCCAACCTGGTGCAACTTTACCGTACTCAGAATTAAGAGGTCTGAGAAGATTTCCTAATTTTGTTTGCTGTCCCATACTTCACCTAAAGGTAATTACCAAAGTATTTTTTAATCTTCTGTAATATTCTATAAGAATAACACTCATAATATATACCTAATTATGGATCTAATGGAACCCGCAATGATTCTCGGTCTTTCGGTTGGTGCAGTATTAATCGTAGTTACTGCCCTAGCAATCTATACTTCTTTTGGTCCCCCCAGCAAGCAGCTTGCCGACCCTTTTGATGAACATGAAGATTAGAGTAAGCTATTCCCTGTTTGCTACTTCCTCTTAGCTCTCACTTAAGAGGGAAATAGCCAAAAGCCAAAAACTAAAAACCAATAGCTAAAAACTAACTTGGAAACTGACAATTTTTCTGGGCGCAATTGTAAAGTTTTGTTGCTCAGATGAATATTTAGGAGATTGAACTAGAGGTAAGGGACGTTCTAATAAATCCACAGGGTTTATTAATTTCAATCCCATATCGCTGTGAAATTCTAAGTTAGCTGTTTCTCCATTACACTCATAACAACGGATTATCCATTGTTGTGAGTTATCTTCTGCCTGTTTAAATGCCATTAGAATTAAGTTTTTTGCTCCTAAGTTGAAGAAGCTTCTTTTATCTGTTTTAGTACTTATGTTAGTACTGTTAGTACTTGTATCATTACTCTCAGATGATTCTACTAAATCTACATTTGGGATAAATACGTGCAAAGGATAATTGAACTCATAACCACGTTTAACGGTCTCAGCATCTTGCCAATTTCCAGTGTGGGGATATAAAGCATAGGAAAAATGGTGTAGACCTTTATCTGCTGAAGGGTTGGGCCAATTCGGACTTCGTAGTAAAGTTAAACGTAGCTGATTGGTTTTGCTATCGTAACCGTATTTACAGTCGTTGAGTAAACTCATTCCGTAATGCTGATTTTGATCATCTGTTAAATCAGCCCATCCTAGTGCAGGAACCTCCCATTTTGCTTTTTCTGCTGGAGTTTTGGGGTTAGTAGGACGATTGATTGTAGCACAGGGGATTTCATAGGTCGCAAATTCAGATTCCCACTGTAGGGGAAAAGCTGTTTTTACCATCACTTGACGTTCTTTCCAATCAACAACAGTATTTATTTTTAAGATTGGTGAGTTTGCTTGCAAAATATAATCTTGCTGAAATTCTGAGGAACCAATTATTCTTACTACTCGTAAGCGATTTTCAACTAGTCCGGTTTCTATCCACTCAATAGATTTTAATTTTGCTGATGGTAACTGATGTTGTGCATAATTGGGGTCAATATTCCATGCATCCCAGTATTGTCCGCTATCTGCAAATGCTTGTAGTTGATTCCCTGCTCCTGCAAGAATCTCTTTGTTATTGATTTTATCAAAGACGCTGGTTAAATCTCCTGTTTCTTTATCTACAGTTACCCGGAGGAGATGATTTTCTAGTGTGAGACCCAATCTGTTCTCTTCTAGGGGAGGAGTTGGATAGGGATTTTCTTCATTAACATGGGAAGAAAGCCAAAATATTTGATAACCAAGAGCTGGAATCTCGTCAGGAATGAATAATAATTGAGATTCAGTACTTAGTTGAGAAGTTAATGTATTTCCATCTGCATCTATTATTTGCCAGTGTTGTGATACATCTAACTGGGATATATTCAATTGGGATATATCTACAGAAATAACTGGTGATATTCGCACCCAATTTAAAGAGTTGAAAACTATTATGGGTAAACCATCCACCGGTGGTGATGGTAATTGAATTTGCTGAGCTAAAGTTTTCAGAGACTGCTGTAATATTTGATTTCCAGTTGCTTCTATTGCTTCCCACTCTTCAACAGCGTCTTCATAAACTTCCGGTATAGCAGAGCCAGGTAAGATATCATGAAACTGATTAAATAAAAGCTTTTTCCAGGATGATTCTATTTCCTCTTTGGGGTAAGCCACACCGGCTGTAATACTTGCTAAACTGGCAAATAATTCCGCCTCATATAATAAATTCTCACACTTACGATTTAAACGCTTTTGGTCTCCATGAGTAGTGTAACAACCACGATGAAACTCTAAATAAAGCTCGTCATTCCAAACAGGGAAATTACTGTTTTTTTCTTGAATCTGCTGTATATATTGTTCTGAAGTAACAAATTCTAAATCGGGAAAAACATCAGACTTTTCCCAGCGACGGGCAACCTCTAACATATCTCTAGTCGGTCCACCCCCATGGTCACCGACTCCTGGAAGCCACAGAGCATCTTTTATACCTGTTTGTTCTTGCCATTCACAAGTATATTTCGCCATTTTCACCGGGTCAATACTTTCCCCAATCAAAGGTGACATATAGCTAAATATTTCACTACCATCAGGCGATCGCCACCAAAAAGCCCCATACTCAAATTTGGTTGTATCATTCCAACGCAGCTTTTGAGTGACAAAATATTTTACACCCGCCAGACCCAAAAATTGGGGTAAACTCCAGCAAAAACCAAAGCTATCGGGCAACCATACCACACTCGATACTTTACCGAATTTTTCTAATACATATCTCTGTCCGTAAAATAACTGACGAGTAATCGACTCCCCACTAATCAAATTCAACTCTGGTTCTACCCACATTCCCGCCGCAACTTCCCAAGTCCTAGCAGCCACAGCCCCCTGAATCTTCGCAAATAAATCCGGTCGATTTTCCTCTACCCAAGCATAAAGCGCCGGACTAGAATGAGTGAAAATTAACTCCGGGAAATCCTTCTGTAAACCCAATACCGACTCAAAGGTATTCTGTGCTGCTTTCCAAGTATCCTCTACCCGCCATAACCAAGCTAAATCTAAATGGGCGTGTCCTAAAAGATACATCTTTTCTTGAAAATCGGGTCGTAATTCTTTTAGTTTTCCTCTGAATTTTCCTAACTTCTCTTCCCACTCCTTCCTAGTTTGCTTAACAACTCCGCAGTCTAGCTCCGGAGCAATCTCTTCTACCACATCAGTTAAACTTTTTAACCTTTCCTTTGCAGAACTTTGTAAAAAACATTGAACTACAGCTAACTCATCAGCCACGAAACTAGGTTCAGGGAATTCATCAGACTCGTAATATAAGAGCGATCGCACCAAAGCACCATCATCATGTCCAGGACTAACTAAGCGTAGTGCAACAGTAAACTCATCTCCTGGTTTAACTCCCTTTTTCAACAAAACTCGTGGAGCAAAATCGAATAAATCTCCCTGTGCTATTAACTTTCCATCAACATAAACTTCCCCAGATTCAGCCCACCAAACAACACCCAATCGTAAGGACAACCCAGTCAACGGATACCCATTTAAATTATCAGGAGCTACAACCCGTTGTATTAAGCTAATGGTTTTTTTTCCCCTTTCCCAAGCAATATGCTCTCTGTGATTAAATTTTGCAATTTCCCAATTGAGAAAATCTTCACCCATTATCCCAGGTAAATCCATATCTTGATAACTTATATACCAAGACGACTGCATATCAACTTGAGAAAGAGAACGTAAATGATTAACAACACTAGAAATAGAATTAGAATTAGTATTAGATGACGGTACAGCAGGTGTCATATTTTCGCTAATATTAGGTCACTTAGAATTTTGTAGTAAATACCATGCCTTCTGCATCTCCCGGTCGATACCAAAGTAAACTATTTAACTTTTTTCATCGTCAATCTCGACGTTTGAACGAACAGTTCCAGCATAGGTTTCGTCAATTGAAAGTTAATGTAACTTGGTCTGCGGAAGCTTTGCTTTATCCTCTATACAAGCTATTACAGAAAACCGTCGAGTCTGCGGGAAAACAATTACAGTCCCAGGAACCAGAACAAAAATTTAATTTGCTGGGTTCTCAAAATGATATTACACAAGCATCTCTTGCAGTAGATGCACCAGTAAGTAATCTTTTATTGGTGCTAGATAAAATACAATTTAGTGACAGTACAATTACTAGCAACAATGTTAGTTCTACTAATTCCCTTCAGACTATCGCAATTCAAGGTATAGCTTGCGATATCTGCCCTCAAAAGCTAGTTTTAGTCAGTGGAGACAATCACATCCTTGATATTCTCAGCCCTTTACAGCAAGAAGAATTACAAAAGCTGATTATTCTAGAAATCGCTAAATATTGGCGTAGTTGGCGTTTATCACAGAATCAAACGAAAACCCGATTATTACCAAAAATTAATGATTTATTAACTAAATTTAAAGTCAGTAAGTTATTACCAGGACAATTACCGAAACAAACACTACTATCTAACCAACTAAGTGAAAAAATTCTAATTACAGGACAAAACTTACTTAATTCTACTAAACCTTTGACATTTCTCGATACTAATATCGCCAAACTGGAATCTCATGCTTTAGTACCTGTATCTCAAACCTCGACTGCAATTGAAGTAGTCAAACAGAAAAGTTTTAACTTATTATCATTAGGACAACAGCAGTTAAATATATTTCTCTACGGTAGAGAACAAGCACTCACCCTGAAAAATCAAGATATAAAATTTAGAGATATAGAAGTTAGAAGAAAAAAAATAGAATTATCGTCAATCAAAAACTTAATTAGTGCAGCAATAAGTTACTTCTTCGATAAAAATCAAAATAATCTCCTGAAGGATTATGGAAAAACAGATACCTTATCACCTATCGAAAGGGAAAAAATAACTGGGAAAAAGATATTTTACCCAAATATTGAACTAAATAATGAAAATAATCAAACCGATAAAGCTAAGAATCTATGGTTAACCCTTGATGATTTATTTGGTAACTCTCAAGAAGATATTCATAAACCCTCAAAAGAGCAAAAATATTCCGAAAAAATCCAAAAATCACCATTATTAACCACACCTCTAAAAAATAATCGTAAAGAAACTTCTAAACCAACAGTTTCTTTAATAAATCAAAATAATGATTCCCAACAAATCGAACATCAACCAGACTGGATAGAAACCAAAGCCCAATTGGTTCGTTACAACAAACATCCTCTAGAGCAACTTTTAGAATGGTTAGATAATACTATGTTGTTTTTAGAAGAGACTTCAATCAGGATTTTTAAATTTTTTCAGTCCATTGTGCAGAGGAAGAAATAAGTCACAATTATATAGCAATACGGTTCAGTTAAGGAGAATTGTAGGTTGGGTAGAGCCAGAAGGCAGTGTCAATGTTACAAAAACTATAATTTTAAATTGTAAAAATATTTTTTTATGATAAGTAAAAAAATATATAATATTAGTTATTAATCTTTTCTTCAAGCAAATTGTTGAAAAACAATTTAACCTGTCAATGTAGGATAGCAATTGCGGCAATCCACAAATCGTTTTCTCCGAAACCTAAATCAGTAATTTTCGTTTTTCTACGCTTATTTATTTTTTTCTTGTGGTGCAAATTTTTTAAATACAGCACTCTTTATTTGACCGTAAAAATTAGCGGTTTCTTGGTCAATATTATAAATATATATACCTCTAAGAAAATTTCTTACCAGTGCTAAATTTTTTTCTCGTCTTTGAGAACGTTCTGCCATGTCTACTAACTCTCCCTGGACAATAACACAGGTAGAAACAAAACTACTTTCAATTCTGGCAAGGCTATTTAAGACGTTAGTATTGCCTAAAATAGCAAGACTACAATGATTAGTATCAAGTAAATACATTATTCATTCATCATTAAATTCGTAATCAAATTTAGCTATTCCGCGACTGGAAATTACTTCTTCTAAACATTCTTCTAAATCATCACCTTCCCAATGACCGACATTTTGAAGATTTTCTAGAAGAGATTTTCCCGTTGAAATAGCAGGAGTATCTGAGTCATATTCTATTTGATTCTCCTTGTCATATCTTGCTTTTTTGAATTGAACAAAATCTAAAATTTCTTGCAATACTGGTCTAGGTAATGTTTCTATTTCCTGTGTAATTTGTTCTTTTAGATTCATTGTTCTCCCTTGGGTTTTGTCTAGTTAATCTAATCTATATTTATCTCGAAAATAGTTTCTACAATTTTATAGTAGTAGATGAATACACTACACCACCCGCACCAGTTTCGCACTCCTGTCAAAGCAGTTTAAAATAATAAAATCCTTACACAGCAAAGAATACAGCACCACCCGCATCATTTTAGCAATATTTAAATCACCAGCATTTTTTCATTCACTTCTGCAAGACCGATTGCCAAATTACAACCCCTGAGTCTACAGTCAGGAAACCAATCAAATTCAATGCGATCGCATTGAAGTAAAAGACATAATTCACATGAGGTAAGTAGTAGCTGACCTTGAACAGCGATTACTTTTACCATTCACCGGGGGAACTGATGAGGACTTCGATGTAGACGGTTCCGAAAACAGAAGAATGCCAGATGAGATAATTGGGGAGAGTATCTTAATATATGCATCAAATTATCCAATAAAAATTGGTGTTTAATGAAAATAAAAATTGGTGTTTAATGAAGGAATTTAAAAGTTCATCCAGCCGATTAACTCGTCTTTTTAAACAAAGTCGGGAGAATTGGAAAAAAACAGCACTTGAAAGACAACAAAAGTTAAGAGTTTTAGAAATAAAAGTGAGAGATTTGTCCCAATCACGGGAGAACTGGAAACAAAGAGCATTGAAAGAAGAACAAAGAATTACGTATCCTTCGTGCTAACTCAGCAGATTAGGTGTTAGAGCATGAGCTTGACTAATTTTGAATTGGAGCGTAGCGACTGACATTAGTGTTGCGACCACTGCTCCTGCTGTTGCAGTTAGAACTTTTGTCTCGGTCAAGTTTTATGTTCATCAGTAGATTTCAGTTTTGCAATAACCCAACCCACTACTGTCTTAGTCGTAGGTTGGGTTATTCAGTTACAAATTTATTATTAACTTTATTTACATAGTTAAAGATTGAGCATTAGTTTCAATCAACTGTGCTAATTCTTTTAAGAATGCCGCAGCGTGTGCGCCGTAGATAATACGGTGGTCGCAGGTAATATTGACCTGCATTTGTTGCTTAATACCAAAGGTACCATCTGAACTAACTACTAGTTGAGGACGGGAAGCACCAACAGCTAAAATTGAACCTTGCCCGGGAGGTAATATAGCATCAAATTTATCAACACCAAACATTCCTAAGTTTGATACAGTAAATGTTCCACTGCTGTATTCATCTGGCTGTAATTGCTTGGCTCGTGCGCGTTGCACTAAAGATTTCCAATTACGAGATAAAGTATAAATATCTAACTGGTCGGCATTTTGCAATACTGGAGTAATTAACCCACCGTCATCCATTGCCACAGCTACTGCAATATTGATACCTGAATGATAAACGATATTTCCTTCAGAGTAACTAGCATTTACTAATGGGTGTTTTTGCAAGGTAACTGCTACAGCTTTGGCTAATAAAGCTGTCATTGTTACACCTTTAGGCTTAATTTGCTTGTAAAGCTGATCTAATGCATCAGTAGTGATGGTATAACCGGCTCGGAATACAGGTACCGCTAAACTTGCGTTCATAGCCTGTACCACTGACTTCTGCAAGGTATTTAAAGGTACGGTTTCACCCGGCATGACCCGAACAGGTGCGGGGGTGGGTGCACTTAAGGTAGTCGGTTGAGATACTGCTGGTGCAGATGGTGTGGATACAGCTGTTGTAACCGTTGGTGTAGGAGTTTTTCCGGATGCTGCCTCTATATCTTGAGCTACGATGCGACCATGAGGACCGCTACCAGTGACATTACTTAAATCTACTTTTAGTTGCTTGGCTAATTTTTTAGCCCGTGGTGAGGCAATAATTCTTCCCGAGCTACTCTTTGTGGAACTACTTTTTCCCAAACTAAGTTGAGAGCCATTTTGAGATTCTGACTCTGTTGGTGCGCTATTAGCTGCAACAGTTGCTGTGGGCTTTGTTGAGGCAGATGAACCTGTACTCATAGACTTTGCTTTTGCAGCAACCTCTTCTATTTCAGCTTCTGTTTCTGCCAAGAGCGCGATCGCGTTACCTACGGTTGCAGTTTCGCCAGCTTGTACTATGATATGGGCAAGGTATCCTTCGTAAAAGGACTCTACATCCATATCCGCCTTATCTGACTCGACAACCACCACTGTCTCGCCTTTTTCCACTTTATCACCCGGAGATTTCTCCCAGGAAACAATCTTACCTTCGGTCATGGTAGAACTCAAAGCGGGCATGAATACTTCGTTAATGCTCATGGGGTGGTATTGTCCAATCTATAATCTTAAGAATTTTAGAATAAATAGCTCAAATTGTTATCCGGCAATTAGCCAAAGGCTAAAGGCTAAAAGCTCTACGATAAATGAAATCGTCTGCTAGATTGCATTGTATCTCGAGCATCGACAACAGGAACTATCTTATAGTATGGATGTCTAATTATTTAGATATCTCATCACTGCCCCTCTAAGGGCAAAATCTATTCGTAAGTTGGAAGGAAAGGAGGTAGTAGTTATTCTAAAATAATGGATCAATAACTAAGAAATTTGACATACCTTTTTAATCTTATGCTGGCAAAGTTAAAGATTTATATAAACTTAATGGTTAGCATCTTTGCCACTACTGTAATTGGATTTATTCTTGCTGGATGTCAGCAAAATCAACAAAATCCCAATATACATGGAAAATTAAAGCAGCAATATACTCGCAATACATTAACAAAGCGCGAGCATACAGTTTCAAAAACTCCAACAATGGTGGCAAACCCAGAGAGGGCAAATTATAAACCTATACCTCTGGAAACTATTAAGTACAGTTTACAAGGACGCGACCCTGCGGACTTAGCACTCAACGCATTTGAGGAGGTAGAATCAACCAAAGGTACTCGTAAGGTAGAAGTTGCTTATCCTCGACCAAACCAAGCTTTAGTTATTGTTACTCAAACAACCCCTGAAGATAATTACCTTAAGAAAGTAAGATACCGGGTTGAGTTTACAACTTTTGGGCGATCGCTCTTAATCAATTCACCCCGTGCTTGGCAAATTGTTTGGGCTGGTTCCCAAAAGCAATGTATGTTCCAGAAGTATCATCGACTAACACCTGTAAATTGCCAACAAACCTTAGAAAGGTAATTTTTTAGGAAATCTAAGTATTTTATTAAGGATTTTTAGAGGTATTTTGTGGTGTGAGAAGCCTAAAAATCCGGCATTGGTAATTGATAATTGGTGAGTGATTTCACCTTTGAAGTCTTTATTCGTTTCCATAAAAAGTCAGGGTACAGCATTGCTGTACCCTTATTAATTAATCAATAATCCTACGTTCAATCAAGCATATTGCTGGCTAAATATCACCACGAATTTCTTGAACAACACCATCCCGTAAGACTACTTCTACCTGCATCTTAGCAATCAGGTTATCTCCTTTTTCTACTTTGAAAAATCCTTCTAGTTGGAATTGGTTCACCTCTTGGTCTAACTCTAAGAGCTGGACTTGCTGAAGATTTTGCAAACTTTGATTTTTCTGTTCTAAAAGTTCGCTTTTCTTTTCATTTACCTGACCTTGAATATTTTCGATTTGCATTGCAGTTTCAGGACCAGGGGGTTGGATGCTCTGTTTTTGAATTTCTGCGATCGCTCTTTGTCCTTGCTCATTTAGTTGTTCTAATTGTTGGTCGAGTTGGGTGATTTGTGTTTGCAATTGTTCTTGTACTTCTTGCTTCCACAAAGGAGTAACAATTGCTTTGACGTTAACACCACGTTTGAGAATCAGTTGTTGGGCTTTGGAGACATCCATATTTTCGCGTTCACTCTATAAACTGTATTTGAGATTATCCGGCAAATAATTATCCGGCAAACATTTCACTAATAATATAGTGATAGTTATCCACAACTATATGTCGCCGAATTTTTAAGGTCTGGGTCATCATGCCATTTTCTATAGAAAACGGTTCCATAATTAACCTGAATTGTCCGATGCGGTCATCTGGTCGATATCCCGGACGATTTCGCACTTCCCGATTCAATTCTTGTCGAAACAAATCCTGGATTATTTTACTTGAGAGGTTAATTTTTTGACCGTCTAATTCCGAAGGATTGTTATCTTCTAAACATAATTTCTGCCCATTGATTTGTGCCCATTGCTCTAGCGCCTCAATATTTGGGACAATTAAAGCACCCAGAAATTTTTGGTCTTGCCCTACCAACATCATCTGATCTATATAAGGCGATCGCAAACAAGCATCTTCAATGGGCTGTGGTTCAATATTTTCCCCATTGGTTAATACAATGGTATCTTTAGCCCGTCCGGTCAAAATTAGGTCATTTTGCGCTGTTATCCAGCCTAAATCGCCACTATTAAACCAGCCTTCACTGTCAATCGCTTTTGCGGTTGCTTCTGGGTTATTATAATAACCCTGCATTATTTGCGGACCGCGCAGTAAAACTAAACCTTTCTCACCCTGCTTTAAAGGTTGACGGGTTTCAATATCTATTATTTTTGTTTCTGTTCCGGGAATACCCTTACCAGAAGAACCCCGCAAATTATACCAGTGTCGGCGAGCATGAGTCACTGGAGAGGTTTCTGTTAAACCATAACCAACTAAAATTTCTACACCAATAATCTCAAAGAAATTATCAATATGTTTGGCTAAAGCACCACCTCCGCTAATCATCTGTTTAATTTCACCACCAGTTGCTTGTCTAACTTGACTGTAAACAAGCTTGTCTCCCAATTTATGAAGGGGTAAGAGTACAGATTGCTTTATTTGTGCAGTTAACTTCTGGGATATAGATGGCTTAATATTTTCTAAATCCAGTCCTTGAGATATTCGTCGCGCCTGAATATACTGTTCGCTGAGTCCTAAAAATGTTTTAATTAAACGCTGTTTTTTTGCTGGTTGCTCTCGAAATTGCTTTTGAACCCCTTCATAAATTGACTCTAGAAGACGAGGTACGCAAATCATGTAATTTGGTTTCCATTCTTTGAGATCCCTTTTTACAGAGCGTAAATTTGTATAAATTTGCGTACAACCTTGGGAAAGTAAGAAATACTCACCACTACGTTCGTAACTATGCCAAGTAGGAAGAATACTTAAAACAATATCTCCCACTTTTGGCTGCACGATCGTTAATAAATTAGTTACCTGATGCAACAAGTTTCCATGAGATAGCATTACTCCTTTTGGTTTCCCTGTAGTGCCAGAAGTATATATGAGAGTTGCTAGTGCATCCTTACTGTAATCGGGTTTCTCAAAAGTATGATTTTTCCCAATATCCATTAACTGAGAAAAGTTAATCACTTTCAGAATATCATTTTCTTGTGGAGCTTCATCTGAAAGTAAGACAACGAATTTTATCGGTAAGTCTTCTAAACCAGAACGCAGTTTTTGGAATGTTTGCATATCTTCTACAACCAATGCCGTACTGCCGCTATTTTCAATAATAAATAATAGTTCTTCGCGGTCTGCTTGAGCGCTACGTACTGCATTAATCGCTCCAGTTGTCATCATCCCTTGGTCAGCAATCAACCAACGCGGACTATTATCAGCAATTAAAGAAATAAACTCTCCTGAGTTTACTCCCAAAGCTTGTAAACCGGAGGAAAATAGCTGGATTTTTTCCCAGAGTAATGTATAACTGATAACAACTTTTTCTTCAGCATGAGGGTTACACAAGGCTGTAATATCAGCAAATTTTTCTGCTGCTAATGACCAAATTTCTGATATGGAGTTGATATGGGAATAATCCGCCATTCGTTTGATATAGGGGTGTTCCGTTTCTGGAACATCAGTTAACAAAGAAACTTTTGATACTTCTGACATAATTCAGATTGCCTAAATTTTGAATTTAATAATAACTTTTGGCTTTTAGCTTCTTTAAAAGCTTTTTTCAGTATTACTTACAACCCAAAGCAAACTATCAGCCATAATAACTAAGTAAGTGGGTTGAATTAAATGTAGGATGGGTTAGCGTAGCGTAAACCATGCTCTCAAAGAGTTTCATGCTTGGTAAAATAAATCATATATTATAAATAATTACGCCTTCCTACTTACCTTGATTTGTAGAAGCTG
>JBCCDM010000035.1:0-23099 GCA_039030795.1 Cyanobacteria bacterium P01_A01_bin.84
AAAGTTGTATTCTCAATCGCAACGTAATCATTATCATTAGCTTCAGCAGTATCATCGCTGGTACTGTAATCTACAGAAATATTCTCACCACTAGGATTAGAAAGACTAACATTAAAGGTAATTTCCTGACTACCCTCATCACCTTCAGTAATGCTGAAATCAGTAATACTAATACTGGGTTGATTATCATCATTTTCAATCGTCCCCACTCCCTTATTACTAATGTCATTAGATAAAGTCGCATTACTTGGATTACTTAAATTTAGTGTAAAAATTTCCTCGCTTTCAAACGTGCGATCGCCATTTATTTCAATATCAATTTCTTTTATAGTTTCCCCTGGTTGAAAGGTAACGGTACCGCTCTTAGCAATATAATCCCCGTCATCAACACTTGCTGTATCATCAGCAGTTTCATAGTTAACCGTAACCGTTTCAGTACTAGCATTACTTAAACTAACTTGAAAGCTACCAGTAGACTTTCCTAAATCACCTTCAGCAATAGAAAAACCATTAATACTAAGAACTGGTTGATCATCGTCATTTTTTACATTAACTGCTGCTGTATCTGTAGTAATCGTAGAATTAGCAGGAGCGATCGCGGGATTCGGATTGCTCAAAACTACTCGAATGGTTTCATCTACCTCAAATCCATCATCTCCAATTACATCCACAGTAATTGTTTTTTGGGTTTCTCCAACAGCAAAATTTAATGTACCATTTTGTGCAGTTGAACCACCTGTTATCTGTATATTATCGTAATCGCTTCCCAGAGTCGCAGTACCATTAATACTATAATCAACGCTGCTATCTACACCAATACCACCACTACGAGTAACTGTAAAAATCAGAGTTTGAGTACCGCTATTCCCCTCATTTATTTCAGTACTACTACCAGAAATTCCATAGGAAATCTCATCATTAGCAATAATAGTCACAGTTGCATTACTATTACTGCTATCGATTTCGTAGATATTACTTGCAGCAATATTTAACCGCAAAGTTTCGTCATTCTCAGGTACTGTATCATCAACCGGAGTCAGTTCAAAATCAACCGAAGTTTGTCCATCAGGAATAATAACCCCTAAACCGCTTGTAGATGTAGTAGATAAACTATTACCCACAAGCTGATAATCATCTTGACTCAGAGTACTACTGCTATCAATTTCTAAACCAACCGTTAAATCTCCCAAAGTACTATTACGAGTAACGCGGAACTTACTCACAGGGTTTCCCGCTTCGCTAGTCTCACCATCAATAACAGTAATACTTACTGTCAAAATATCATTATCTTCGTTAATTACAGCGATATCATCTACATCGATACCGTTATATCTTTGGTCACTACTTGTAGATGCTTCAAGAATAATATTGTAATTAACATCTTCATCATAAACATCATCGTTTTGACCCGTTATTGTTACTGTTTGAGCTTTATCCCAATTTTGAGGAGTAAATATTAAAGATTGAAATTCAGCAGAAACAGTACCTTCAGTTTCATCATCGCTACTCAAATTGATAGTGACATCAGCAAAAGGAACAGTATCTAAAACAATATCAAAAGTTGCTCTCTCTCCGTCTTCAGTAGTTATTAAATTATTATTAGTAGTATTTTTGATAATAGTGATACCAGGGGGAGTAGGTACGGAATTTAATGCTTTGGGAGTACCATATATTTCCCCATCATCTACATCAGTACCATTACGACCTACACCAGTATGAGTATGCCAATTACCATCAGTACCAGTGTTTAAAGGATTAGTCCTTTCCATCGTTAAGCGTACATTAGGATTACCCTCAAAATTTATACCCGCAGGCCATTTTCCGCCATTATTATTAGCTGTATCAACAGTAGTCTCGTTATTATCCGCAATAATCAGAGAAAGTCTTTCTCCATTATCATTTAAAGTACCACTATATACATAATCTGCATTAATATCATTAACTGCATTTTCATTACTTTCTAATAAAAAATATCCTTTAGCTGCAATAACTTGACCATCAGGAATAGTAACGACATTATTACCAATCCCCACTAAATTCCAACCACTTAAATCTATTTCTTGGTCAGTATTATTATAAAGTTCAATCCACTCATGAGAACTATCAGCGTTCGTCCCCATCCAAGCAACTTCATTGATGACCACATCACCAGGATTTACAAAAACTCCAGCATAGTGAATTAGAGTATTTTCTCCGAATGGTAAAGTCACATCATCTATAACTGTTTTATCCTTTGCAACCTTAAAATCCAACTCCCAATTACCACCCAAACCAGAATGACCAACCTTAGTTGTAGAAGCTGCTATTGTCACCCTGGTAGCTTCATGTACCCGTTCTATAAACTCTGTTCCTGCATCCCCAACAGCCACATTACAACCATAAATAAGTAACTTCGGAGAGTTAGAAACGGACAAATGACTAAACCAATTTTGTAACTGTGCTGCGTAAAAGTGAAGATTTGTTAAATTTAGTTGGGAATTACCTAAATACAAACAACCAGGAGAACCATGAGAAACAATGTGAACTGAATCAAAAGAGTGTTTTAATAGAGTTTGTGTAATTTGTTCTACACCATCTTTTGTATTATCGAGGATAACCACCTCAATACCAGCTTTGATTCCGGACAAAAGGGTTTGATAATCGTATATAGCTGTATCTAGAAAAACAATTTCTCGTGCTTGTTTTCCCAGTTGATTATTAATAAGCTTATTTCTTTGAGTTCTTGTATCAATTACTGCTGAATCTTCAATAGCTGCCAAAATATTCTTCAATCTCATGTGCTTCAAAATATAAAAAGGTACAAAAAATGAGAGTCAAACAAATTACTTGTTGACTCTTACTACTGTGCATTTGCTTACAGCAGACACTACCGTGTCGTCTCAATACATTTACTTGACTTAAGATGCATCCTACTTGGCAGACAACCTCAACACTTCCTAAGAAGACCCAGTCCCCCTCTATTCCCAAGGGTTTAAATATTGACTTTTTTATAATCTCGTACTGGGTACGATCGGGATCGGAAATACTCCAGATATTCAAGTATAAATTTGAATACTGCTAAGTAAATGCATTGGTTAACAATAAGAATTTATGCCCTATCTAAGTAATCAGCCACAGTGTTTCTACTTAAAGAATAATCTAAGTATTTTTATTGGATTTTACGTATGCTTACAGAATGATTAGTAGTTGGTAAAGCGATCGCTCTGCTGGTGGGCTGATAATTTTACACTTTTGCGTAAGTCATGAGAGATTAATGAAAATTACAATATTACTGGTTTATAAGAGTTTCTCTAGTTATATCTTGTAAAATCGAATCAAAATTTTCGCGGATTTCTACAAGTTGTTTAATACTGATATCGGAAGTCGCGATCGCGTTTTCTTCTTTTTGTCGTTCCTGTGCAATTTGATTCTCGGTTTTTGTATAGATTTCGTTTTCTACTTCCCTTAATTGTGCTTCCATTTGACTTTCTAAATCTTTCCCCATTGCAATAAAATCACTGGTAATTTTCTTTTTTACATCAGCAATTTCTCTATCTCGTTTTTCTTCCTCTGCTTGTGTATGAATATCTACCACTAATGCACCCACAGCTATAATAGGTCCGAGAAACTTCGCAAAATTACCGATACCTTTAGCAATATTTACAGCACCATAAGGTTTGAAATTAACTCCAATCAATTTACCAATACCATAAATACCTTGGTGGAGGTGACTACCTGCAACATTTCCAGCACTTAGAATCCCTTGGGTTTGGTTTACACCTGGTTTAATGGCAAGGTTAGATAAACCCTGACTAAATAAATCCCCTAATTTCTTAAAACTGTGTACTTGTTGTCTTAATTGTTCCAAATCTACTTCTGAATTAATATTTTCTGAGTTAATGTTTTTAGTCGAATTAGAAAAAAATTTCTCATTGACCTCTAAACGTCTAATAAAAGCTTCAGCTAAATCACTCTCAATAACCTCTTTAATTTCCTCCTGAAGTGAATCTATTGCTGTTCTCACAGCTTCTTCCATTTCCAAACCAGCTTTTTTACAAAGCTCTTCTATCTCACTTTCAACTTCCTTTCCTAAAGGTTCGATATCTTCCATCCCTACTTTATCAGCGAGAATCATTCCTTCATGAGCGATCGCTACTGATATTCGTAAAGCAATACTTTTCACCGTTGTTCCTAAGCGATCGCGTTCTTGATTTACTTTACGAGAGAGACGATGGAGTAGTTCTAAATAAACTGCATCTTTGTTATTATCCCGGATCAAAGTTAATTGAGTCTCATTCACATAACCCAACGCAATTCTAATCGGAGTGTCAAACTTAGCGAGGGAACCGCGATTTTTTACAAAAGTATTTAATTCATCAGTAAAGGTTTGAAAACGACTAACTTCCATCAGAAAATCATCTTCCTCATCAACCCCCTCACAATAATCCTTAGCGTCAATAAAGCAAACCGGGAAATCATCGAGACTATAAGGTTCAAGAGCAACTGCTAAACTTTTACTATAATTTGCGATTAACTCCTCCTCTTCCCCTGCTCCATCAGCCATTTTATTCACAACCAGCATCATCTTCCAGCGATAACCCAACTCATAAGCTAATTTTTTGAAATTCTCTGCTGTAATAGAGTCAAACAGCATATATGTGAGGTTAAAAACCAATAAATCAGATTGACGAATCGCATCATAAGTAATTTCATCATGGTCTTGTCGGTCAGTAAATAATCCTGGTGTATCAATCAACTTGATTCCATTCCAGTCATAGTTAGCTGTTGTATCAGTGGTAATATCAGCACCAATCCGGATATTCCGTTTCCCCGTCAGAGCAGAGATGATGGTAGATTTTCCTGTGCTGTACTGTCCTACAAATGCAACAGTCAGGAAACCTTGTTGATAATGTTTGTTTAATGCTTGATGAAATTTAGTTTGGATAGTTGATATTTCTGGTTTATTTAATTGTTGTAAGAAGTTATTAAATTTGTTATTTACAGCTTTGAATTTATCTGCTATTTCAGCAGTTTTAAAATTATTAGTATTGATATTAGTTTGATTATTCATCTAATTTATTCCTGTCTTTTTTAAGATTTATAGAAATTATGCAACGGGAGCATCCCAATTTTTAAAATTTACCAAAATTCAAGTTGTCATTGCGAACGTTCCTCGCAATGACAGAAAATATTTTTCAACATTTGGGATGCTCCCTATGCAACTTGCACATTTTTTTGTGTGGTGCTGTGACACATTTACTGATTTTCAACCTAATAATAAGGCTTTTGATGTCACGCACCATTCGATTCTTGTGACAATCGCGTAAGTCCTGATTTAATTTTGAAAAATTTTTCAAAAACCTGTAGAGTGGTTTAGCTAAAGATATATTTTTGGTTAAATTGCAAATTATAAATTTAATGTAACCCACCATTCATTAATCTATTGGTGTTTTACGACATGATTAATTTATTTATAACAAGAAATGATTTATTAAAGTCTTCATACACCTGACAAAAATTACACCTTCTGCTTAGGTTTTACCCTTGATGCACTGAGTTGAGCTTCTCCGTAAATATACTGCCCTAAAACATTTGCTTGTCGTGAGGGTGCTGCTAAATGAGCATTAATTTGAGCTTCTTTCAGAACACGTTGTACATCTTCCCAGAAAAACTCACCACCACCACCAGTCAAAATTACATCAGTAACCCGCTCTGGAAGCCATGCTAGTATACGAGAGCAAATTTCACGGGAAAACATTTCTATTAGGTGAGGTAAAAAATCATCGAGATTAGTTGGTTTACTAGCACCTCTCGGACGATAAAGACGCTCACCTCTGGGTTTATTAACAGCAGCAATTAGATGCAAAGATTGAATATCTGCTCCCTCTATTTCCTCAGCTATTAATTCATAGAAATTATTCATGCTAAATTTTTCACTCTTAGAAGCACCGCGAGCAAAACGAAAATTATCGACCATTACACAATCGGTAGTTTCATGACCAATATCAACTATAGCTACAGAAAGTTTTGTAAAGTCTGTGGTTTCTCGTCCTTTTTTCGGTTGAGCTTCGCACCAGAGCAAACTACCATACCCATCTGGCATTATCCAAACTTTGCCAACGTTTAATTCTACCAGTTCACCACGAAATGTCATAACGTGAGTACCAATTAATTGGTTAATCAACAGAGCTTTTTCTTTATCAAACTCCTCTTGAAAGTGGTAAGGCAGACTTATCACTATAGCAATATTACCTTTAAGTTTAAAATAACCAGCAGATGCTAATACTTTAACAATTGCATACTCAACTTTAGATTGACCTACACCAAGATTTGCACCAAACTTTGCAGCTAATGCACCCACAGCATAACCTTCACCTTGATACTCCAACCATAAGTCCATCAAAGGATCTGTCTCATTGGTTTGAAAAACTCCACCACGTAATTGTTCCATAGACATTTGCTTGACATTTGCAGATATAAACATAACGTTCCCAGGGTCGCGACTAATGCAACATTTTGTTGCGACTCTACCTAAATCAACGCTAAGAACAGTGTTTACATTTTCTATGATTAACTCATTTTCAAGCTTGGAAAGAAACTGATTTGTTTCTTCTACTGCTGTTTTAAATCGATTTAAATTCTCATTTGTGGGTTTTTCCTCAACCTCTCTTACTAAAGGAATTAAATTTTGCATTGATTTGACAGATAAACGCAAAGAATCTCTTTTTATATCACTTAAATCTTTTAGATGATTGAAATCCTCAACTTGAGTTTTTGATTGATTAACTAATTCATCATCTTGCTTTTCTAGCTCGTCTTTTATACTTTCTGATTTTTCAGTATTGACTTGTAAATCATTATTTTGTGATGTAGATAATTTTTTTGATTGAGATTTATCAAGTCTTATTAATTTAGATTTTACTGGTTGTTTAAAACTAACTGATTCTTGAACAACCCTTTGTATTTCAACAATATCTCTTTGTAACTCACAATAAGTTTTGGTGACAATGTTGATTCCCTCAGTAGAGTTTCGATTAACTTGAGAAATAACTGAGTTCATACTACTTTGTGTCAGTGGCTCATATTGATCACAACACCAATCAATAAGTCTTTTCCCGTAAGCTTGATTCAAAGGATTTACAGATTTATCTAATAATTCTCTTGCTACTAAACTTAGGTTTTTAGAAATTTTCTCTAAACCTTCAATTAACTCTTGAAAATAGTTATCGACATTAACTTTGATTTCTGTACAAGTTTCATCAAACTGATTTAAAGACTTGTTAAGAGTATCTTTTTTAGATTTTGCAATCTGTCTATTTAAAGAGTTAGAGATATTTGCTGCTGCTTCCCTACGTTTTTCTTCCTTTGATTTAAAAAAACCACCAAAAAAATTAATAACACCACCAACAATTCCAACAATCAAACCAAAACCAGCCAAAGGAGGTATGAATAACATTACTGCTCCAGCTAAACCGATAATTCCTCCACCTATAGATATAAATCTACGTTCGTTGCTGGTATTTTGGGCATTCAAACTAAAGTTTAAATTACCTAGTTTAGTAATTAGCTGTAATTCTTTTCCTACTTCCTCAAGTGATTCTTGAACATCTTTGCCAAATCTATTAACTGCTTCTTGATATGCTGTAGTTAGACGTTTTTCAACACGAATATTTTTTATCTGTTGTTTCCATCTCGAATTTAACTTATTTTCAGAAGCATTCCAATTATTGTAAGCAAAGAGTTCAATCTGATTGACAACATCTTGAAATATAGATTCAATTTCGTACCTTAAATTATTACGTGCATCATTTGTAGCTTTAGTTATTTCTCTGTTAATACTCCGGTGTTTACTTTGGAGTTTTTCTGTAGATTTTGCAAAGTTTTCAGCTTGTTGTTGAACCCATTGTTGTGGTTTTTCCAGTTCCACAGCTGTACAACCAAGTAAAGTTTGCGATCGCCTTATTTGACCGTTGTTAACTATGGATTTGCGAATTTCATCAAAGAAGTTCTGTATATGACTTGCTTGTAAGAGTTGCTCTTGTTTATCTTGATGTTCTACCTCGTAAGATAGCTGTGCTGCTAGTAGCATCACGGGAACAATATCAAAGTAATCATTACCATAGTATTGTTGAGCATAACGACGGATACGTTCTATATGTCCTTTTAAACCATTGTTTCCATCGAGAGTAAATAACTTATCGGGGTTATTGAGGAATTTATTTAATTCGTAGGGACCCCGACGAGAATCCCGAAAGTTTTTGTGTACGTTAAGTAAGATAATTAATGGTTTGTTGTTTTCCTTGAGTAAACGCAAAAAGCCGAATTCGGTTTCCTGAATGCTGTCATTTGTGACCACGTAACAGATAACGTCAGCTTCACTGATAACGCTTTGTGCAATTTCCTCATCGGTTTTACCTCCTGGAGCTCCAATTCCTGGTGTATCGATAATCCGGATATTTTCCCACTCATAAACCCGATTTTCACGGGTGGTGCGTTGTTTACCCGTACCAATAGAATCCCATCCCTCACCCGACATAATTGCATGGAGTGTGCTTTTACCTGCTTTGGTTTTACCCATGAAAGCAATGCTGAAATAATCTAAAGCTCTTTGTTTGGAGTTGGAGGACTCGTATATTTCCTGGAGGTTCTTGATGATTTCTGCTTCCAGAGATTGTTGAGTAGTTTGAAGTTGTTTTAGCACTTCCTGTGCTGTTTGTGCTGTAGCGCAACTGTTATGATGTATAGTCCTGAGAATTTTTTCTACATCTATATCTCTTTTTAAATTATCAAGTGTGGTCTTAGCCTCTTGTAAGGCTGATTCTGTGAATTTAAAATCCTGTTGTGCTATTTGACTACATCGCTCAATTGCAGGTTTATAATCTGGATGATTCCACAAACTGTTTTTCTGGGTATTCTGGGTATTTGTTTTATTAATAGTATTCATTGTGGAATAATTTTTTTAAATGGGAGTATTTAAATTAAGAAGAATTACGAATGACACTTCGCTGATATGTTAAGAATTAAAAGCACAGATTCCAACTCATAACGAAATTGCTACTACCCTAAGTTAGAAGCTAAACTCATAATTCTTCTCATTTATATGGTTCCCATTCAATTAGACTGATGCCACAAGAAGATGTAATTTTTTTATTGAATTATATTTTTATTGATTTATGTAATTTATTTTTACTAATCATTTTTTACCAATCATTTTCTTCTGATTGTCGTTCAAGTTGAGAAATTGCTAACTTGATAATTGACTGTACTGCGGTAACTTGTTCTTTATCTAATGCGGATTGTAAAGGCACTATAGCTATGCGATCGCTTATTTTCATCAATGCTAATGATGCAGCTTTGCGGGTTTCTTCTTCTGGATGTTCTAGTAATTTTACTAATGTAGGTATTGCTGGTTTATACTTCAGTTTGCCAATGGTAGAAGCTGACTCGCTACGTACCATCTCAGATGGATCCATCAGAGCATTCATGAGAATCTCGAATGCTTTTTCATCCGGTGTTTCTTGAGCTATATTTTCTTGAGCAATATTATAAATTGCTCCTACTACAGCACAACGAACTTCTGGTAATTCTGAATTAATAGCTGGATAAAGATATTCTTTTGCTTCCGTACCAATAAATGATAGTGCCCAAGCGGCGTGTCCTTTGGTACTTTCAGGTGTGTCTGGGGAAGCTAAAACAGACAGTAATGCTGTAACTGCGGGTTCTCCGGTTCTCGCAAGGGCACCTACAGAAGAACCTTTAACAACGGTATCTTCATCAGTTAATAAAGCATGAACTAAATGGGGAACTGCATTGGGGTCGCCAATTAAGGTTAAAGTTTTAGCAGCCGCTCTACGTACAACTACGTTGGAGTGATTTGCTAATGCTTCTATTAAAAAAGGGGTTGCAGGTTCGCCGATTTCTCCCAAAGCTTCTGCAAAACCCAATCTCACCATACCTCGCTTATCTCCTAAGCTTTCTACCATCTGTTTCATGATTCTATGATTTTCGGTATCAAAGGTATGCAGAGTTATTTGCTCGTTAACAGCTTGTAGTAAAACGTCGGTTTCTTCCTGAGAAAGAGATTGAGAATTAAGTGTGTTACTCATGGGTAATGGGGAAGGAGAAAAGGTAAAAGGTAAAAGGTGAAAGGGGGAAGGACGGAAGAAAGAATATTTAACCTAACCTCCAAGAGTTACAGCTGCGTGTCTGTCCCGGAGTTCTTGAATTTTGGCATCGATTTGTTTAAGTTCTGGTTCTAGTTTTGCCATGACGGTAGACTTTGGTAACTTAGCCCGTTTTGCTGCTTCCATGGTTTCATTCAGTAAGCGATCGCGGTATTGCTCGAATTCCTGAATAATTTCTGCAAGTTCGCTAGCTGTGGGCTCTTGATTCTGACTCATGTCTGTAATATTCCTATTTTTTACTAATCTTTACTAATGTCTACTAAAGCTGACCCAAATTCCTATACCAAATCATCTCAGATACCACTACCAAATGTTAAGCTCTCCAACAAATATAAATTATTGTAAATAATCCATTCTTTAGAATTCAAATATTTCAATCCTCATAAGAAAGGTTATAAATTATTATGTATATCTAATATGGATTGGCTTTTAGCTCTTGGATTTATGTTTAACGTCTAACAGCTTCAAAGATATTAAGTAAGTCGGTTCAAAAGAATATAACTAAGTTTAGTTTTGTAAACAAGCTTGGATTCCTTATAAACGAGCTACTTTAGTGCTATTTACATTCTGTTATATAGTTTGGTTTATCTCCGCCAACTTACTTAATTATAAAAAAACCTTTAAAATAAACGATTGGGATATAAATAAAAAATGGATAAACGCTTCACTAATATTTTTGGTTTAACACAAGAACAAGCTATTACCCTCCTTAAGACTCCTCCAGAGAAGTTGGAAGATGCTTCCGATAGATATATTGCAGCGTCCCATTTGATGAATTTTTCTACACCAGAATCTATTGAGGCTTTGCTTGAGGCTGTGAAAAGAGATGACCCAAATTTGGATAATCGTATTGTCCGTCGTAAGGCTGTAGAAAGTCTGGGAAGACTACAAGCATTAGAAGCTATACCTACGATTCGCTCATGCTTGGCTGATGATGATTGTTACCTGGTAGAAAATTCCGTTTGGGCTTTGGGGGAAATTGGCACTGAAGATGAAGCTATTCTAGAAGAAGTATCAAAGCTCTTAGAAAAGCCGGGACAGAATTACCGAGTCATTATTCATACTTTAGCTAACTTAAATTACCAGAGTGCATTAGACAGAATTCGTCAATATACTACATCTGAGGATAAGCCCACAGCTAGTGCTGCGATCGCGGCAGTTTGCCGCTTTTCTGGGGACTATTCTCAAATTGGTGAGGTTATAGATTTGTTACAGCATCAGAAAGTTAATGCTCGACGTGCTTGTTTGCAGGATTTGATTGATTCTGGTTATTATGGTGCAATTCCCGATATTTCTCGCTGTCCTGTTTCTGTAGTTTTTCGTTTGCGAGCAATTTACATGATGGCAGAAGCGGGGATTAAACAGGAAAAAATAACTTTTAAAGATATTCAGCCAGATTTAGAAAGAGCATTATTAGATAATCCCGATCGGATTGATTTGGTACATGAGTATGATGTTACGCCGGTATTAAGTTTTGTAATTGAAGAACTGTATAATACTGACTTTGGACGTTGTTATTTGGCTACCAAAACTTTAGTAGATACTTACCCTCAAGAAGCACCAAAAGCTCTTTTAGAAAGCTATCTGCAAAAAGGTCATAATGACTATGGTGCCCATTACCACATCCTGAAAACTTTAGGTTGGTTGAATTATGCTCCAGCCTACAACTTATTTATTGAGAATTTACATAATAATGCCCCCCAGTTTCAAAAATCTCGTACAGCTTGTGCATTAGCTTTAGGAGAATTAGGGGATAGGAAAGCAATTCCTGAACTGAAAAAGTGTTTGGAAACAAAAATCTGGAGCCTAAAATATGCTGCTTTAATGGCTCTGGAAAAATTAGGAGATACTAGTGCTAAAGATATTGCGGTTAACGATCAGCATTGGTTGATAAAGGGAAAAATAGCATCTTTGTCCTGCCATGAAATGATATAATCCGTTTCATAGACTTGTTTAGTCCTCTTTTAAAAGACTTTGTTTGTAAGCCTGGGACTAAAAGTCCCAGGTAGTGGAGATTGTAACTAATCCCTAATTAAAAGTACGACTGCGCCACTTATTAGCCCGATATTCACCGATACTAGCTAAAGCACGACTATCTGTAATTTGTTCGCGCAAATAAGCAATTATTTTTTCTTGCTCTTGCGATCGCATCTGTAGGTTATTAGAAGTTGACTCCTTGGTGGGATTGGAGACGGTAGTGGCTGTTGCAGATTGATTATAGGATATTATTTGGGAAAATCCAGCCGCAGCAATATTTGCAAATGGTTTTAGATCCGCTAATTGGTCTTGCAACTGAGCTATGAGATTATCTTGTTCTTTCACTTTTGCTTCCAAAGCCTTTTGTTCTTGGATTTGAGCTAAAGTAAATTTATTAGCCTCTACTTTTTGCTTTTGCTCATCTTTAGGTTTGGATTTAAATACCTCAGCTAAAATCTCGCTAGCATCTCTCACCTTATCAATACCATAAGCACGTTTGAGAATCAGCGATCGCGTTAATTTTGGTGAGTTTTTCTTAGTTAATTCTTTATCACTACTAGAAGAACTACGCAATAACTGAAACAAATTGGTAAAACCAATCATACTTTGACCGTTTTGACTCCGATAACCTCGATAGTAAGGCACGATATATTCACCAAAGTTATCCTGATACTCATTGCTATCGATATAAGAGTCAATATCAGCCCCAAAACCACCATTGTCTAAGATATCGCTGTGATAGCGCATCTCTTCAAAGTTATCAGGGGCACGTCCTAGTAAATGTTTAAAGTTTAGTTCTATAGCTCTATAGCGATAGCAGTTATCAAAAAATCGGGAACGGTATAGTCCCGATCTCGCAACTTGACGAACAAATTCTCTAACTGTAATATCACCTTGCTTTAATTGGGATTCTGGAATGACTAGTTTTTCACTTTCCATAACATAAGCATTCCCCAAAACCTGACGATATATGGCTCTAATTGCAATATCTACTTCTTCCAGGCTTGAGTTGGGATATAATTCCAACGGCTCAGTTTCTTTAAAGGGTTGATACGCTTGATAGAATTGCTGCTGTTTTGTAATATCCATGGAGAAGAACTTTGACTCTGTTTGAGATGTAGGTTGAGGACTGATAACTTGTTTCTTATTTAACTTTAAAACTTTGGCAATCAATGCATTTGCATCAGTATCTTTTTTATAACCCTTAGAAGTCACCGGGGAACCAGTTACTGGCTTAATTTGGCTGGGTTGATTGCTCATAATCGAATGATTTAAGCGAGCACGATTCTTATAAGCAATATCTTTGTCACTACTACAAGAACCTCGTAATAGTTGGAACATATGAGTAAATTCCACTATTTTCTGACCGTTCTGAGTTCTATAACCTTGGTAATAGGGAACTATATTATCGCCAAATTTACTTAAATATTCATCACTATCAATGTAAGAATTGATTTCTGCTTCATAACTAGAACTATCTAATAACTGACTATGAACAGCAATTTCCTGATAGTCTTGTGGAGCGCGTCCAAGTAAGTGTTTGAAATTTAGTTCGATGAATCTGTTACGAGGACAACTATCAAAAAAACGAGAACGATAAAGTCCCCCTAAAGCTATCTGACGGACAAATTCACGAATATTTATTTCTCCTTGTCTTAAGCGAGATTCTTGCACAATTAAACGCTCGCTTTCCATGACATGAGCATTACCTAAAATCTGTTTATAGGCTGCTCTAATAGCAATATCTAACTCTTCTGAAGAAGGATTACTCCATAGTCTCACTGGACCGGTATCTTCAAATGAGTCTATACCCAATTGAGAGTCAGGATTAATAACTGGATTAACAAAAGTATTAGTCACTCCAATGAACTCCTATTCACAAATATTGGAAAATTTTTTAAAGTTTGATATCTTGATGCAGTACAAAATCAAGAACTAAGATAAGAAGAAATATTAAGAAAAAGTTTCTAACTTAACTTAATCTTGAAAAGTTATACATTTAAATAGTGTTATTTATTATGTAATAATTAACGAACAATCTCATTAATTATTAACAATCTGGGTCAAATCTAGTCCGAAAGCTGCCGTATTTTATCCAGTATTGTTTAAGATTGTGACAGGGGGTATGCAAACTAGCTTTAGCACGATATAGAATTACTTGACGATGGTCGCCCATCCATATTTTATCTACTGCATCAACTGATATTAAAGCGCCACCCAAAGTTGTAATACATTCAGTAAATCTTTCTACTGTTGCATAATCTACTGTTTCAAAAACAAAAAAATTACCAGAACAAATTAAATGACGACTCCGTATCCAAGATTGCATCTTTTTCTCAGCATTTGGGGGCAGCATAACCTTTATAATAGTTGCTTCCACCTCATCTTCTCCCAACAATAGATTTTTTTACTGTTAATAGATGGGGACTTCGTGGGCAAAACTTTCGCGCTTCTCAAAGCTTAAAGCACCATTTTCAGAACCCCACACTTGCATATTATTCTCAATATCCATCCCCCGGTCGAGACTTAGCCAAGTACTACTGCTTACCTCTACTTCGCTAACAAGATAAGTCTGTTTCCCTTTGCGATTGATCAAACATTTATTTCCTGGTTCGACGTTACCACGAAACATTTCACCTTCTCTTCGGAAAACCATAGAACAGTTATAACGTCTTTCTATATTATTAGGAGTAATCGTTTTGAGAATATCTAATTCTCTTGCTGCACCAGCATAAAGAATTGGGTCATCAAGAGCATAATTCTCAATATATATGTATTCTCCATGGTCTACTAGACGATGTACCCCTTGACGATAGGGATTCCATAAATCGTAGTCGTATACTTGTTCTGAATAAAAGCCTATATCAGAAAAAAACTCATAGGCTAAAGGACGAAAAAAGATATGAATATGGGCAAAGAGTTGGGGGTTCTCCAATGATTGTTTTTGATTGCTAAAGTCCCCTGCCATCCACTGAGCTAGAGTTATTATATCGCTGGCTACAAGATTGTCTCTATCTAGCGATGTTGTCATTATTAGAACCCCGATCTATCCCCGATCTATAAGTGATTTGTAATAAGTCAATTTTAAAAAAATTATTTCTTAAGTACCAGTATTTTTATTTTGACGAACGAATTTCCGAAGCAAAAGATGCTGTCACCACTCCTTTACCTCCACTAGTATTAATTGTCGATACCCGAAAACGTAAATTAGGATTAACAAACCAAATTTTTTCTTCTGCTGCGGCTCGATCGTATTCTGTTGATAATAGGAAAGTATTATCTTCTGTAAAATGGTAATAACCAACTGCTGCAACAGTTTCTGCATATCCTTGGTCGCGGAGCAATCTTCCTTTGGAGGAACAGTTGCTGTCTGGAACAGGAACTAACAAACTCTTTCCAGATAATACTTCATTCTCATCCCAGTCTGACTCGCCTTCCCAACTCATGCGAAATGGACTTACAATTGTTTTCGGGTCTATATCATGAGCTTTACATAAAGCGATCGCTTCAGGATCATCGGGTGAAACGCTCACTATATCAATGGTTGATAGCACAGCTTCAAAGTGACTAAATGCTAAGTGATGAGCGCTACGTTGCGATCGCCATCGTCCAATGGACTGCTCAACAAACTGAGTGATATCCATTAGTTTTTACGTTTGCGTTTAGATGTTTTTTGCTTGGTAACAGATTTCTTCTTACCTTTGGTTTTTGTGACCACAGGTTGGGGATTGTCTTCAAAATTCGAGAGGTACTTGCTACTTTCTATCTCTGGAATTGAGTTGTTTTCTTGATGAAGTTCTTTCTGAATTTCTATTGGAGTCTTTTCGGTTTGAGTTTCTTTGATTTTAGTTTTCTTGGTGTTAGTTTCTTTTTTACCAGGTACGACTACTACTTTACTTTCAGATTTAGTTTCAAATAAGGAATCAGTATTATTACTATTTCCCAAATTGAAAGATGCTATTTTGACACCAGAAATCTTGCCACCAGTACGGATAATTCTTTGTATCGTTTCAGACATTTGTCCATAAGGAACTTTCACTATGTAGTTACTAGTTCTCATAATTTTCTGACGACACAAACCTTTTACCTCAATTACTGCTGTACGACTTCCATAGTCACAGACCTCAGCAGTATTTAGAGTAGTAGTCATACCTGACATAAAAATACCTCAAATTTACTGAATCAATTCAAATTACCCCAATAAATAAATTACTCACCCTCTGATGATGAGGAACTTGGGTTTTCTGAATTTTGTTCTGAATTTATTGATACCAAACTTACACTCTTGACTTTCCCTCCCATCCGACTAATATTTTGCATCGCTTGAGACATTTGAGTATAAGGAACTTTGACGGTGTAGTTACTTCTTTTCATTATGTCTTGACGACACATTCCTGTAACTTCAATTAATGCTGTACGGGCTTTGTAGTCGCTGGCTTGATAAATTCCAGTTGTGGTCATGCCTGCCATAATATACCTCTAGTGTTATGTAAGTGATTATTATTACTAACTTTTAAATTCAGAACTTATGTAACTGTAATGAAAAGCCAAAGAATTAGGTTATTCAGACTTCAAATTACCCTAATTCTACTATTCAAGGATAGGCTTCGCGTAAGTCCTGCAATAAAATCCTGTAATAAAGAAGCACATATTTATTTATATATCCCAGAATAAATATTTTGTAATGAAAAAATACGATGAAGTTGTTTTTTATACCTAGGTCTTTGAACTAAAACTTGTTTTGTATTTTACACAAATTTTGTTATTTTTAAATTTTTTGTTATTTTTAGTTATATCAACAAGGGTGTAGAGACATAAAGAACAACTCCTTTTAGATGCCCACTATGTCTCTACACTGCGAGAGAAATGGGTATTAAGTCATTTCAGTAATGCTGACAATTTTTCCAGATGTACGATTAATCCGTTGAATTTGCGGAGTCATCTTATTTCCTGGAACTATATATTCAGTAGTACTGCGACGACGAGGACTATCAAACTTGGCACCGGTGACAACAATCTTAAACAGCTTTTCTGGTGCCCCACAAGCTCCTGGTCTATTACCGGATTTTGCAGGTTGAATTTTATTCGCGCTATTAGTCGCTACTTCGTAAACTAGTTGAGAATTTTTCTTAGCACTGCTAACTTCAGCAAAGCCTCTATCGAGATTAAAGATCCGATTATAGGCTACTTGCTTTTGCCCTACTCGGCTAAGATTACCAAGATTGTAAGGGACAATATTCTCACCAAAGTTATTGATATATTCTTCGCTATCGATGTAAGAATCAATCTCTGCATCAAACCCTTCTGCAACACAACGAACGATATGCTCAGAGACTTCTCTTTGGTCTGCTGGTGCCCGTCCTAGCAAATGCTTGAAGTTGAGTTCTACAAAACGGTAAGGAGCGCATTTTTCAAAATACCGACTGCGGTAAAATTCAGATTTTGCAACAGTACGTACGAACTCTCTAACGGTAATGCTGCGATCGCACAATTGGGATTCTGCATTAGTTAGACGTTCGCTCTCCATAACGTGAGGATTGCCTAAGACTTGCTTATAAACTGCACGAATAATGATCTGTATGTCTTCTTGAGACGTTGTAGGCCATAATTCGTATTTCTCTATCGTTTGCATGGGAGTCTCCTAAATGGTACATCTCCAAATTTTGAAAGTTAATCAGCAATGGTTTCAGTAATTAATTAATTAATTACTTAATTACTTAATTACTTACTCACTTACTCACTTACTCACTGACTTAGTTAATTGGTGTAATACTAGCAATCACACCACCTTGCTTATGAATACGCTGATATTCTTGGGATAGCTTTTCATAAGGTACTAGATATACCTGATTAGAGCGACGGAACTTGGAAATTCTGTTTACACCTTTGGCACGAATTCCAGTAACTTCCACTCGGTAAACTTTTCCTTCCGAACTTGCTCCCACACCTTGACGAGTTCTGGAACTTCTGGGAGGATTGCGGAAAGTTGCACCATCACTTGCAGGTGAAACTACTGCTGTTGGTGTTTTTTGAATTACCAAGCTATTTAAACGTGGACTCTTACCAGCCAAGTCTCCTCTTTGGGAACTGGTGGATGCACCACGTACCAACTGGAAGAAGTGAGTGAACTGTACCATGCTTTCAAAGCTTTCAGATTTATAGCCTCTAAGGTAAGGAACTAAGTTTTCTCCGAAAGTTGTTTGATATTCGTCGCTATCAAGGTAAGAATCAATTTCAGCTTCAAAACCTTCAGTATCTAGAATTGTGCTGTGCATCCGCATTTCTTCTAAATCTTGAGGAGCGCGTCCTAAAAGGTGTCTAAAATTGAGTTCTATAGACCGATAACGAGGAACATTATTAAAAAAGCGCTCTTTGTAAAAATCCGATTTAGCTACCTGACGTACAAACTCGCGGACACTAATATCCCCGCTTTTAAGCTGTGATTCAGGCACAGAAAGTCTTTCACTTTCCATCATGTAGGCATTACCTAAAACCTGACGGTAAATCGCCTTAATTACAATTTCTAAATCTTCTGCCGAACTACCTGGTAAGTATTCTACTGGAGGAGTCTCATCGAATAAACTTACACCCAAACGTGAAGCTGGTCCAAATGGTCCCAGAGCCATGAACAGCATCTCCTTTACTACAACAAGGGCAAAAAAATGAAGCTAAGCTAAAAGCGTTTACATTAATGAACGTATCTTCGCTTATAGAAACTTGATTAAGTTTTTAATATATAGGTCAGCTTGCTGAATTTTCTCAATAAAGATGTTGATTTCATTCAGAATTAATTCAGAATTCATCACTATTCAGCAAAGACCTACACATCTAGCCCAATTTTAATCTTCATATAAAGCAGTAAACATAATTATCAAGAATTATGAACTATTTTTACTAAACTTCATGAAGAAGTGGCTAACTGTTAGTTAGGGGTTGCTGATACTTGATGGTTAATTGACTGTTATCCAATGTTATCTAAGTCTTAACTAACCTTTTGCTCCACCCCAAAACCAACTAAAGTTATTTCCTCGGGGGGTTTATTCTCAGGGGGACGACGATAGTTAATGATTTTGCGAATGCGTAAATTAGGATTGACTAAGGTAATCGAATCTACTGATATAGTTCGAGTATAATTTGTAGTCATCAGTAATTCCATAGTATTTGGATGGAAGCGAAAATGAGAAATTATTGGTTTTGCTTCTTCATAAGCGCGATCGCGTAAGTAATCACCTTCTAATATTGCTATATTTGCTGTATTTGCTGAATCTTTTTGATAGGGGACAAACATTAAATTTAAAGCTTGTTCAACCCTTTCACCCTTCTCAGAGACAGTTTGAAAAGATAAATGAAAACCAGGAAAAATATCTAGTTTACTTTCTAGTTCCTTTTGCTGTGCATATTGGTTATCTGCAAGTACTCGGGACTTTTGTTCTTGTATTAGAGGGTCTACTACAAATTCAGTACGCGATCGCTCTACTTCTTGATGAGTTAAATAATGATAAGTACGTTCAGTAGACCATTTCCCTACACAGCAATCAAAGAATTCATGAAATTTATCAAATATATCCATTACCAGTTACCAATTACCAATAAAACTATTCCTGAGCCCCAGCACGTCTTAATAACTCTTCAGCTTGTGTAGAATTAAATGAACTTTTTGCTTCACTCAAAGCAGTTCCACCCCAATTATGTGTAGGACTAAAATCTGCATTATTTTCTAATAAAATTGTCATTGTTTCTATATCTCCCCTTGCAGATGCCATCATTAGTGGTGTCCAACCACCAATATTATGAGTATTCACATCTGCATTGCGATGGATTAATTCTTGTACAACTTGAGTATGACCATTCTCAACAGCCAAATATAGAGATGTATCGCCAATATTATTAGTAGCACTAATATCTGCTCCATGAGCGATTAAACGATTGACTAAATCAAGATGACCATTCCTAGCTGCGGACATCAAAACAGTCTCACCATAGTCGTTTTTCCCCTCTATAACTGCCCCGTTATCCAAAAGAATATTCACAATATCGACATACTTAGATTCTACTCCATACATCAAAGCCGTATATCCAGATTCATTACGGATATTTACATCAGCATTATGCTCAAGAAAAATATTTACTATATCTATATAACCTTCTGCTGCTGACATCATCAACGGAGTGGTAGTACCTTCTCCATCACCATTTACATTTGCTCCTTGATTGAGTAAATCACTAACTCTTTGAGTATCTTGTTTTATAGTAGCTGCGATCAATTCAGTTGTAGATGGCATGGTTCTATCTTTGGGTTAGGAATGGCTTTTGATTTTTGTCTTGTAATTTCTGGCTTTTGGCTTTTGGGTAACAACTAACTAACAACTATTATTCTTTAAACTCAGATAACTTGAGAATTAAATGGTCAAAATAAGGTGTAAGAGACTGTCTTTTCTCCACTTCCACTCTTTTAAGAGTTGCATCTTTAACACCTTCTAAGCCTACTATCATTGCATCTAAAGGAACTTGTAATTCTTGATAAAGTAATTTCATATAGTGCAACCCTTCAGCACTGGTATATTGAATATGTTTTCCTGCAATACCGTAGCTGATACAACGAAGGAAATGCCAAAAATCTCTCCAGCAAGCGGAAGCACGCTCTGGAGGATAAAGTCCACCTCCTGGTTGAGTTATATCGGGATGCTTTGCTAATAGCTCTTTCCTAGCTTCATTAACTATATCTGTAACTGGATTACCTACATCATGCTTGCTTGCATCACTCCCTAGTAATTGCACTAAGTCAAAAAAATCGCTACTCTGAGGTGCTAACTCCTGAATTTTTTGTAAATCTTCATCAGTTAAATAACGTCCCTGATTATCCGCAGTCTGAAATAATTGAATTGCGGCTTCTGGATGAGTTGCATTCCACTCGGCAAAGCTGACTATTCTGGCTTTGGTTATAAGTTCCTTAATATGCTGAGGTAATTGAGTCATCAGTTACTTTTATATATTCCCCTTTCCATTATCAGTTGTTAGCAAATCGCTAATACAAACGATCATCTCTTAGGGTCTACCGATAAATTACAATTTGTAAAATAAAGTTAAAAATCTCAGTCAAAAAAATCAAGTTAAAAAATGAATTCACCGTAACTTTTCACTTAATATCATTTTAGGCAGAAGTTGCACATTACTAGTCCAACCTCCGTTAAACTTTGTTTTTCGGTAGCTATTATATCGTTAGCTTTAGGAGTGTCAAAAGCCTGTATTTGTATGGAAATAGAACAGATCCAAACTGACTTAACTAACACTGATTACCAGTATCGCCTCAAAGCCATTTCGGCTCTCAAAGATTATGATGCTGAGATTGCAGTTCCTTTATTAAGAAGCAAACTAGATGATTCAGAATTTTTAGTACGTTCTTTTGTTGCAATGGGTTTAGGGAAACAGAAAACTTCTGAATCTTTTGCTGCTTTGTTACAAATGATCAAATTTGATGATACTCCTAATGTCCGGGCTGAGGCTGCAAATTCTCTATCTTTATTTGGTAAAGTATCTATTTCCCATTTAGTTACAGCTTTTCACCAAGATGACCATTGGATAGTGCGTCGTAGTATTATGGGAGCAATGGTTGATATGGACTCTCCCAAAGAGCTTTTGGAAGTTTGTCAAGAAGCATTGAGAGGAGAGGACGCACCTGTTGCGGAAGCAGCAGTAGATACCATGGCAGTTTTAGCTAATACTACCCATAGAGATGCTGCACTATCTATAATTCTAGGTTTGGTTAATCATCATTCCTGGTGTATGAGAATGCACGTTGCTTATGCACTCAAAAAATTTGAAGTACCTGAAGCTAAAGAAGCTTTACGAATTTTAAGAGAGGATACTCACCATAAGGTGGTTGCAGCAGCTTTGGAAGATTTGTTACCTACTTAGAATAAAAGTTACTCTGTATTAAGTAATAATAACGTCAATCTAGCTGAAACAGCAAGAAGCCTCCCGCCCACTCGAAGAGGGGCTTGTCGCAGACTACAGAGAAAAAGAAATAGTGTAGGTTGGGTAGAGGTAAGTTATAACGCTACATTTGATGAACACCGTAGGTATGCATTACGGCACAACCCAACAAAATCATTTTTTTTGGGTAACGCTGTCGCTCTATCCAACCTAAAACTATCCTTATTCGCAACCGTATTGCGTCCTAACCAACCTGGAAATTGCTATAGCTCTACCCTTCGGGTATTGTGTTAAAAAAATATTTGTTTTTTCTGGGGATGCTTAAATCAAAAAAACTATATGAAAAGACTGATTTTTCGATTATTAACCATACTTGGTGGTGCTTTAGCAGTCTCTTTACTTGCTGTAATTATCTTTTATTTTTGGGCAAGCTCTGGTGGCTATCCTCGTAATAAATACGAAGAAATTGTTGAATATAATACTACAAATACAGGTAATTCGACATCTCAAAATAAGATAGATCAAGATATATTTACCATCATCACCTATAACATTGGATATCTTTCCGGCTTGACTAATAACGTTGCGGTGAAGACAAATCGTCAATTGTTTGACGACAACTTGCTCCAAGCGATCGCGGCTTTAAAACCCCTCAATCCTGATTTTATCGGTTTACAGGAAGTTGATTTGGCTTCTAAGCGTTCATTTAAGGTCAACCAAGTTGAAAAATTAGCTAAAAGTTTATCATTTCCCCAAGCTGCAATCGGGGTCAATTGGGATAAAAATTATGTAGCTTTTCCTTATTTTCCCATATCAGCACACTTCGGTCGGATATTATCATCACAAGCTATTCTCAGTCGCTACCCAATTGAATCTCATCAACGTATAGTATTAGAAAAAGTTGCTGACAATCCTTTTTACTACAATGCATTTTATATCGATAGATTAGCCCAAGTCAGTAAAATTAAGATTAACAATAGTACTCAAAGTCGTACTTTAGTATTAATAAATGTACATTTAGAAGCC
>JBCCDM010000036.1:0-23016 GCA_039030795.1 Cyanobacteria bacterium P01_A01_bin.84
AAACTAACCAATCTTTCCTATGCCGAAGCAAATGAACTGGCCAATTTTGGTGCCACCATATTGCACGCGAAAACCATTATCCCACTAATCGAGAAAAACATTCCACTACGGATACTCAACACCTATAATGCAGATAATAAGGGAACACTGATCAGTGCTGAATCCAGCAAAGAGGGTATTAAATCCCTTTCCGTAATCGAGGATATGGCCCTTATCAATCTGGAAGGGAGGGCAAATTATTAAATACCTGTTCTACAATTTTCCTTGACTTATTATCTAAAGCGTGCCAGTCAACATTTTCCGTTTCATCAATTAAACTAGTATCAATAGTGACTGCACCATCGTCATCAGTGTAGTTAAGGAAGCAAACTTGATAACATAGTTCCCATATATCAACATTCACCTGCTGCTCTTGACGCTGCAAGCACAAATGATATCCTGGATGGGGCGTTGGTAGTTTTGCTAGACTTTGTCGAATCTCTACTGCTGCTTCCGGTGTTGCGGTTTTGAGGTCAAGCATCAGCTGAGTCACCATAGCTTTAGTTTCATCAGTGGTATCAGTAGACCAAATCAGTATATCTTGGTAAGTTCCTTTCCAGGAAGATATATCAAGCTGCTTACGGATATTATCTACAAGTCTAATGAAGGCGGGTTGCATTAATAATTCTGCTTGCTGCCAAGTGGTTGAATCTTTAATTTTGGGTTTCATAAATACTCAAGTTATTCGTTTTCTGAAATCAACCGAAACAAAAATTAACAAAAAATCTATTAAAAATTCGGGTTTTACACCCAAATCTTTATCTCAACATAGCGGATTTTATCAACACAATTTTGGAGATATCTATTACCACCTTTAAATATAGGGTGATAATACTGGGGGAATAACATATGATAGGCACGCTTTTAGATTACCGTTATAAAGTAATAAGAATACTCGCAACAGGAGGATTCGGTCAGACTTACATTGCTGAGGATACCAAACGACCGGGTAATCCTATCTGTGTTGTTAAGCATCTTAAACCCACCAGTACAGACCAGAAAATTTTTGAAACTGCCAAGCGTTTATTTCAAAGCGAGGCAGAAACTTTAGAAAAATTGGGTAGTCATGACCAAATACCCAGGTTATTAGCGTATTTTGACCAAAATCAGGAATTCTTTTTAGTACAGGAATTTATCGAAGGTCACACTCTTAGTGATGAGCTAGTACCGAATGAGAAATGGAGTGAGACTGAGGTTGTAGAGCTTTTACAAGAAATCTTAGGTATTTTGCAGTTTGTTCACGATGAAGGGGTTATTCATCGGGATATTAAGCCAGATAATATTATTCGTCGAGCAGGTGATGGTCGCTTAGTTTTAGTAGATTTCGGTGCTGTAAAACACTTAAGTGCTTACGAATTTGGTGGTACTGTTAGCGGGTCTCCTACAGCTACAGTAGCTATTGGTACTCCTGGCTATATGCCGACAGAACAAGGACAAGGTAAACCCCGTAAAAATAGTGATATTTATGCTTTAGGTATTATTGCTATTCAAGCCTTAACTGGTATAGCACCAATGGATTTACAAGAAGACGCTGATACAGGTGAAATTTTGTGGGAAAGTTCGGTAGCTGTTAATGACCAGTTGGCGGGTATTTTGAATAAAATGCTGCGCTACCATTTTAAAGACCGCTACCAGAATGCGACTCAGGCAATACAGGCATTGCGTTTGTATGCTCCTGAGATTGTTAGCACAGGTTATTATCGCACCAGCAATCATCAGGGGGGCAAGTATCCTTCCGTACAATCACGGCAAAAAACTGTAGCAATTTCTCCTGCAAATCCAGACATACCAAAGCCCCTAGAAGCACAACCACTCAGAGCTGTCCCATCAACTAGTAGGGGTTATCGGGGTCCTGATATACTGCAATTATTAATTTTACTTGGTTTAGCTAGTGGCGCTGCGGCTTTAACACCAGTAGTTATGAATAATTTTCAAGAACTTTCAGGTAATTTATCAGGTAATTTTGCTGCTGGGAAAAAGATTTTGCCACAATACTGTATGGCAATTGTAGAGGGTAATTCTAATATTCGTTCTGAACCTAGTTCTATTAATTCTGGAAATATAGTTAAAAAGCTGAAGAAGGATATTAAACTTGAAGCTACGGGTAAGAGAACTAGGCTCGGTTGGATACAGTTGAGAATGGAATCTGGCGATTTAGTTTGGGCGCACAAAAAAGTAATATCTAATAATCAAGAATGGATTTCCTGTTTGCGGGATAAAAATATTGCACTTAAGACAGTTAACGACAGTGATTTAATTGCTGATAGACCTGTTCCTGAACCAAGGATTACCGAATCAGCCAAAGAAAAACCTAAATCTATTTTTGGTCTTCCTATATTTGGATCAAAAGACAAAGATTCAGAAAAAAAAGAAATTTCTGATGCTTCCGGTTCAGAAGATAATTCGGAAGTAAAATCGGACAAAATTGCTGAAAAGAGGAAGGAAAAAGTTTTAGAAAAAGCTAAGGAAAAGTATGATTCTGGAGACCTGCAAGGAGCGATCGCTTTATTACGTTCCATAACTCAAAGTGCTTCTAAAATTAGAGAAACAGCAGAAACTATTTCTAAGTGGCAAAAAGAATGGCAAAAAGCAGAAACTTTGTTTAGAGATATTGATGATGCTGTTGCCAATGGAAATTGGGATAAAATCCAGGAATACCAAAAGAACCCAGGAAAGTTACCTACCCATGACTACTGGCGAGAAAGAATTGATACTTTACTCAAGCAGGCTGAAAAAAAATCTGAGAAGCAGACAGAAAATAAAAGAAAAGAGTCTTTGGAAAATACTAATTCTCAGTCAAGTCAGTAAAGTTGATATTTGATAGTTAATAATCTGGTGGCTAATAATTAGTGATTATTTTCATTTACTTAAAAAAACATATTAGTTTTTTAATACAAAGAAAGAGATAAAAGGTAAGAATATATACGTAGGGACGCAAGCCTTACGCCCAAATTATTTGTAACCATAAGGCTTGCGACCAAATTTTTGGCAAACACAAGATTTGCACCCAAATTCATAATTTTTACCATTCATTCATTAATTAAGTGAAATGGTATATTTTACAGAACTTTCTCGAAATTCTCTAAAAATTACCGCTCCATATCAGCTGTGAAAAAGTAAACGCGATCGCAATATCTATTTGGGTTAGTACATATTGCTTCCACAGCAACATTACTAACATTGCTTACATCAATTTTGGCTAAAGATGGTTTTGTAGGAGCAATTGAGATAGTTTCTGCTTCTTGTCCATCTAAATAAATTTTGACATTCACATCCGGACTAGTCATGTCTTTATCCCGCATTCCAAAACCTAAATTTAAGGTTTTGAATACTGGTTGGGGACTTTTATCGGGTCTTATTTTACAAGTAATAGCAGCAGAGCGAGAACCTGGTCCTAGGTAGAATTTGCTGGTGTAGACAGCTCTGCCAATAGAAACATTCTCTTTTCGTAAGCGAGCGCTCCCCAGTCCACTACTCACGCATTTTGCTTTGAGTATGGAAACATTCTTCTGTTTGGCGTTAGCAATTTGTACTGATGGTAAATATGCTGAAGATATTACCAAAATACTAGTAATAATTGAACTAAGTAAAAAAGTTTTTTTCATCTGTATTGAAAAAGGTTCTAACAAAGCAGTGGAAGCCACAATAAATCATACATAATCGTTATACTTTTATCTGTATGATCCTATCCACCATTACTTAGTTACCAAACTTGATTAGCAAAAAATGGTAACTAAGCATATTATGTTAGTCAATTCTGACACGGAAACGGAAGAAGCCAAAGTTATCACTAGGGGTAATAGTTCCGATGTTTAATACCACTGCTCCATTTGGGTTGCTTTGATTGCTACAAGCATCTCCCCCTGGTTGCCCGCTTAAGGGTGTGAGAGGAGAGTAAAAGGTTCCGCGATCGCCATCTTGGGCGTTACTAAAGGTGCTATTATCTGCGCCTTGTCGTAAAGCAATTCCGGTAGCGTTACCAAAAGCATTAGGGCTAAAGCTTGTCCTCAGTGGTATTAGATCGCATAATCTGACATTTTCCAAGGGGTCGCCGCCTTCTGTGAGATAGTAAACTGTGTATTCTACTTCATCGCCGCTACGTACTGGTGTCTCTAGTTGCGGTACTCCTACGGGGGAAGTCTGAGAAGAATTATTTAATACGTTGTCGTCATCATCATTCGGGTCATCAATAAAGCTACTGAAGTTACCACCAATGGCTTGACCATTACGCACTACATTTGTGATCCGTTTTACTAACCTTAAATTAACGTCTCCCCCAGCTCCTACTTGAGCAGGACGAAAACCAAAATCAACATCATTTGTGTTGGGATTATTATCGGTAAGATTGGCGGAAAGAACAGTTTCAGTAGTCGCACTCAAATTATCAGGAGTCCCAGATTCTACTCTGTACTCACCTAAAGGTAAATTCGTAAACTGGTAATCACCATTATCATCAGTGGTGGTAGTTGCAACTACTTCATTATCGGAATTTCTTAGTGTGACAGTTATATTACCAATGCCGTTTTCTCCATTATTAGGCACGCCATTATCATTAGTATCTTGAATGCCATTAGCGTTAGGGTCTGTAAATACAGTACCCCTGATGGAGCCGCCCGAAGAAGCTCGTAATCCAAAATCTATGTCATCTCTTCTTTGACCAGCTTCAAGGTTAACATCCACCTCGGAACCACCATTAGTAGTTACCTCGGGTAAGTTGGATGGAGGTGTTACCGTGACACGATACTGACCTGGGGGTAATTCATCAAATCCATAATTACCATTTCCATTTGTTGTTGTATTCGTGGTGGTGTCGTCAGCAGTACCAAATGTATTATCAGGACCGGGAGCAATCAAAGTTAAATTGACGTTGGGAACACCTGGTTCTCCTTCATCCTGAGTTCCATTACCATTACGATCATCAAATACCGTATCGCCAATTGAACCATTTTCTGGCGTACCTACACAAAGGTTTAGCCTAGCCAAACCAATGGTTTCATCTTGTTCCGGGGTCCCAAATTCAGTCCCAGCAGTATAAATTATTTGAATCTGAGTCACAGGTCCAGCAATTTCAGCCAGAGCATTACCGTCGCTTTGATCGGGAAAAGAGTTTTCTCTGATACCCCGTGCTTGGTTATTGACAATTCTGACATTACGACCAACAGCACTCAAACTCACACCTACAGGTGTATTCCCATTCGATGCTCTGACCCTGACTGTATCTTGGTATACAAAGCCCACATCTCGTTCGCCATTACGGTCGATATCTAAGAGTTGCAGTGGTGATGCTAAAGTTACTGGTCGGTTAAAATTGATTGTCAGAGTAGCTGTACCATTTGGAGGTGCGGGACTATCTCCGACACCAATATTAAATTGTAGGTTAGGACCTGGGAGTCCACCGTATACACCACCAATAATTCTGGTTTCCTCTTCGTCAATGACATTGGATACGGCTTCGGTAAATCTGAAAGAAGCGGTAATATCTTCTATAGAAGGAGTTTGACTTTCAATTCCAGCCCGATCGTTAACGGCAGTCCAATTTAAGATTCCAGGAGTTGTACCGGCAGGACAACTAGTAGGGGGAGACTGAGCGAATGTTTTTTTCTCGCTCACCCCTGCGAATATAACAAACTGGGGCACTGTAAACAATATGGTTAACAGTGCCGTTTGTAGATAAGTTATTTGACTATAAGAACTTTGACTATAAGAACTATGAGTTGTTTTCCCTCGAACAACTGGATAAAAGGAAGTTGTCAATTTGTGCTTCTGTCGCTTTGTTCTTGCTAGTAAATAATTAAATAAGGCTTTCATTATCAGTTTCCTAAACAACAGAAAATAAGAATTAAAAAGATTGGAAATTTAAAAGCTGTTTGTTGTTTGTTGTTGGTTATTGGTTGTTATTTGCTTTTACGGCTAATAACCATTACCAATTCCCATTACCCATTACCCATTACCTGTCGTGTAGTAACTAATAAACCTGAGTTCGGGATAAGCTGAAACCATTGTTATATCGTTGCTTAATTTTAGTGTTTATAAACGTGATTACGTTGTTTGAGCGATTTATCAGTCACTAAAAGCAAAATTAATTCCTTAACCCGAACTGACGTTAATAACTAAAAGGAAGTTTGGGTAAGATGTCTATTATCCTCGAGTTTTGTAAGACGAATCCCTGACTCATGAGTTATTGGATTTTGCTTTTAAATTTCAATTTCAAATAAGTAAAAGTAAGAATTTTGCTCCTTGTTCTACTAATTGCACCAATCGTACTAATTATGCGATCGAATATTTATCTTCTGCGTCTTTCGATTTGTAAATCCTCTTCTTGGTCAACAATTATTAGCTTCACACCTCGTACATCTCTAAATATGATTTCTACTCGGCGATCGCGGGCATAATCAACGACTCCTGAACCGTCAGGAACTTTACGTTGAGATTCTCCAAAGGAACGAATAGTCATTCTTTCGGGAGATATACCTTTTCTTAATAAATAGTTTCTTACAGATAGTGCCCTCCGCCTACCTAAAGCTTGATTATACGCATCGCTAGCACGAGGATCTGTATGACCTTGCATCTCTATAACAATGCTGGGAATTTCTTTCAATACTTTTGCCACTTTATCAAGTACTTCTGCACTTGGTTTACTTATAAAAGATTTATCTAGGGCAAAGTGAACGTTGCGGGGTACTTTCAGGATAATTTCTTTTGGTGGTGGCTCTATGATTGTTGGAGGTGTGGGAGGTGGTGGCGGTATGGGTTTAGAAGTACATTGAGGTATTGGTACGGGATTAAGTTTAGGAGTTGGGTTTAGATTGGGTTCAGTGTTGGGATCACCAATTAATGCTGCCGGAGATGGTTCTGAAGTCCCATACTTAGGATTAGTTGCGATCGCGCTAATTAAATCTCCCGGTTTTAAGTTATCAATTGTGGTGTTAAATTTACCTTTTTCGTCTACTACAACTGTAGTCAGTGGCTCGGATAATGCTCCGTATCCGGGAGAATAAATTGCTGTTTTACCCCTTTGATAGTCGCTGACCCGATAAATGGTAATTTGAGTGTTTTTATCAGCTTTTCCACTCAGAGAAACCCTACTACCATTTGTGGCAAATGTCCGAGATGTAAATTCCGGAGCATTAATTGCTGCATTACCAGTATCGCGACGACGATTTGGAGAATTACGTCTGGGGTTCGGACCATCTCCGCGCTGAAAGTCACTTACACCCAAGTTACGTCTGGTATTAAGGTCGATGCTCAAGCCTTCTAAAGCAGCAAATTTATTATTCTCAATCACATTTTGCTTGGTTTTAGGGAAAGCAGATACTACAACTCCAGGTCCGGTTTGATGGTCAATTTCATTTCCCAGAATTTTATGATTACTGCCCATAAGATAAACTGCGGCTCTACGCAACCGTCTACCGTTATAGTTAATTTTATTATTTTCTAGTAGCAGATTGCCTTGGGGTTTGAATAGGTAAACTCCTGCACCATCATTAGCACAAATTAAATTTCCAACTATTTTAGAATTAGTAATAATTCCTTCAAATCTTAGTGCATCAGGCATTCCGGCAATACCGTTACCCACAATAATATTTTGGGTAACTGCCGTATTTTCTGCCCTTACGGAAGTAATAATTGCACTACCTTCATGATAGTAAATTCGATTGCGGCGAATATTTACGCCTTTTGAGTTGAATACGTAAACCCCAAAGGCTGAGGTTTGTTGCGGTACTTTTTCTTCAGTAGTTATACCCAGCCAGTTATTTTCAATCGTGATATTTTTGGGGGGTACATTCCTTTCGTAAAAAGGAAAATTATCATTTGGTGGTCGTTGACGGCTAGTATCCGGAGGGGGCAAACGATGTGCTATGACTATATCTCCGGGTGGAGTTGTCAAAGTTACCGGTTTCGGAACCCCGTCATAAATTAATAAGTTTCCTAATTGTTGTTTTATTGGACTAGCGTTAAATCCGTAAATACTTAAACCACGAATAGTTATATTATCTGCAACTACTGTGAAACCACGAAATATTTCCTTTTTATCTGCCGGGGTGACAGAGACTACGGGAGTGGGAATGGCAATTTCAGCGGTGGTAGTTTGATTGGGATCGTAGCCGGTTTGGGTGGTACCATCAATAGTTAAACCCGGTGCAGCTAAATCTGGTAACTGTTCTTGTAATTGAATAGTTGTATTATTTGGCGGCAAATTAAATTCAATCCGGGAACCACCTGTGTTCTCAGTAGGCTTGATTAATGCTTGTTCTGAAGTACTTAATTGCTCTACAGGTAGTTTTCCATTGACAATTTCAATGGCTTCTCTAAGTGTTAATTCAGCGTCGGCTTGAATTTCACCATCTTGGTTGCTGTTAACAATAACGATCGAACTGGAGATGGGAGAACTTTGAGTATTTTGCTTATCTGTTTCTTGAGCAGATGCGGTTGTCATGTTTAGCAAACAGACACTTACGCTTAAGCTTAAACTAACAGGTAAAAAATAAGAAACTGGGAAATAAGAACTAGATAAGCTTATAATTTTATTTCCCCAGTTTCTTGCCCTTGGTTGTTGACAATAAACTTTGAAACTGGACATTCACTCACTCCTATGGCACCACTTTCACTTTTGAGAGTTGTTTTTTAAGACTATTAATTAACTTCAGCTTGGCTAGTTTTGAATTACTTTTCGATTTTTGATCGGATTCCTGGAAATCTATATCAAAATTTGGCAATTTATTAAATGAATCTTTAAATGAGTCAGTCAATAAATAATTAGAAGAAAAACTTGTTTGTTGCGTCTCTTTTTCTTTTGAATTTCTCCGTAAATCCTCAATCAATTTATTTTGGGAACTATTCAATTGTGTTTGAGTGCGCTTTGCTTGAGTAATTTCCGACTCTTGCTGTTGTCTTGGTACTGGCTTTTGCAATCCAAAACCGCCGAAGAGTTCATTCAACTTCAGACTAACGTTTAGGTAAAGTCCGCCACGGGAACGGTATCCAGAAAAGTCTCTATCATCGACGCTACCAAAACTGTAGCCGACACCGACTCGCAAATCTGGTGTGAAATAGTAACCTGTTTCTACTGCCCAACCCAATTCATCATAGTCGGTACCGCTATTAGTATTTTGACCAATCCAGCGTCCTTCTACTGCTAAATCGTTGCGGTATCCCAAACGATATGTGGTTCTTAGTTGTGCCAGGTTAACAGAGCCATCAAATCTATCTCCATCTAAGTAAGTTACACCATTACGTAAAGCATATTTACCATAAAATTCCCATCGCCAGTTAGGGGCGTAAATTCCTTCTAGAGCAAAAACGTGACCGGTTGCGGTGGTACCAATAATTTGATTTTCAATGGTAGAGTCAAAGTTTTGTCGCCATTCGTAGCTAAGTAAGCCGTTAAATTTATCATTATTGGGGTTGCGGTAAGCTAGTCCAATTCTTAAATTGGCTGTATCGCCTAATTCTTGAAATTGTACCCCACTAGTATTTAATGAATTTGATGGTAGAAAAACATTGGCTTCTCCTGCTTGCTGATAGCGTACCAAAGCCGTTAAGGCTGGAGAAATTTTCCCTGCACCTGCTAGGGATATTACAGTATTGTTACCTTCGTCGCCATCTCGAAACTCAAAGCGAGCACTACCTTTCAAGTCGGGATTATCAGTATACTCAAAACCAACGCTATAAACTGAACCAGAAAACAGTCCCAGGGAGGATGCAGTTTGACCGACTGCATAATACTGCTGAAATTGTTCGCCAGTACCTGTGGCGTTAAAGATATTTTTAAATACGTATTGATAGCCCAGATTTACCTTTAGTCCCGGTGCGATCGCCCAACCGTGATTTAGACCTACAGCACCTTGACCTTGCAAGCCGTTGAATCCTGACAAAACTGAGTAACGACCGGTTAAAGCTGTATTTTCAGAAAACTTATGGTCAACAATTGTGTCCAAAGTTGTTATAGAATTACCTCTAAGCAGTTCGCTGCGGTCGAAAAATTGGTGTGCTAATCGGAATGTTACCCCCGGATAGGCTTTCCAATCCAGGGCTAATGTGGTGCGGTTGGGATACAGGGGATCGCTACTGCCCAAATTTAGCTCATTTTGTGCCTGAAAAACTAGTTTATCGGTAAATGGGTATTTCAAAGTGGATACTAACTGGTCAGCATTCGCGTCAAAGCGGTCGTTAATCCGGTCTTCCCGAGAACGATTAACGTACTCGAAACCGAAGTCAGCTTTCCCTAACTTTTGTAGTATCCCGGCTCGAAATGTTCTTAATTCATTATTGACCCTTTCACCAGGTCGTGCTGTGGGTTGGGGGTCGAATAAATCAAAGAAGCTGATTAAATTTGTGGCTGCGGTACCAAAGTTTTCTTCTACGTCGTAGGAAACTTTGAAGCGAGTATTTTTACTGGCTCTAGCAAATAAAGATGCTCCAAATCGGGTCTGTCCAGGGAAAAAGCTAAAGGTGGCATCGTTGTTAAAGTCTGGCTCTACAGAACGATAATAGGCTGATCCTTCCAGGCGATCGCTAATCTTACCAAAGGCTTCTATACGGTAAGCGTTTCCACTGAGATTCTCCCCTGTAATTGGGTCGCTATTAGAACGAGCAAATTCACCAATAATTTTACCGCGATCGCCTAAAGAGATTTGAAAATCTGCTCCAAATAAATCAAAATCTTGGTCTCCTTGGTCTTCACGCAAGTAACTTGCAGCCACAAAAGTCTTCTTTTGTAAATCTGAAGATATATTGTATTGCAATCTGCCACCGTAAAGGTCAGAATCGTTACCCCCATCGTTTTGATAACTGACAACAACTTTTCTTACCAAAGTTGTACCAAAACCAGAGCTCAGTTCAGTAGATAAAATCGGACGGCGGAAGAACAGGGTTCCTCGGTCGTAATTTATGTCGTAATCTTGACCCCGGTATAGTTGCTTTCTTTCAACTACTGTGCCTGGACGGTTGATTTCTTCAGACTCTAAGTAAACCGTTTCACTTCCAGGGACTATAAGACGTTTCGATAAGAAATAGTTACCACTGGTACCATTCGGAACAAAAGTATCTCTCTGAAAGCCCTCGATATTATTCGCAAATAAACCAGTAACTTGCAGTTTGCCAATATTATAGTTACCCTTAAATCCGTGTAATTGCCGAGAAGTAGCAGTATACAACTGAGACTCTCTAGAAAATTCTTTGGTGCTGTAATCCCCCCACATAAAGTAATCTGGTTCTGCTCCAGGGGTTTTAGAAGAGCGTTCTATTTTGGCGTAAACGCTATCTATCGAGGGAGCTGTGGAGGTAAAAGTAGAACTGTCTCCATAAACCGGATACTTTTGTTCGCAGAATTGAATACCACCAAACAGACGATTTCTACCTTCACAGTCTTGATTAAGAGGACGTTCGCTGTTATAGGCTCCTGTAAATAACCAATCTCCTACCTTACCTGTGGCAAAGACGGCTGCATCCAAGTCAAACTCTGTACCGTCTTCTCCCGGACGTAGGAATTCACTCCGACTACCCCAATAGTTAGTTCCTCTGGCACCAATTCTAAAATTAATGATTCCTGTGACTAAAGAGGGACGTAAATAGGTTGTAAACTCAACCTGGGTATAGGCTTCAATCAGCTTACTTTCAAAGCTATTCCAAACATTTGTATCTGTCTGTTGAGGGAATGAAGGATTTGAAAGAGTCCCTATTTCTTCTCTAATTTGAGGTGAAGGTTTCCTAAAAGCATCTAATGCCCCACGGATTCGTACTTGCCCTGGCTTGATTCCTGAGCGCAAAGTTGCAATAAACTCCCCACCTCTAGCCAATACTTGAAATCCAGGTTGGTCTTTATTTTGGTCAGCACCTATAAATTGACCGGCACTGGTAGTGAGAGTTACTTTAATATCTTCATTAACAACTCGTCCATCTTTATTAGTAATCTCTCCACGTATTTTGATCGTAGAACGCCCATCTGCTTGAACTTGGGGATTTCCTACTGGAGACATATCCAGATTAAACTGGCTTTTAGTTTTCTTTGGTTCCTCAGTGCTTGTAATACTTCCAGGAGCCTGAGGCTGGTTTTGTCCCAACTGAATTTCTGGATCGAAACTAATTATACTGATGGGTTGTTGTGTAGAGGCTGGAGAGGAATTAATTACAGGAGTTGACTGAAATTGCTTTTGGACTTGCCCTTTTCTATCAGAAATCTTTACCCTCGGTGATGTACTTTCCCGATTAATGTCTATAGAATTAGGTGTCCTAAACCAAGATAATGCACTCTTTGGTGGTTCTTCTTTTACATTTTGTAAAAATTCTGTTTCTGAAACTTGGGTTGTTGGACTGTTATCTAAATCTAAATTGGAGTCTAAATTTTGTTGTCGGGCAATTTTTCGGAGACGACTAGCGGTATCTCCTTTAGAAGAAGATTGTTGCGAAAGTGCTTTTCTTATCTGCTTTCGATTGTGTAATTTTTGAGTAAAATTATCAGAGTCAATCTTTTCACTATGTAATAACTGCTGGGAATGAGATTGGTATTCTTTACCCCCCTTCTCATCCAAAGGACATTCTGGCAGCCACTTTAAGACCGGAGGAGAGCATTGATTTTCGGCGCTAATATTAGCACGATCGGAAGCTTGTTTTTTTAAAGATATCTCCTCAAATTTTTCCCGTATCTTAATAGCATCTGATAATGGTACTTTCGTTACATTGACACTACTACTTGCGAAACCATCAATCTGCTGGCGATTATTTTCTGCTTCGAGAGCCAGAACTTGACTGGAACTCAAAAATTTAGCGTTAGTAAACGTTGGTAATAAAGTTGCCGCGATCGCAGACAATATACTCACCTTACTGGAGCTAGAACAAGCAAAGCGCCAAATTAATGGATTTTGCTTCTGTTGTGATGATAATAAAGTTAGCTTATCTGGAGCCAAGCTTATATAAAGTTTTCTAGTTTTCATCGCTTTTCCTCTGAAAACGCAGGGGTTACTGCAAAATTTATCCGCACCATGTTGCCTGGTGCTACTTTCGCTAGACGCGATTGACTATTCCTTTCAATGAAGTATTTGTTAGGAGCTAGTGCATAACCTGGAAGACTGCTCAAATCCAGTGCTGCGGTTCTATAGCCTGAGATAACTCCGGGTAAAGAATATAAGCCTTTGGCATCAGTCACAATACGATTGCCATCGTCCATGAAAATTACCGCATTTGGCACTCCTGGTTCATTCGGTTGTTGTTCGCCATCAAAGTTTTTATCAACAAATACTCTACCAATCAAGGTACCGCAGTCTGACAAAATACCCGCTCTAATACGCAAACGATGACTAGCTTGGTTACTGCGTAAGTTACCAGCGCTGGCTTGGGCAATATTTCTACCATCACCCCGCACAGCATCTGGTGTCACCTCTACTGCATAAACAACATTCAGAGTTTCATTAGGCTGCAAACCTACCTCAGAAGAAATTGTTACTACACGGTTGGAGTTAATTTCAGCAGTCACCGGAACTGTTCTGTCCCCTATTAAACCTCTGATAGATTTAGGGATAAATTTCAATCCCAAAGGCAGTCTATCTGTTATGGATACATTCTCAGTAGGTGCTTCTCCTGAATTTCTTATACTTAAACGATATGCAACTGTATCCCCTGGCTCCGCAGCTGCGCGATCGCCGGTCTTGATTACTTCCAAAGCTGCTTGAGAAGCTCTCAAACCCACTTCGTTAGAATTTATTGTGTCTGAGAGATTATCCGCTCTTCCATTTGCAGTATTATTAATAACTCCTGTTTGGGCAGAAGCAGATATCATTCCATAAGTATATATACCAAAGCAAAAAAAGCTAAAAAAGAGGCTCCTGTGCCTCAGCCATGAAATAATAGGTATCATTGGAAGGCATTTAAAAATAACGTGGTTTTACTAAGAATTTAGACTTCTATCAGAGTCTTTTTTAAGACTTCAACGACAAGCAAGATAGCAATTGCCGATAAGGTCAATTTTTATGATATTTACGCAGTTCGATATATACTCAACTATTAATGTTTTTCTAATTTGGAAATCAACGCTGCCAAATTATTTGTTTCAATAAACTTGAGTTTTCCGAATGCAAAAAATAAGAACATTACTATCTGGTCTGTATAGGTTATCTCAAAATTTAATTCGTATGATGAAAATGAGTAGAGTTTCTACCTTCAGAGGGATGCTGTAATCTCACTTCCGACTAAATACAGTCACAAGCAATACTTAAACAGGAAAGCTCGTAGGTAATACTATCAACATTGAAATGTACAAAGGTTACAAAATATAGATAAGCCGTCGTTAGCCTATCAGAAGAATTTTATAAAATTTCTTCCTTAATTAATCTGCTTTAGCTTCTCATTTCATCAAAATTACGAAGTTAATTATTGACAAATTCTTTACTTAATCTTGATAATACTGAGTGTTAATAAAATCTCCTTTACAATCTTTACAATATTTTCATTCATGTAGTTTGAGCATATTATCAAACCTTTGTTTGTCAAGACAATGGAATTTTTTGAATATATATATGCTGCCGCCAAGTTTTCATCTGTTAAAAATAATTAGATATTAAGATATACCTCAAAATCAGAATTATTAAAAGGGATTGTTGATTTTTGGTAACTTAACATTACTATTAAGTAATTTCAATTGTTACAAAGCAAGAATTTCTGCAACCTTATATTACTGTCTTACTTACCTAATGGTAAAAATTACAGAGTAGCGAAAAGTAGCTACAGGCTCCACATAAGGCTGCATGATTAAATACCGATAAAGAAATCTCTTTAACAACTTTATCAGTTCTAAACTCTTTTTCAGCAAATTAATATTAAAATTAAGTCTTTGGAAATCCAAGCTTCTCTGAAGAGCTTGATGAAAGTTTATTTCAAACACTATTAGAATCCGATTAAACTGCGTCCCTGAACCCAAACAGGCACTTGTATAGCAAACAGTTTCACCGAATCTAAAACTTTATAGGTCACACTTCAGTAATATTACTCATTTTTATTCTATAAGCAATCAGGGATATTGAATTAAATTCAGTATTTTTCTTGCCTTCTAATTAAAATAGTTGCAAATCTAATAATAATTTCACTTGCAATAATGTATATTACAATATAATTTCATAAGCAAATATACTTATAATAAATAACATGAAATTATTCAATAGAAAGTTAATATTTCCTTTTAACTATTCATACAAGAAAGCTTTTAAGAAATTTAAGCAGTCAATACTGAATATTTATTACTTCAACATTAAGTGTTTTATATCACTTTTTTATCCCCAAGTCTATAAGCGTATATTTACGTAGGAAAAACTATTTTTTTATTAGTCATATGGAATAAAATTTTAAATAAACTCTCATACATTAAACATATGTGATACAAAAGCAGTTAGAGTATGTGGTCGTTACCATAGATAAAAAAAGGCAGAAAGCAGAAGAGAAAATTTAGATTCCTTTTGTCCCTATATTGGGTAATGCTTTTCAGCTGAGGGTAAAGAGGCAAGGGAACACAACACCCTTAAACTTTACTCTTTAAAAATTTCCCCCTCCTCAAAAAACTAAGTCGAAAATGGTTAATCTAGAAATATCGGAAAACGGAGGGTAGAGTTTAGAAATTTCTTTAGAGAAAATAGGGAACAGAAAAATGTCATAATTAATTTGACATATCTCAAGGCTTCTGGAGATTTAGCTAGTAGTGTTTTAGGCGCAAACCTATCTTACTCTTGACCGGTTTGGGAACCTCTTACCCGGTCTGGGAAAGACAAATAATCCTCATGCTTTTAGGCTGAGGAGTGTCAAAGTTACCATATCATCACCAAGGAATTTAATTAACCATTGTTTGGGATAAGCTTAAACCCTTATTATGTGACTACTTGATTTTGGTATATGCAACGTATTTATGTTTTTCAGGGATGGCAAATATGTACGTGCCATAGGCAATCGCAGTTAGGGAAACATCCTTAACCCTAACTAAGGTTAATTAGAGTACCTGTAGATACTTGATGTAAACCATTTAATTTTTCTATACTAAGAGCCAGTCTCAAGGAATAAAAAACCAGAATTTCCTTTCCCTCTCCAAAGTTAAACGGAGGAGAAGGAGACCCCAGTCAGTTACATAAATATTTGTTAAGTCAAAGTTTGTGAGAAAAGCAAAAAAACATAATAACAGTGTAGGCTAAGTTACTATTAACACCACCCTACATATATCTATAATGATTTGTTATTATTTTTCTCAGAATATTGTTTAATACATATCTTCATATTCAGAAGATTCTACTCTTCTAGATTCTGCCCTGGGGGGTAAAAATTCTGCACGTCTAACAGGTCCAATAGGTGTAGCCACAGGACTGTTGTATGGATGAATTACTTGAACTGTTCGAGTAGGTCTTTGTTTTTGAGAAAATAAAGCAGATATACCAGCTACTACAATTCCCCCACCCACAGTAACAATCACTCCTCCTACAGCCCAAACAATACCAGATGACCACCAAGGCTGATTTGTTGTTAATGCTGACTGGGGGGAAGAAGCTTGGCTATTTTGAGCGCTGAGTGCGTTAATTTGCTGCTGATAGTTATTTTGCAATTGTGTCTGCAACTGCTGATTCTGATTTTTGAGTTGATCGTTTGTTTTCTGTAAATCGTTGAGTTGAAGCTTTAGTCGCTCCATATCAGTGCGCAATGGTGAATCACTATTGATTCTAGAAACTGCTGGTTGATTTTGTGCAGGAAAAGGATACTGACCTTGCTGTGGCAATGCTGGAGGTGCTACGACCTGTGGTTGTTGAATCTGGGATGGAACAGCAAAGGATTGTACTGGATTATTAGTACCTTTGAGCAATAAAAGCGCTGCTAAACCTGCGACAGCAACACCACCGATAAATGCCATACTTTCACTCATCGCCTTTGCTCCTTAAATACTAAATTCCATAAATAATTTGACATACATACTTCCTCACACTAAAGAGATTAAATTACATTTACTGTTTCAATATATATAGTTGTAACTAAAGAGTAGTAATTTTACTTAGGACAGTAGCACTTCGTAATTCATCTTATATATTCAATAGCATATCTGTATAAATTGTCTACTAAGAAAGGCATCAAAAATTTACTGCTCTAGTTTTTTATTTACCCTTCTGGTTTCATCAATTGTTAGGTCATGCTGATTTTAATACCAATTTTTAACAGTTGCCAGTTATTTGTTACAAAATTGTCAAATGCTTGTAATAATCTTTCGGACAATCGGAGTATTGCTGAGTGTAATAGGGTATTATGGCGCTACCAGGATATATTATTACATCTGAATACTTCTTATCTGGAAGGGGTTTGGGGGACTTCACGTCTGCTCAATCGGGGTGAAAGGGGGAGAATCCCCCAATTCTTTATTATTGAAAAACGTCCTAACCACAAAGTGTAGTGTTATAGCTGGTTTTAGCACTTTTGATTGATCTCAACTAATCAGTGATACAAAGTCCGGTAAATCACTTACGATATAAAATTGTTAGAGTTCTTGTATTTCAAAATCTCGGTGTTAATTTTATCGTAAGTCTTCAAGGGGACGTAATATGAGAGCTAAAACCTAAAACCTAAAACCCTTAAACCTTGTAAACCAGTTTTTCCCAAATATCCTAGCTTTGGAATGTAGTTTCCTAGGCTAGTAGTAGGTTCTTCAACTGTAGATAGCTGGCTGCCGGAATTGATTTATGGTTAGAAACTGGAAACGAGAATATATAAGAATTTGGGCATTAAGTTGACACTAATGAGTACTCTCTTAACACTAGAGAAAATCTATGGTATAGATATCAGTCGAGGCACCGGAGCAAAGCACACCCCCGTGCCCCAAAAAGCAATATCTGCTTAGTTAATGGCAGATTTAAGAGTTTGACAAAAATCACCTACCTTCTTGAGGGCTTCTTCTGGAGAACCTTCTGCTAAACGTTTAACAAAAGCACTGCCAACTATAACAGCATTTGCACCCCATTGTTTAATTTGACTGGCTTGTTCTGGTCCAGAAATACCAAATCCGACACCAATTGGTTTATTTGTAATACTACGAATGTGACTAATTAGATCGGACACACGCAATTCAATTTGCGATCGCACCCCAGTTACACCAGTAACGCTCACCAAATAAATAAATCCCCCAGAACGTTCAGCAATGGATTGCATCCGTTCGGGAGAACTAGTCGGGGCTATTAACAAAATCAAATCAATATTTCTTTGTGCTGCCCTTTCCAGTAAGCTTGTAGCTTCTTCTAAGGGTAAATCTGGCACTACCAGACCTGATATACCCACAGCAGCAACTCGATCGAGAAAATTTTCAGTGCCCCTATGTAAAATCAGATTGTAGTAGGCAAATAAAACTATCGGCGCTTTTAATTGAGGAATTGTAGTTACAAGCATTTTTAATACTTGCTCCAGAGTTGTTCCTTTTTCCAGAGCGCGAGTTGCAGCAGCCTGAATTACAGGTCCATCAGCTAAGGGGTCGGAATATGGTACTCCTAACTCAATAATATCCGCACCATTATTATCTAAGACCTGTAGAGCTTTTGCTGTCGTCTCTAAATCGGGGTCTCCTGCGGTAATAAAAGGAATAAGGGCACATTGAGATTTGTGGGAAAGAGTTTCAAAGCGTTGGGAAATCGCACTCATCAGGTTATATGGTATCTAGTTGTCGGTCATTGTCAATGATTTTGCCATTAGTTATGAAACTGACAAAACTTTTACAATTTAGCCACCAATAAACCATCATAAATTAAACTCGATCGCCCTTTTCCTTTTCAATTTGTGCCTGGATTTGAGCTAATTCTTCGGCAGAGAGTTCTTCTAATCGTTTTTGGAAAAATTTTTCCTCATATTTTTCCCTCTGCTTATGGTAAGTCATGTTTTTCCCTACAGCACGAAACATATAGGTCGATACCCAACCAATTAAGGCACAAACTAGAAAAACTTGGCTCCATACACCAGCTTGCAAATCACTTAATCCAATGAATTGCAATGCAATATAAGCTAGCCCTCCTGCAATAAAAATACCAAAACCTATCCCCAAAGCATCAATGCGTCGCATTTCTTTTATGACCTAACTCTATTTAATTAACCTTCAATTTGCCGCTTCCGAGGTCTCAAGTTAACAATTGGTGACAACAGTAACAAGCCTGGGAAAAAGAAAAAGACTAAAAAATACATAAAAGCTCGCTCTAGAGAACTTGCTACATACCAGCGCAGGTTTAAGTAAAACAAAATAGCTGCTGGTATAACTAACAGATAAGCTCCGGCTAGAACTAAATACAGTAAAGCTACAACCATCGGTTCTTCCAGAATTTTAAGATGTGTCATTGTGAATGCACCTTCTATCATAGTAGTAATTTTCAACTCCAGGAAGACTGTTCTAGAATTAGCTGATATCGCGATGTTTACTGGCTTAGCAACAACCAAATTTGGGTCATTTCAAAAAAAATTCAAAAAAAACCTAATTTTATTGGACAAAAAACACATTTAATGGTGGAATATATGAGGGGGTTTTACAAATCCCTAAATTAACAGCCTGCGATTCTTATGTCGTGGGGGTGTGGCGGAATGGTAGACGCTACGGACTTAAGAAAATTGAGCCTTAAAGAAGAAATTTTTTAAGTGTAAGCTCTCAAATTCAGGGAAACCTAAATCTAGTTTAAAGATATGGCAATCCTGAGCCAAGCCAAAATTTTTATTTTTAATAAAAATCTTTTGGAAGGTGCAGAGACTCGACGGGAGCTACCCTAACGTTAAGTCGAGGGTAAAGAGAGAGTCCAATTCTCAAAGCCAATCACAATTTTTTGAGAGATGGCAGTAGCGAAAGCTACGGGAGAATGAAAATCCGTTGACCGTAAAAGGTCGTGAGGGTTCAAGTCCCTCCACCCCCATAATTTATCTTTAAAATATTTTCAAAAGTACTAATCTGATAGTTTTTCATTGGCGATACTGATATTTCCATATTGATTTTGATGGGTTATCGGCGATCGCCTAATTTGTTGTAAAGATTCCCAACTAAGGTATTTACTGAGGCAGGTACTGCCCCACAGATACTAACCGTTACACAGACTGCAATTCTAGGATTCCTCCAAAGAGGGTTTGACTATTTATACTTAATAGGTGCAAGATTTGAGTGACCCACAAGGTGGAAATTCAAAATTCCTTCTGCAAAATTTAATTCCACCTTGCAACGAATGAAACTTATACATTTTTCGGTAAATTCTAAAACCCTTGATATATGAGAGTTGTAAAATGTGCAAGTTAAGAGTTGAGTAATTTTACAGTTGCTTTATCAAAATTCTGTAAAAAATACCAAAGCTATAGAAGAATATATTGATACTTACTCTGAGCAAAGGTTAATCTGAGAACAAATAAGTATAAATAACAAAGATTTAGGTTTAAAGAGTTAAAATGGGCGCTAATAGTTTCCCAATTAATCAGGTTTCTCAGCATCTTCCTTACTCCAAGCGTAAAATTTTAAGGATTCAAGCCGCCCAAGAAAATATTTATAATTCATTGATAGATATTGTCAAGAATGATTCTCCTGAAAATGCTTTAAAGAAATTTAAAAGTTTATTTATAGATTCTTTAATATCAAGTAAACCAAATACTTCTTCGGGTATATATAAAATATTGCTTGGTAGTAATGAGCTAGAGTTTCGTTATACTATTAAGCGATGTTCTTACATCTTAATTAATAATTGGGAAAGTAATAGAAAATATATTTATATCCAAAACTTAGTAGATTTATTTACTGAGTATAAACTAATTCAAAATGATTATAGTTATTCTGGAAATGTTTTTAGAACTTGGTTAGATAATTTTATTGAAAGTGAAGATTATCAGGAACTAACTTTATTTGCTCGCAAGCATCAAGAAAATGTTCAGGGAAATTGGGTATATCGTTATAGTGCTTATTTACTAGTTGCTCAATCTTTAGATAAAGATAATCCATTAGAGCAGCAAGAAGCAGCTAGAAAACTATCTAGGAAGCTTAAAAATAAGTTTAAGTTTGAGTTAGCAATGTATATTGCTCGTTCTCAGTCTAGTAAATCTCATATTACACGTTATAATAATCCCTCTATTTTTGGAGATAATGTTTTACACTTAATCAAAACCATTGTTTTAAAGAGGGGAGTATTTAGCTATGGTAATTTAGCGAATATTTTTATTAAACAAATCCAAAATCAAACTTTTTTAGAATTCAAATATAGTTTGCAAAAGTATTTAATTTATTCAGTTAAAGAAACAGATAATATCAAAAAGCTAAAGAAATATTTATCTGATAAAATTTTGTTATGGAGACCAGAACATCACGAAATTATTGTCAATAAAGAATTAATTTTGAGAGCTTGTACGAAGGTGATTAATTTTCTCACTAGCGACAATGGTAATAAACCTTCTCCTGCATTTGAAAGTTTAATCTCTCAAGGTCATTCATTAACTTTAGTAATTATTTTGCTAAAGATAATTTTAATTTGTCATAATTCTCGCAGTCATTTAGAAATGAGAATTGCTAATTTAATTAATTATTATAAAGATTATTCAGAAATTGAGTGTAAATCCTTTGTCAGTTTCATTGAAATTTTTAATATTACATTTGCGATTTATGCTGATAACGTAGAATACAATTTAATAAAAATGTCAAAAGCTGATTCTCAATGTCAATCTCAAAAAGATTTGGATGCTTATAGAGTATTTTCCCAACTGAAGTTTAATGAAAATTAGTAAACAAGGTAAAAATTTAGTAGATGTTCCTAGATCCTGTTTATTTTAGGATTTTTTCATCCAGCCAAGATAAGCCAGCGCCAGCACTTTCGGATAAAATACTGATTAAGCGATACATCAAAGTAGTAGTAATAATTAGATCGTCAGGTAAGCTAGCTGTGAAGAAGCTGTTTTTAAGAATGAATATTGCGATCGCTTCAAATACTCCTAAACCTCCAGGTGCCCCAGGTACTACCAAACCTACTAACCAAGCAAAGCTAAAAGCACCAATCAATGATGGAATCTGGTAAAGATTTAAGGGAGCTAAAGCATAGATCGTTAAAATAAATCCAGTACTACGCAACAGGATAAAACCTATTTCTCCTAACAATGGGATAGCAGGATAGCGACGAACACTAGTTATAGAATTAGATATACTCCCACCGTAAGACTTTTTTTTAATTTTCAGACGTTGTAAGTAAACAACTGCTGGATTAAGAAACCACGGGTGAATAATAAGTAGTACTATTATTAAACCCAGAAGCTGCCCCAGTCTCAAAATAATCGGAGTATTGGTAACACTCAATTGACTGCTCACAAGTACAATAATTAAAGCAGCAGCAGCCATCAGTAAAGGTTCTAAAAGAACGCTTAGAGTTGAGATACTAGTAGAGATTCTGGCATTTTTAGCTGCTATGATTCTACCGTAATAATGCCAAATATTACCTGGAATATATTTAGCAATATTTGTTTGTAAATAAATTTGAATAAAACGAGACGTATTTATTTTTTGATTTAAGTCTCGTAAAATCCAAGTCCATACCCATCCAGCCCAAATATGTGCAAGTAAAGTCACTCCTGTTGCGATCGCTAGAATAGCCCATTCTGCGCTATTAATTTGTTCTATTCTGTCACCAACTTTTCCCCAATTCTCTATTAAGGTTTTAGTCACGAAACCAAGGGTTCCGGCTAAAATTAACCAGCGCAAAACTCGCTTTATCATTTTGGTATTCTAGTAAACAGGTTGTCAAAAAGTTAAACACATAAAATAATATGGCAAATTATGTTATTTGCCCAAGTTGTGTGGGTCACTTTATTTTAATTAATTAACTAATTGAGTAATTAAATTAGGAATTACCATAATATATATAACTATTCGTCGGTACGTGAGGCTACAATGCTTTTTACCCTACAGTCTTTATCTGTACAGTTATGTAAACTACCCTTACAAATATATTATTTTTGTAATTTCTATAATTTCTATAAGTTAATGAA
>JBCCDM010000037.1:0-22921 GCA_039030795.1 Cyanobacteria bacterium P01_A01_bin.84
CTGTCAAAGAGTTTCATGCTTGGTAAAATCATATATTATAAATAATTATGCCTTCCTACTTAAATAGATTGATGTGGAAATAATCATATGATACGAATAAGCTAATTATATAGAGTAAGACAAATAAATCCTCTAAATGTAATAAGAGCGATCGCTCCATCGTAGTTATCGTAAATTTGAATTTTCAATATAAATATGTACCCGATAAAAATCTTTATATCCACTTAATTTAAATACTAAAGTCGATTGTCAATGGCTAAAATAGCTAAATTTTCATCAAGCAATTGCATAGTCTATGAATAACTTTGCTGAAGAATCTAATAATCAATCTAATAATAAATCTATTCAAGTACAGTATAGACAACGAGATTCTGGTAAAATTATCGCTGAAACTATTTTCATGGAAGCAGGTTTGCGCTATTTATATGAAAATCCTTTAATTTTAAAAATATTTAATTTAATTCTAAATCACGCTGTAATCTGCTGGTTACATAGTAAATGGCAAGATAGCAAAGGAAGTTGTAAGAATATAGAAAAATTTGCTGGTAAATACAAAATTAATTTGGAGGAAATCGAGTTACCAATCTCGGATTATCCTAATTTTAATGCTTTTTTTAGCCGTCGTTTAAGAGTTGGTGCCCGAGACTTTAAGAAACCAGAAAATATCTTAATTGCCCCTGCTGATGGTAAGATTATCGTTTACCCAGATTTAGGTATAATAAATTCAATTCCAGTCAAAGGAAAACATATTGCGATCGCAGAAATTTTGGATAATACAAAAATAGCAAATTTATATCAAAATGGTTCTGCACTAGTTATTCGTCTTTCACCATCTGATTATCATCGCTTCCATTTTATTGATGATGGTTTTGCACTCAATACTAGAAAAATTAAAGGGAAATACCATTCAGTTAATCCCATTGCTTTAGCCACCGTACCAGATATATATTGTCGCAATAAAAGAGTTCTTACAGAATTTCATTCCAACAACTCAGGACACATTATTTATATTGAGGTTGGTGCATTTTGTATTGGTACAATTATTCAAACTTTCGTACCGGGGAAAGTCTATAAAGGACAAGAAAAGGGTTACTTTAAATATGGTGGTTCTACAATAATATTACTATTTGAGACAGGAATTATTAAGTTTGATAAAGATTTAATTATAGACTCTACAAATGATTTAGAAATACAAGTTAAGGCTGGTGACAAAATAGGTAAAAATTGTTGAAAATAAAAAATATGAGCTACACTGTGGAGTGTTTTCATAATTTTTCTATAAGTTCTCTCTGATTTTTTATGAAAAGTCTTGTTGCACTTTTTATACCGGGCATCACATTCTACATAGGACTTGCATTACTGTGGAATGACTCCAGATTCCCTTGGTTACACCATCTATCTAATTATCCTTGGCAGTTTTGGACAATTACTATTTTCGGTATATCTGCCACCATCGGTGGTGTCATAGATTGGATTTACCATCGACAGGGTTTGAGAATAGTTGGTGAAAAAGAAAGAAAATACGAATTATTCGCCCTTGCAGGTGGAGTACCCTTATTTATATTAATGGCGATCGCGTCTTTGATTCAAAAGCCAGAAATCCTGTTAATTCCCGTAATTTTGGTAGTTCTATACATGACAGTTCTGATTTGTTATGACGAGTTTATTTTTCATCGTCGTTGCAAACCTTGGGAAACTGCAATGCATCGACTATTAGTATTTGGGAATGCTTTGGCTTGGTTATCTTGGGCACACTGGTGTTTTGTACAGGGAGGTGCTTATGCTTGATTCGGTAAATGGTTCTATAAATGCATCAAGCCTGTTAGATGAAGCTGATAAAATGTACAATTCACCTGCATCACAACTATCAGAAACTGCTCAAAATGCTTGGCGGAATGGTTTTGTTAGTGGTGGTGAATGGATGGCCTTAGCCCTGTCAGAATTACGTAAGACAAAGCCAGTTTCAGCACCATCAAAGTTACAAGTCTTGGGAATTACTAAGTATATCCTTGCTTCCACAGCAGCCTTGTTAGTAATAGGTATCGCTATTTGGACAAAGATTTACCCTGCCATATTACTTTGTATTCCCGCCTTTTACGCAGTGGAAGTACAGATGGTATTTTTATTTCCCATTGTTCTTGATGGTTCTCATCATCCATTTCGGGACAGTCTTCGGTGGACAAAAAAAGCTGGTGGTACTATACCCGCAATGAAAATTGTTATGGTATTAGCATTAGTGATGATTTTTGGTGGTTTTTTAGGAAAAGGTTTTATTCGTTGTTGGTGTTTGGGATGTTTAGCAGTGGTTTTATGGTATGAAAAATTACTTCAAGAAACATCAGTGCCAACTACCTTAGAAATCAATGCTGAAGCAATCTGATTTACTTACATACCAAGAAAAACCCAAATATCCCCTAGAAATTGGCTCTTCTGCACCACTTTACGTCCGTCATGAATCTGTAAATTTAGGACTTGGGGGTCAATCTTACAAGTTATTATTTGCTAGCGATTTACACTTTGCTGGGGAAGGTTCTCTGGGAGCAATTAATCAGCTAATTGCAGCTACAAAGGAAACTAAACCAGATTTAGTGTTACTAGGAGGAGACCTAGTAGACTTTCCTCATGGGATATCTTTTTTACAATTCTGTGTCACAAAATTAAGTAAACTTACTCAGGTTTGGGCAATTTCTGGAAATCATGACCAATGGTTAGGTTTACCAAAAGTAAGAGAAGCTGTACTTTTAGGTAACGGTCAATGGTTAGAAGATGAATCTGTATTTTTGGAAATATCCCCAATACAAGAGCAAAATAAGAATTGTGTAAATAGTGCGATCGCTCGCAAAACTCTCCGAATAGATGGATATATTCATCCAGACATACCACCATCAAACCTTAAAATACTTTGCGCTCATAACCCGATAATTTTCTCAGACGCTGTAAATGTAGGTTACAAGCTGATATTTGCAGGACATTTACACGGTTGTCAGTGTATATTGTCAGAAAATCAAGGTTTATTTTATCCCGGAGCTTGGTTTTATCGTTGGAATGGCAGACGATTTACATTAAATGATGCCACATTACTAGTAAGTCGCGGCATGGGGGATACACTACCAATACGATGGAACTGTCCCCGGGAGGTAATTGTATGCAAAATCTATTAGCTAATATTCTCAATAATATTCAAACTATTTTAGTATGGTGTCTCTTCTTCGCCAGTAGCGTTTACGGTCATGTAGCTTTAAAATTAGCGGTTGGTACCTCAGAATCCCAAACAGCTAAAAGTTTATGGTCGAGTGCAATTTCCTGGTGGGGTTTATCAGCTTGGGTATCCTGGGGAGCTTCAGCAGTACTATGGATGATTGTAGTCTCCAAACATCCCTTATTTGAAGCTAGTTCTATCTCAGCTATGCGATATGTTGCAATTTGTTTAACAGCATGGTTAATTCTAAGGGATGCAATTAGCGTTCGGGATGCAGTTGGTATTTTTTGTATTACAGTGGGGATTGTCTTAGTTGCAAGGTGATTTAAGTTATCAACGAGCATTACACAGTTAGACATTTTTAAGATGTCGAAAATACAAATAATTCAAATGATACAGGTTGATCAAAAAATATATAAAACCAACGTAGTGTGAATATAGACTTGTAACACAAATTTATCAGATTACTTCAAGTATTCTTGCTTTAATATATAGCTTTCTATATTTTTTAATATTTCTTTTAAATAGCAAATAACTCTTTTTTTTATTTCTCATATCATCAAAAATAGCTTCAATACCATATATCCTTTAATTAATTTTATGAAACTATATATAATATGGTTACAGCTAAAGTTTTAATGAGATTGCTCATCAATATAACTTTGCACATCTATATAATTTAGGATTTAATAGTTATTTAAAATTTACAATTACAAACCCAAATTGGAAAACAAATCAAACTCTAATTTCAAAACCAATTCAGAAGCATCCTTTATAGTAGGAAAATTAATTGATACAGTTAGAATCAATGCTGTTTCCCAAACCCAGAAAGCAGGTAAAATCGTTTGGGTAAAACAGCGTCGTCCTCTGATGGATGGAATTATTGCTTTGGGAAATATTTTTCTTCGTCTTTCCCAGAGTCGTATTATTATGTTTCCCAACTGTAGAGAATGGTGGGAATGGGAGTTACATTGTTTTCGTTTGCTCTATGGTGATGAAATAGCAGCAGATAGTTTTGGTCAACGGGGTTTTTGGGTGGAAACAATACCCGGAAAAAGCTTATTAAGTCGCTTATCTGATAGCCAATACACTTCCTTAAATACTAGCTTATCTGAAGAAATGTTTCGTGCTGCTGGTTTAGAATTTCGTCGAGTTCATAGTTTATGGTGCGATCGCTTATGGTGTAAAGATACCCAGCACAAGCGATCGCAACCCCAAGGGTGTTATCACACCCAAAACTTTTGGTCTCATGGAGATCCCCATTTAGCTAATGTACTATATGACGAAAGTACTAATAGGGCTTATTTAATTGACTTTGAAACCAAACACGAACCTGGTTTAACAGCTACAGAACGTCATGCTGATGATTTATTGGTATTTATTTTAGATACCTTGGGACGCTTACAAGAATCAGAAGCAATCTTATTTAGCAAAGCATTCCTTCTAAGTTACGGAAACAAAGAAGTATTACAAAGCTTAAAGCAAAGATTGACAGTACCCCAAGGTTGGGAAAGAGTACTTTGGGTGACACGAACAAACTATTTACCCAAATTGGAGTTGAAATATAGACTAGAGTCATTGAAAAAACTTTTTTAGGAACGTAAATTTAATAACTTGCAATTTATATTTAGCTTAGAATGATGGGTTACACTGCGCTAAGAGCACGCTACATTTGTATTTTATTTAACTCGCATTCTTTAGTAGTTTTATATTACCAATTACCAATTACCAATTAATTACCCATTAATAATTACTACCACCACCCCGAGCAAAATTCTTAAATCTAGTTAACTGTGGTTCAAATAATAACTTCACAGTTCCAGTCGGACCATTTCTATGTTTAACCACATTAATCTCAGCAATACCTCGGTCAGGAGTATCGCTATTATAATATTCATCCCTATAGAGCATGATGACTAAATCAGCATCCTGTTCTATACTTCCACTTTCCCGTAAATCCGATAGCATGGGACGTTTGTTAGTTCTTGCTTCCACTCCCCTACTTAACTGAGAAAGTGCAATTATGGGAACACTTAATTCCCGCGCTAGACCTTTCAAACCACGAGTAATTTTTGCTAATTCCTGAACCCGATTATCACCAGCAGTATCCATCAACTGCAAATAATCAATGACGATCAATCCTAAATCTGAGCCAATTTCCGCTTGTAAACGTCGCGCTTGAGAACGCATTTCTGTAACAGTAATATTAGCAGTATCATCAATATATAGGGGCATATTTGAGAGTGAACCAATAGCACTCATTAAAGGTTCCCATTGAGTTTGACTAATACGTCCGCTACGCAAATAAGTACTTTCAATTTGTGCTTCACTAGCAAGTAATCTTTGTACTAGCTGCTCTTGAGACATCTCTAAACTAAACATTGCAACTGGTAACTTATCAGTAGCAGTTACATAATTCGCTATATTCAAACAGAAAGCTGTCTTCCCCATTGATGGACGAGCTGCCACAATAACTAGATCGGAACGCTGAAAACCGCTTGTCATTGCATCTAAATCATAAAAACCGCTAGCAACCCCCGGAAGGGAAACATTCTCATGACGTTCCTCTATTTCCTGAAAAGTGTTGACTAGAGTATCAGAAATATGAACCAACCCCGACTGCGATCGCTCTTGTGATATTGCAAAAACTTTCTGTTCCGCTTTATCTAAAACAATTGGTAATTCCGTCTGTGTTTCATAACCAAGTTGTACAATTTCATTTCCAGCCTTAATTAGTTGACGACGTTGGTATTTTTCCATTACCAGTCGTGCTAATGAATCAATATTAACAGCCGATACAGTTCTATCCACCAAGGAAGCTAACTTATTTCTACCACCAATATGCTGTAATAAGTCATTATCAACCAACCAACTAGTAACAGTAAGTAAATCTGTAGGTTTACCCTGAGTATTTAAGCGTAACCCAGCCTCATATATAGTTTTGTGAGCGTTAATATAAAAGGCTTCCGATACCAAGATATCACTTATTCTACTGATTGCCTCTGGGTCTAATAATATACCACCTAAAATTGCCTCCTCAGCTTCAATATTCTGAGGTGGTAAGCGATCGCTACCGTTACCCTGAAAGCTTAGTTCGTCACTCATAATTTTGGTAATTGGTAATTGGTAATGGGTGATGGTTGACTTGGAAACTATTCTCCATCTCCCAATCTTATTCTTTAATTTTGTAGCAAAATCCTCCCATAGCAAATATCTGATTATGCAGGAATTGTTTTGGTCTTCCCATCTTCCCCTTAATTAAATAAATTAAAAGACGCTGCAATACAACGTCTTTTAATTTAAAAAATATTAATCGTAAAAAAATAAACCACAAATCAATACGACCGGAGTGATTATGCACTACCATTAGCGACAAGCTGATTAGATTATTTGAATGGAATTATTTATCCACCCAAAAAAGCTAAGAGCTAATAGCTACTCATTAGACTCATTAGATATGACTTCGATGTTAACCTTTACGGTAATGTCTGAGTGCAGTTTAATTTCTGCTTCATAGGTACCAGTGCTGCTAATATCGGGAATAGTGATACCACGTTTATCAATTTCTACCCCAGCTGTACTTTGAATGACATCAGCAACATCTTGAGTTGTAACTGTACCGAAGATTGCTTGAGCTTCACCAACCTGCTTAGCGATTTGGAAAGTACCAGCCTTTTCAATCGTAGCTTTTTGCTCTTCAGCCTGTTGTTTAAGTTCTAATTGACGCTGACGTTCTAGTTCCCGACGACGTTCTACCTGTCTGAGAATCCCAGGAGTTACAAAAGTTGCTAAGTTTTGAGGAAGTAGATAATTACGAGCATAACCAGGAGCAACTTCTACTAAGTCGCCTAATTTTCCTAGTTTACTGACATCTTGATTTAAAACTAACTGTATGCGTTTAGCCATTGTGAATTTTAGTGAATCTTTTTTCGCATTCATAAACTTTAGCTTAAACTCGAAGTCTAACCCAAAATTTTAACCCCAGAATGGCTCAGTAAAAAGTGGGGTTGATTGGTTTTGATGAGGAGTTACGAACAATAGCAGTAACAACCTAGCCCAAAGCTTACAGATTTTAACGTCATCTCATGGTTAATAGCAACTGTTTCACCAAATAATTAAGTTAAAAAAACTTCAAAAAACTAAAAACTAACTTTCTCCTGAAATTGAAGCTTTCAATTCTGGTGTTAACTTTTGTAATGTAGTTTTTGGATAGTAAAATTCGAGGATTCTAGCATTATCCCAACCTAATTGAGCCAGATTTTGCGCTCCTATTTGACTTAACCCCACTCCATGTCCAAACCCACCACCGATAAAAGCGTATCCCCAAATCCCTGGTTTACCTTTATTCAAAGGTTGTAAGTAGAAAAGTGTACTAATAGGTGCAGCGAAAGCACTACGTACTTCATCTTTGTAGAGATGAAAGGTACCGATATCAGTTTCAACCGCTAGTTTCAGAATTCGTCCCCCAACACTACGTTCGACGACTTTGATATCTTTGACGGTTTTGAACTTCGCAAAAGGGCTATTTTTTACTTTCAGAAATTTTTGTAATCCTTTGGTGATATCTTCTATACTAGTTTCTCTGCGCCAGCGAAACCATTTTTGTTCACTTTCATTAAATCCCTCTTTCAAACTAATAAAACGTTGGAAGTTATCCTCATCTGATAAATTCTGTCCGCTTAAATTCCAAACCTGACTGGGTGCATCAATAATTGGTTTTAGATAAGGACGGTCTTTACCATTCCAAACATCGCTAAATGCAGCAGTTACGCCCCCTGTTGTGGAAGAATAAAGGGTGTCAACTAACTCATTTTCATAAGTCAATACCATACCCTTAGTGGCTGCGATCGCTTTATCTGTGGTAGGGGTTGCACCAGTAATTCCGAAGTAAACTTGACAGTGAGTATCAGCACATAGCTGATAGTTATCCACCGCAAATCTATGTAGATTCCTTAAAACATAAGTACGAGCAATAATAGCCTGGGTCTCTAAAGCTGCGGTGGGAGCAAAGCTGCCAATTTCATAGGGAACAACACCACGCAAATACTTTTCTAGAGCAACTTCATTGACTAAAGTGTAATTCCCATAAGCATTAGGTTGTATCTGTAACTCACCAGGATAAACACGTCCTTTCTGAGAGTTTTCACTTTTCTTGACACGAATTAAGTTTTTAGAGCTACTAATTTCTATATGACTGCGGTTATAGCGAATATTATCTTTAACCCAACTAACTAATGGTATTTTATTAGTAACTTTTGTATCAATATACGCTGTTTTCTTGCCAGACTTCTTAACATTCTCTAAAAGTAAGCGACGTAGCAAAGGAGTGTTATACACTTCCCGCTTTGCCCATACCTGCCAACGTTCTGGTTGAGCAATTTCCACCTCTATACCTTGCTTGCGCCATTTTTTAGCACTATCTTCGGCAGTTTCAAAGGTACGAAAAGTACCTAAAACTACTCGTTCATCTACCATAGTCTCTGACAAATTCGCCATATTTACTTCTAACCTCACAGGATTAGCAGTAACTATAGTTTGCTCCTGACCATTAGACTTAAACTTAAGGCTTAAGCGATCTCCCTCAACAGGTTCTAACCATAGCTTATCTTTCTCTTCGTTTCCAAATCTTTGTACTACCCCTATCCTTAATTCCGTATCTCCAGCACTTGTGGCTGGAACTGAAGTACCAGTCAGTCCCAGTAAAAAAAATGCTGTCAATGTAGTGTAAGAAATACGACAAACCCAAATTTTCATGGAGACCTAATTCTGCTAACCGTAAAGTTTTGACGGTAATCGTTATATTACTACTGCTTTTAGCTAACCTGTGTGACCTAGCTAAAAGCTGACCTGTGTACTTTGCTACCTAACCATATTATGATCGCTTTCTTTTAATTTATCAGCCCCTTGCAAAACGAACTCATAACGAGTATGATTTATTTATTAGGATTACATGGGTATTGAAATTAGGTATAAATAAAATTAAGAGGAATCTAACCTATGAGAGTAGAAGCAATTCCATTAAATCAAATTAAGCGACCATTACCTCGACGTAACGACCCACAAAAAGTTCAAGCTTTGATGGAGTCTATTGCAGAAATTGGGCAGCAAGAACCCATAGACATTTTAGAAGTAGAAGGAAAATACTATGGTTTTTCTGGATGTCATCGTTATGAAGCTTGTCAACGTTTAGGACAAGAAACCGTTTTAGCAAGAATTCGGAAAGCACCCCGGAGCGTGTTAAAGATGCATTTAGCTTAAAGAAGTAGTGTCCAAGTCCCCAAGTCACCAATTACCCATTACTAAATAACTAAATCAGAGGAAAATTATGGCAACTTCAATGAACCAATCATTACCAGTCAACATCGGTATTAACGAAGATAGTAGAGCCAAAATTGCAGAGGGTCTATCTCGCTTGTTAGCAGATACTTATACCTTGTATCTGAAAACCCACAATTTTCACTGGAACGTTACAGGTCCAATGTTTCAAACCTTGCATTTAATGTTTGAGACTCAATATACTGAACTTGCAATGGCAGTGGATTTAATTGCTGAAAGAATTCGTGCCTTAGGTTATCCTGCTCCGGGAACTTATAGCGAATATGCAAAGTTGAGTTCTATTTCCGAAACAAGTGGTGTTCCCAAAGCAAAAGAGATGATTAGTTTACTTGTTGAAGGACAGGAAGCTGTAGTTAGAACCGCTAGAAGTATTTTTCCTGTAATAGAAGAAGTAAATGACGAACCTACTGCTGATTTGTTAACTCAAAGAATGCAGGTACATGAAAAAACAGCTTGGATGTTGAGAAGTCTCTTAGAAGAGTAAACACAAAGTAGAGACGTTCTATAGAACGTCTCTACTGATTTTAAATAATGATATAACAATTAAGATTATAGGTAAACTAGGGTGACTTCTGAAGAAAACACAGTAGATTTTACTCCGCAATTGCAAGCTTTAATGCAGACTGTAAATATATTTAACTTCAAAGCTCTGAGTACAGCTGCAAAGGTATCAAAGCAGCAAATTATCAAACTCAGACGGGGACAAATAGAAGAGATGCGTCTGGGTACATTGTTGAAAATATCCTCGACATTACAAATAGCGATCGCGGATTTAATTGCTACTTTTTCTTCAGAGGTTTCTCAAACTAATCAAACTCCTAACAATTTAGCTCCTATCAATTTAAAGGATTCGGAAAACAAAAATTCTCAACTATTACAAGATGAGATCGTTACTTTAAAAGCAGAATACTCCAGATTAGAGCAAAAACTAGAACAGCAAAAAGAATTATTACAACAAGAGTGGAAGCAATCAACTTTACAAATAATTGAATCCTTATTATTGCAATTTCCTACAGCAGCTCAAAAAGCACGTGAAAATCCCCAACTAAGTGCAGCTAATTTAGTACCCCTAATACAGAAACCTGTAGAAAAACTTTTATACCACTGGGATATCCAAGTTATTGGCAAAGTAAATGCAGAAATTCCTTATAATCCTCAAGAACATCAGCTTTTAGAAGGAAGCGCACAAGCTGGAGATATAGTAAAAATACGTTATATTGGCTATCGTCAAGGTGATAAATTATTATATCGAGCTAAAGTAATTTCTGTATAATCAAGGTAAATTAATATTTTTCACATAACCGTATAAAGAACGAGAGGTTTTAAATGCACGCGATAAAAATATATAAATTTACTTAGTTTTTATCGCTAAATTAAGACTTAAAGCTTAATTAACCTGAGTTCGGGATAAGCTGAAACCATTGTTATATCGTTGCTTAATTTTAGTGTTTATAAACGTGATTACGTTGTTTGAGCGATTTATCAGTCACTAAAAGCAAAATTAATTCCTTAACCCGAACTGACGTTAATTAATAAATCTCTTTCGAGCAAATCAACCACACCATTTGGAGGGGGAAAAGGGGAGAATCCCCTAAATAAGGGGTTTTTCTTAAACAACATCCTAACTGCAAAGCGTAGCACTATAATTAAAAACTACCTTACTTACTAAATCATTAAATTCTTGACTATTGCGAATATTATCTAAATCAGAATCAATTTTAGCAGCCCTTAAAAGTTTCCCAGGATTTAGATTAAAAGCTTCTTGAAGATATTCTAAAGCTAAAGATTGTTTGCCAATGCGTGCAGCACAACAAGCACAGTTATACCATGCATATTCGTCTTCTGGATGTAATTGAGTTGCTCTTTGATAATTAGCGATCGCAGCTTGATAGCGTTGAAGGTATCTGAAGATATTACCTAGTTTATAGTGACTCCAGAAATCCCCTGGATTGATTATTAAAGCTTGGTCATAACTTGCAATCGCTTCTTGATATCTACCTAAATGTCTTAAAACATCTCCTCGACGAAACCAGCCCCAGTAATCATCTAAACGGCTAGATAATGCATTATCATATTCTACAAGAGCCTGACTATATTGTTCAAGATATCGTAGGGCATCTCCCCGACGAAAAAGTGCCCAATAGTCACCAGGACGAACTTTTAAAGCACGATCGAAACTAGCGATCGCTTCTTCAAATTTATCTAAGTCTTCTAATAAAATACAGCCTTGATAATACCAACTCCAATAATCTTCAGGACGTATATTTAATGCCTTCTCAAAACTCCGAACAGCTTCTTCATACCGTCCTAAAAGCTGTAAAATGTGACCTCGATCGTACCAAATCCAGTATTGGTCTTTAACTTTAGTTAACGCCTTATCATAACAAACAATAGCATCTTCATAATAGCCCCGCTCTTGAAGCCTTTTAGCTTCTCGATACCAATAGCCATATTCTTCTGAAGTTAACAGTAATTGTATATCCCCTTTTGCTATTGCATTTTGTTTCATGATAAATTCCTAAAAAGTTATTACCGCTACAGACACTTATCTCTTCTTATAGTTTGACTCAGAGTTGCTCGGAATTGAAGTCTTTCTTATCCACAATCTGTTGATTCTAAATTTTTAGAGGTTCTAGACCAAAATTAAATTATGGGTGTACGTGTGTCAAAATAAACTTTAGTTTTTACCTTCGTAAACAAATGGCTTGGGTACCCCAACAGCAATTACACAATTCTAAGTATGAAATAAAACAAGAGCTAGGACGGGGAAGGGTAGCAATTACTTACCTAGCAGAAGATAACAATGGTCAAAAAGTGGTAATTAAAACCTTAAACCCAGATATACTCAATCAATTGACGGATAGCGATCGCAATTATTTAGAGTCGGGTTTTGCTGATGAGTCGCGCAAATTATCCTTATGTAAGCATCCCAATATTGTTAGGGTAATTGAAAATTTTAAACATCAGCAACTGAATTTTATGGTGATGGAATATATTGACGGGGATAACTTAGGCAACATTCTCGCATCACGTCGTCAAATCCCCGAAAAAGAAGCTTTAAATTATATCCAACAAATTGGACAAGCGCTGATTGAAGTCCACAAACAAGAATTTTTACACCGCGATATCAAACCCGAAAATATTATGTTACGCAAGGGTACTTACCAAGTCGTTTTAATTGACTTTGACTTAGCGCGGGATTTTGATAGTCCCCTTACCAGTCGTAGCGATCGCGTTGATGGATTTACCCCAATCGAATTATATTTCAACACAACTCGAAGTCAACAACAGCGAGGTGCTTGGACTGATGTATATTCCCTTGCAGCAACTTTATATATCCTGCTAACAGGAGAAAAACCCGTTAATAGTTGCGATCGCAAAGACCAAAATGTTGGCTTAAAACCACCCAAAGACCATAATCCCGATATTAGCGATAAGGTCAATAATGCTATTATCCACGGGATGGAATTGCAAGGAGAACAACGTCCTCAGACAGTACAAAAATGGTTAAATGAGTTGGGGTTAAAATCTAAAATTTCGATTTCTATCAGGAAAATCCCACTTTGGGCGATAATAACCGGGATTATAACTCTTCTTAGTTTAATATCCGTCGCTAAAGATGGTAGAGACTTATGGATAGATATTACATCTCCAAAACCCCTCAATTCTTCTCCACAGAAGACTCCAGGGAAATAAATATGTACGAACGATCCTATTTTTTTAATGTTGCATCAAATATTGCATCAAAGACATTAGCATTAATACTGACAATTTCTAATTCGTTAGATATTATATAACTACGTGGTTATACTCACGACATCCATAGAAATCATGTAAAAATCGAGAATATATAAAAACTAAGTATACTTAAGTATATGTTCTGGAACCAACGGCAATTAATCCATAACGGCAAATACAGAATAGAAAAATACTTAGGTGGTGGTGGTTTTGCCCTTACCTACCTCGCGACCCATACAAAGCTAAACCGTCCGGTCGTAATTAAAACACCCAATCTCAACGTCCAAAATGACCCTGATTATCCTAAGTATGTACAAAGATTTATCAAAGAAGGTCAGATACTAGCAAAAATTTGCGCAGATTCTCATCCAAATGTTGTGCAGGTAAATGACCTATTTGAAGAAAATAATCGTCACTGTTTAGTGATGCAATATATACCAGGAATGAGTTTATGGGACTTAGTGCGGCAACAAGATAAATTACCAGAAATCGAAGCAGTTAGATATATTTATCAAATTGGTTTAGCCTTGGTGGAAGTGCATCGAAAAAATCTTTTACACCTTGATGTTACCCCACTGAATATTATCATTAATTCTGAATCAGGAAGTGGCAAAGCAGTTTTAATCGACTTTGGGATTGCTGCGGATATGTCACCACCTAGTACTTTATCAAGGTCGTTTGGAAACAGAGCTTTTGCACCCTATGAATTAATTCGTAGAGGTGTTCGTCATCCAACTGTTGATATTTACTGTTTAGCTGCATCCCTGTACTATGCAATTACGGGAAAAATGCCAACTAACTCCTTAGCTCGTAAATGGGAGGGAGAGAAACTAATTCCACCTCAGCAAATCGTTTCTCACGTGAGCAAATCTTGTAGTGATGCAATTATGTGGGGTATGAAATTAGAAGCTAAAAGCCGTCCCCAGTCTATGCAAGAATGGTTAAATTTATTATTACTAATTATTCAATCTATCGAAGAAGAAAATCAATATATATTGTCCCCTCATATTGATACAGTTCAGCTTCAAAAAGGAATCCTTTCTCAGAGAAAATCTTCTCATCAACAGCTACATAAGCTACATACAACTTCCAGAAAATATCAATTACCAAAAAAATCCTTAAAAGGAGATGATTTACAAATAGACCTAAAGTTATCCTTTATGGAAGCTGTCTTAGGCGTTGAAAAGCCAATTAATATGAAACATTTGGCAACCTGTAAAAGCTGCATTGGTAACGGCTGCGATCGCTGCGATCGTAATGGACGTATTTCAGTTACTAGAATAATTAAAGTCACAATTCCTGCTGGAGTTTATGATAGTCTTTGTTTGCGAATTCCTGGAGAAGGAAATGATGGATTATATGGAGGTGAATCTGGGGACTTATACTTTAATATTTCTGTGGAAGAAGATAGAGAATTACAACGTGATGATAATTTGAATATTCTTTCAGAAATTACTATTACACAATCCCAGGCAATCACAGGATGTGAATTAAATATTAGAACTGTAGATGGTTTCGGTATACTGAAATTACCCGCAGGGATACAAAATAACAAGGTTGTATGTATCAAAAATAAAGGAGTTCCTGAATTAGGTAATCCGGAAATTCGGGGAGATCAAATTGTTACAGTCAAAGTACTCGGATCGTCTATAAGGGATGAATCAGAAATTGAATTAAAATCGGAAGTAGAAGCAAACTATACTAAACTACTAGATTTACTCAAAGCCCAAAATTGGCGAGAAGCAGATAAAGAAACCGCTAGATTAATGCTCAAAGTCACTAATCGAAAAAAAGAAGGTTGGTTGGATGTAGAATCAATCAAAAACTTTCCTCTTACTGACCTTCATACCATTGATAGACTGTGGTTGAAATACAGTAATGAATACTTTGGTTTCAGCATACAGAAACGTATTTGGTTAGAGTGTGGTGGCAAGGTTGATTATGAAACTGAGTGTCGTTTGGGTGAAGCTGTAGGTTGGCGTAAAGATGGTAATTGGCTATCTTACAATAATATTACATTTGGCTTAAATGCTTCCCTAGGGCACCTCCCATGGATTGGCTCATTGGATTTGGGGTGTAGTTTAGGAGAATTTTTTTTAGGGTTATGGGTAGAAATTAAATAACAATTATATCGTGTCCGGTTAAATACTTATCATTTAGGCTGCAAGGGGGCTGAGGAGAAAGGCTTGCAGTTTTTTGCATACATTATTATATCGTAACTGATTAAACGAACTTGATATTACACACCCGAAATTTTAATGTTGAGTTACAACAAAATTAATAAATATTCTCATTAGCGGGACTTTGATATTTTTGGAGCTAAAAATTACCTCAAATCCAATTGGGGTAAGGGAAAAACCTCAATTGGTCAAACGAAAGCAGAAGTTAAAAGGAATTCGTCAGAAGTTTTCTTGATTGTCCGACGAGACTTGTACCTCTCCCAATCGCTCTTCCTTCAGTCCATGGTTTCAATAATTGGTTCGATTCGGTTCTCCCCAAACCTAGTAGTTTACCAAGGGAACTTTGGGGATTGTTCGTGAAAAGAAAAAGTTTCTTCTCCCCCTGCTTCCTCTGCTTCCCCTGCCTGCCCTTACCCGGCAATTTTGGCTTTACAAGTACTAGTAACTCCCAAACCTATACGATTTCTGGTTTGGAAGCTTAACTGAACAGTACTAATTCCACAAAAAAATACTGCACATATCCTTATCAAACTTTTCCCTTGACAAGAGAAAGTCAAGTTAGTACTATTATTTATAGTACATTTGCACTATAGACTAAGTGCAGATAATTTCAGTATTTCCACTACGTTAGACATTTCGGTGTCAAAGCTAACCTAAATTCAATACTGAGAAAGTTTTAGTTTTACTTATTGATACCAAAAAACGCTGAAAAATTTATTCACGGGGTTGAAATATGACAACAGTGATAGGAAAGGAAAATAAGCAACAGTTAATGCAAGCATTTAAAGAGATTATTAATGAAAGAAAAAATTTAGAATCAAAAATAGAAACTAAGCAAGAAGAAGCTGCAAAAGCAAAAAATCAAGAAGTTTTAGAAGCAGCTTCTGCGTATACAGTTGATAGTATTGTCAAAAGCTTGGCTGATTTGCAGTTAGAATTTGGCAGTATTGTTGAGTCTCTATCAGAGAAATTAGCAACAGAGAACTCTAAGTTAGACGAACTAAACCAAGCAATTGAGATAGAAAGTCAATATTTACAAGAATTACAAAAAATTAGAGTTGTAGCTGATACTTTAGATTTATTGACTAAGGAGCATCAAGAAAAGTTAACAATTTTAGAAACAGATATTAATTCTAAATTAGAAATACTAGAAAAAGAAATTGCTCAAACTCGTAAAGAATGGGAAAAAGAACAGAGAGATTTTGAAGAAGCTGTCAGTCGTTACGATGAATCACTAACAAAACAAAGACAGCAGCAGGAAGAAGAGTATCAATATAAATTAGAGAATACTCGCAAGGTGGATACAGATACTTATGAAAGTACTAAGCGTAACATAGAAAGAGAAATCCAAAATTTAACCCAAGAGAAAGAAAAAAATTGGCAGGAAAGAGAAAACTTTTTGCAAAAAAATCAAAAATTATTAGCAGAGTATAAACAAAAATCATCTGAATTTCCTACAGAATTAGAAACAGCAGTTAAGAAAGCTAGAGAAGAAGCAATTAAAGAAACTTCTCAAAAGGCTAAAGTACAGGCAGATTTATTTGAAAAAGAGTGGGAAGGTAGCAAGCAAAACTATGAATTAAAAATTCAGTCTTTGGAAGCAACTATTCAAAAGCAATCAGAGCAAATTGAAAGCATTTCAGAACAATTAAAATCTACACTACAGCAAGCGCAAGAGTTAGCGATGAAAGCTTTTGAAAAATCGACTAAATAGTTTATGAAAATAATAATTTAGTTTGACTTCATTTCATTTTATAAAATTCACCAGAAATTTATTATGGCAGCAAAAATACCTAATCAAAAGAATACTAAAGCAGAAATACTCCAGGCTTATAATGAGTTAGCAAAAGAAAAAGCTTTACTAAAATCTCAGTTAGATCAAAATTTGAAAGAAAATAAATCTAGTAATGTAAAGAGTTCAAATAGTGTGTCCATAAAAAAATCAAATTCAAATCAATCTAACGAAGTCCAACAGAAAATGAATTATACAATTGAAAGTTTAAGTAAAATTCAGTTAGGATTCGGTAGTGCTGCAAATGAATTATCAGAACAGTTGATAACAAAGGCTTCTCATCTAGAAGAAATTAAGGACACTGTAGAAAATGAATTAGAACAATTAAAACAATTATATGATTTAGATATTACAGATAATACGCTAGAAGACCTAATTCAATCATATGAAAATAACTCCAAAACCTATCAAGAAGAATTTGCTCTACGCTCAGAAACACTATTGGAAGAAATAGAAACCCAAAAAAACTCTTGGCAAAAAGAGCAAAATGAACACAATATTTTAGTAAAAGAACGTAATGAAAATCTGAATAAAAATCGCAAAAGAGATGAATCGGAGTATAAATATAATTTAGAAATTCAACGCCAGCTAGAAGATGAAGAATATGGTGAACAGCAAACATCTCTATATAAAGAATTAGAAGAATTACAGCAAGAAACAGATAAAAATTTGGAAGATAAAGAAAAAGAAATTTCTACAAAGGAGAAAGAATATGAAGAATTAAAAACTAAAGTAGAAGCATTTCCTGATGAAAAACAAGCAGCAATTAAAAAAGCTACAGAAGAAGGTAAAGGTATTGCTCATTATCAAGCCAAGGTAAAAGCAGATTTACGTGAGAAAGAAGTAGAAGGACAAAAAAGTTTTTACGAACAGAGATTACAATCTTTAGAAAATACTATTAGCAATCAGCAAGAACGAATTGTAAATCTTTCCGAGCAATTAGACTCAGCCCTCCAACAAGTGCAAGATTTGGCTGTTAAGGCTATTGAAGGTAATGCTAATCTAAATTCTTATCAAGCAATGAAAGAAATAGCTTTAGAACAAGCAAAAGTTCAAACTAAAACTAAATAATATGACGACTTAATTTAAGTATTTATAAATCGATACGGTTCATTATCTTATCGATTTATAAATACTTGATACACTAAGGTAAAACTAATATAAAATTGGATATATTTGAATCAAGTTGTGATGACCGTGCTTGAGATACTTTAGATTCCTACACTATATAATCACTAGAAAAATTCATCGATAAATTGCAAAACAATATTAACAATCGAGTAAATTTATATACTTAAAAAATGTTAAAAACATGAATAAATTATCTCATCGCAGACAGAAATTTTAAATAAATCCACAAATGAGGACAGCAAAATGTAAAATATGACGGTTGTAGTTAATGGCGGATTGTGATAGAGCGTTATACTTTGCCCGAAATGGGCGACATATGGACTGATAGTTATAAATTTCAAACTTGGTTGCAAGTGGAAGTTGCTGTGTGTGAAGCACAGGCAGAATTAGGTTATATTCCTAAAGAGGCGGTCAAAGAAATTAAAGATAAGGCAAATTTCAACCCTAAGAGAATCTTAGAAATTGAAGCCGAAGTCCGGCATGATGTGATTGCTTTCCTGACAAATGTAAATGAATATGTAGGTGATGCTGGACGCTATATTCATCTAGGGATGACTAGTTCTGATGTTCTAGATACAGCTTTGGCGTTGCAAATGGTTGCAAGTTTGGATATCATTTTGCAGCGCGTACAAGACTTAATTGGTGCGATTCGTCAGAAAGCAAAAGAACATCGCTACACTGTGATGATTGGACGTTCTCATGGTATTCATGCTGAACCCATGACCTTCGGGTTTAAGTTAGCTGGATGGTTAGCGGAAATGTTACGTAATCAAGAACGTCTGAGAACTTTACGTCAAAATATTGCTGTTGGTAAGATATCTGGTGCTGTCGGAACTTACGCAAATATAGAACCACGAGTGGAAGCGATCGCTTGTGAAAAAATTGGTCTAAAACCAGATATAGCTTCTACACAAGTTATCTCTAGAGATATGCACGCCGATTTTGTGCAACAATTGGCTTTAGTAACAGCTTCAATTGAACGTTTTGCAGTCGAAATTCGTAATTTACAAAAAACAGATGTTTTGGAGGTAGAAGAATACTTTTCTAAGGGACAAAAAGGTTCTTCCGCAATGCCCCATAAACGTAATCCCATTCGTTCTGAAAGATTAACTGGTATGGCACGAATGGTCAGAAGTTACGCTGTAGCAGCTGTTGAAAATGTTGCACTATGGCATGAAAGAGACATTTCTCACAGTTCAGTTGAGAGAATAATGTTACCAGATGCTTGTATTTTGACCCATTTTATGTTGGTTGAAATGACCCAATTAATGGAAAACCTATTGGTTTACCCCGAAAACATGGCGCGGAATATGAACTGCTATGGTGGTGTAGTCTTTAGCCAAAGAGTTTTATTAACTTTAGTAGAAAAGGGAATTAACCGCGAGGAAGCATATAAAATTGTTCAGGAAAATGCTCATACCGCTTGGAATCATTCGGAAGGTAACTTCCAAGAGAAGGTGAGTAGAGACCCCCGCGTCACCTCAAATTTATCTCCGGAAGAAATTCAAGCTTGTTTTGACCCCCAACATCATCTCCAGCATTTAGAACAGGTCTATCAAAGATTAGGGATTTGAGAATAAATTGTTAATTTGTAATGGGTAATTAGTGGTAATAGGTAATTACTCATTGTCATTTTTTCTTTTTGTTGGGAGACTCAACCGTAAAGACGTAGCAATGCTACGTCGCTACATTCATTTTCCCTGAAAGTTTACAGCTACTATAAGACTTTTTTTCGGGTTAAAAGATTGTTTTATATCAAATCCGCTTAATTAGTTACCATATAACGCTATTAAAAAGATGGTAGTGCTACTTATTACTCCTAACTTATTACTTATTCCCCACAGATACGACAACTGTTTAACTGGACATAATATTATTCTTTCAATTTATCCAGGGAGGATGTCAAATCTGTGGTAGTAATGCAACGTCAATACAAGTGATATTTTTTTTACTTGCAGACTTTAAATATACTTATTTTCTCAATATAGAGTGTATAAAAGAAATACAGGGTAAGCTTTGTTTAATAATCTACCAACATCTAACAACACTACTTACTTAAAACTCTCAAGTCAGTTCTGGTTTAGTTGTGGTTAGTTGTGGTTTAAATTTGTTTGTTTTGATTTGATTCAACTTAGTCTTGGCTGATGCTACGAAGGAATAACCTTATGTTTGAGATATTAGCTGCCCTATCTGCATCTGCTGCTGCTGGGTTAAGGATTGCTCTACCCTTGCTGCTGATTGGATTATTTCATGGAAAAAACCTTTGGTCAGAAGTACCGCTTTTATCTAGCGTGTCTCAACCTTTATTATTCGGACTGCTGATTAGTTGGTCTGTGGTGGAGTTATGTGCATCAAAAAAGCTACTAGGACAACGATTTTTACAATCCGTGGAACTGTTGCTTAGTCCTGGTGTGGGGGCAATTATGGGTCTAGCTGTTGCTTCTACTACTCCCATTCCTAATTGGATAATTGCAGTTGTAGGTGGTTCCTTAGCTTTAGTTTTCCAGTTAGTACAAATTGGCTGGTTTTACCGTCTACGGGGTTTACCTATATGGGCGGTTATAATGCAAGACACTTTATGCATTATTTTAGTTTTCTTTGCCACTGATTCTCCTATTAGTGGAGGATTAATTACCTTAGTTTTACTTTTCTTAGCAGTACGTAGCGCAAAACAGTGGTATAAATGGTACTTGGGAGGAAAGCGAAAGCAGAGAGTGTTATGACTTTTAAAACATCTCAAATCTTGCGCCTATACGTTAAATACTGAGCTAAAAATCCCCTTATCTAAAGACAAGGGGAGTATCAAAGAGGCACTTTACATACCTCCTTGCCCTTACGGTTTAACGCCAGTTGCTCTACTTGAGGAATCCCAAGACCTCACTGGTTCACATAGTTTTTTATTAATTAACCTTTCACTTATTAAGTATTTAGCAATTACAAAATACCGACAAAATGTAATAATCCTTGTCCTGTAATCATCTCAACAATTAGAGCAATAAATCCAAGCATTGCTATACGACCATTCCATACTTCTGCGGAAGTAGTGATTCCCCATTCCCAACGTTCGGGGGGGTAAATTTTCACTTTCTTCTTCATCCTGTTGATTTCTGCCAAAGTTAAGCTTGGTGATTCTAAGCTTTCTGTGACTAAATCAGCTAATGCTTGAATAAATAAAGGATGAGTGTTTAAAGCGGGTACGCGACGGAAATTTTCAATTCCTGCTTCTTCAGCAATCTCTCGATATTCAATATCAATTTCTTCTAAGGTCTCAATATGTTCTGAAACAAAACTAATTGGCACCACTACTAGTTTCTTAATACCCTTAGCACCAAGTTCTTCTATTGCATCTTCTGTATATGGTTGTAACCATTCTACAGGACCTACACGACTTTGATAAGCTAAGGTGTAATCATTTTCACGATTGAGGGTCTGCATAATTAAGTAAGTGCATTCCTCAATTTCTTGCTGATAGGGGTCTCCTGCTTCTTCAACATAACTCTTCGGTACCCCGTGAGCGCTAAAGAAAATATGAGCTTCATCAGGATTTTCTAACTGTTCTAATTCCTGAGAAATTAATTGAGCCATTGCTTGCAGATAACCTTGCTGTTTATACCAGGAAGGAATAACAGTGTATTCAACTTTTTGAAGGGATGGGTTTTCTCTCCACAGTGTTTCTAAGAGTCGAAAGCTAGAACCACTGGTACTAATGGAAAATTGAGGGTAGAGAGGTAATATTACGACCTTTTCGATACCGTCTTTAATTAACTGCGCGATCGCTTCTTCTGTAAAAGGATGCCAATAGCGCATTGCGACATAAATACTAGCATCGCGTCCTGTGGTTTTTAACTGTTCTTGAAGGGCATCTCCTTGGGCTTCAGTAATGGTACGCAATGGAGAACCACCACCAATTTTACGGTAATTCTCTTGAGATATTTTGGTACGTTTAGTGGCAATAAACCAAGCCAGGGGCTTTTGTAGCCAACGGAAAGGTAGGCGGATAATTTCCGGATCTGAAAATAAGTTATACAGAAATGGTCCAACGTCCTCAAGCTTGTCTGGACCACCAAGATTTAATAGTAATACGCCTACACGACCCATAATTATAAAAAACCCCTATTAGTTTTCAGCTTTTTTAATAATGTTAACAATATATCTTTATTAAAGATATAAGTTAACAGTAAGGGAAGAGGTGCTGACTACAATTTTACGGAATTTTAGCTACCTAAATCAATGGCTATAGGATATTTAGTTTATTGAATCAAGCTTTAGGGGTTTATGGGAAAACAAAGTATTGTAAATTATATCTTCCCAGCCATAGGAGGCGGGTTCGGTCTCGTGAATGACGATGGCACCGGTGGCGCCTTGGCGGCCCGCTTCCTCAAACTTGTAGGTCCAGCGGCCATAATAAGTCATGGCATTGCCTGTGAAGAGCTCATCTTCACGGGCATAGCCAGGATCGTTGACGAGCATCACGACGGTTTTCCCCGTGACGTCGAGGCCTTCATAATCATTCCAGCCATATTCCGGGGCGACGACGCCATAGCC
>JBCCDM010000038.1:0-22871 GCA_039030795.1 Cyanobacteria bacterium P01_A01_bin.84
AGGAATTCAAGAACTTTTTACTAATGATAAAAAAAAGTTTATATCCGGACAGTCGAAAAAAAATAAAACACTCGAACCATTGGTAGGACAGTATTCTGTCATGTTACTCGATGGTCCTCGTCACAAACGCGATCGCCAATTATTAATGCCTCCATTTCATGGGGAAAGAATGGAGGTTTATGGTAAACTTATCTGCGAAATTACCAATAAAGTCTTTAGTCAACTCCCTTTAAATGAAACTTTTACTGCTCGCAATGCAATGGCAGAAATTTCTCTTTGTGTAATGTTACAGGCTGTATTTGGATTACACGAAGGAGAGCGCTATCAACAAATTAAACGCCGAATTGTGGCGATGATGGACTTGTTTAGCTCTCCTTTAGCCTTTGGCTTTCTATTGTTTCCTTTTTTACAAAAAGATATAGGAAGTTGGAGTCCTTGGAGCCATTTTTTGCGGCAAAGAGAGCAACTCGATAAATTATTATATACTGAGATCAGGGAAAGACGTTCTCAATCGGATTATGCAAATCGCGTTGATATACTCTCATTATTGATGTCTGCAACAGATGAGTCTGGTAACTCGATGACGGATCAAGAGTTACGGGATGAATTAATGACATTGCTCTTGGCAGGATATGAAACGACTTCTACAGCAATGGCTTGGGGATTATATTGGGTTTTTAAAAAGCCCCAGGTAAGAGAAAAATTACTTCAAGAATTAGACACTCTCGGAGAAAACCCTGACCCTATCAGTATATCTAAGTTACCCTATCTCACCGCTATATGTAACGAAACTTTGCGGATTTATCCGATTGTAGCAGCGACTTTTGTTAGAAAAACCCAAGAACCGATAGAGTTGTTAGGGTATCAAATAGAACCTCAAGTTCAAGTCTGGGGTTGTATTTATCTTTTACATCATCGAGAAGATTTATATCCAGACTCGAAGCAATTTAAACCAGAGCGATTTTTAGAAAGACAATTTTCTCCCTATGAATTTATGCCTTTTGGTGGTGGAGCACGTCGTTGTATTGGTTATGCTTTAGCTCAGTTTGAAATGAAGCTGGTATTAGCGATAGTAATTTCTCACTACAATTTAGCATTCGCAGATAATCAGCCAGAAAAACCCCAGCGTCGAGGGGTGACTTTAGCACCTGCTCAGGGGGTGAAAATGAAGATGGAGGGAATTCGTACATCTCAAAATTCTATGGTTTCTGCAAAAATAAGTTAAATGGTTTGCAGGAAATCATTTGATCGATGATAAGGGGCGCTCATTTTTGCGTCCCTACAATATTATAGTGATTCCCCGGACATCAAATTATTACTTTTTAATTTTGGGAAGTTTACTTTAGTAAGTAATTAAAAGATATGGGATATCCAAGATGGTTTTCTAAAATAATTTTATTTACTTTAGCAGTTATATTTACCTTCATTTGGGAATTAATTTTATTTCCCGTTTTACTTCCGAAAGCTGATGCTGAAAATATTTTTTATCCGACTCAGATTGCTGAAAGTTATCAAAATTCACAACTTAATCCACAACTTTTATTAGAAGAAGGTAAAAAGCTTTATGATACAGGAGAGTTTTTAAAAGCTATATCTGTTTTAAAACAAGCTGTACAACTATTTCAAAGACAAGATAGTCAAAGTCAAGGTAATCAAATTAAACCAGGGATAACCAAAAAAATTCAGGAAGCGATCGCACTCAGCAATATTTCTTTAGCTTACAAGCAAATTGGAGAATATCAGCAGGCTTTAAGTTATATTAAACAAGGTCGTAAGTTATTAGAAATTAAGTCAAAGCTCAATAATAGTCGCGGTAAATTAAAGGTATTTGCTCAAATTTTAGATATTCAAGCTAGTTTACAATTAAAGTTAGGCAAACCCAGTCTTGCTTTAGATAACTGGAAAGAAGCTACTATTATGTATGAACGGGTAAAATTTCAGGACGGAAAAACCCGTAGTTTAATAAATCAAAACCTAGCTTTACAAGCTTTAGGACGCTACCATCAAGCTCGCAAAATTTTAGAAGAAGTACTTTCCAAAATTCAGAAACAACCAGCTTCTATTATAAAAGCTACTGCATTACGTAGTTTGGGTGATGCTCAATTAAATTTAGGAGAAATAGACACTTCTTTAAAGACTTTAGAAAAAAGCGATGAGATTGCAAAAAAAATTGAATCCTCTCCTCAAATAGCTGCAACCTTACTGAGTTTGGGTAATGCCAAACGTGCAAAGGGTAATAAAATACAGTCTGAAGCCATCATTCCTAGTGGATTCAATTTAGAAAACATAGTAAGTAGTGAAAGAGTAAATATTGAAAAAACTAGACCGTTACTTTATGTAAAAAAACCGATATCACCACTCGTAAAAGAATTATATCAACAAGCAATTCAATATTATACAAATACTATAAACATATCTAAATCCCCTATCATACAAACTAAAGCACAACTTAATCAACTAGGCATATTAATAGAACTTCAGGAATTATCAAAAGCTCAAGAATTATCTTCCCAATTGCAGTTAAAAATTGACGCATTACCTGATTCAGAGACATCTATACAGGCTCGGATTAATTTAGCACAAAATTTATTCTTCTTAAAACAAGTTAGTTCCAATAATGCACCAGAATGGAAAGATATAGCCCAAATTTTAGCGAAAGCGATTAAAGAAGCGGAAACTTTAGAAGATGGTCAATGCTGCGAAAGTAAATATCTCCGAAGAATCCAAGCTTATGCCATGGGTATTCTTGGTAGCATATACTTACAAACCCAAAACTTACAAACCCAAAACTTAACTAATGCTGAAAAATTAACCAAAAAAGCTGTTGATTTAGCTGTATTGTTAGATGCAAAGGATATTGCTTATCTTTGGGAATGGCAGTTAGGATATATATTCAAACTTCAAAAAAATATCCCTAAAGCTATATATTATTATTCCCTAGCAGTTGACAATCTGAATAATTTACGTAGTGAGTTACTTGTTCTTAATCGGGATATACAATTTTCATTTCGAGATGATGTCGAACCTGTATATAGACAATTAGTTGATTTACTTTTGCAACCATATGTTTCTCAAAATGTAAGTCGAAATAATATTACCAAAAATAATATTACCAAAAATAATATTAATCAAAATAACTTAAAGAAAGCCCGCGATGTTATCGAAGCTTTGCAATTAAGGGAGATAGAAAATTACTTTAAGGAAGCTTGTTTACAAGCGAAACCAGAGATAGTTGATACAGTAGTTGATAAAACCGATACTACAGCAGCAGTTATTTATCCAATTATTTTGCAAAACCGGATAGAAATTATTTTGAAACTACCGAATCAAAATCAATTTCGTAATTACAAAACTTTTATTAAATCAAATCAAGTTGAAAAAACTTTAGAAGACTTACAATATAGTCTCAGACAACCAGACCAAATGAAGTCAGTTCAAAAAATATCTGGGAAGATTTATAATTGGTTGATTCAACCACTAGAAGCAGATTTACAAAAAAATAAAATAGAAACATTGGTATTTATATTAGATGGGAGTTTAAGAAATATTCCCATGGCTGTACTTTACGATAATCAAGCACAGAAACAAGAAAGAAAATATTTAATTGAAAAATATGCCATTGTTTTAACCCCAGGTTTACAAATGTTAGAGCCAAAACCTTTACAAAATAAAGGATTTCATTCTCTGATTGCTGGAATTAGCGAAAAGCGATTTATTGAAAATAAAGAATTTAGTGCTATCAAGAATGTGCAATCTGAACTAAAAATAATTCAATCGCAAATATCTGATAGCAAGCAATTATTAAATAAATCCTTTACCGATATCAATTTAGCAAAACAGATTGATGCTGCTAAATATACAATAGTTCATCTTGCAACTCACGGTAATTTTAGCTCAAATCTAGAAGAAACCTATATTTTGACTTGGAATAAACTACTAAAACTCAAAGATTTTGATAACTTATTTCAAAACAATACAGACATAAACACAAATACAAATGCTAAAACTATTCAATTATTAGTTCTTAGTGCTTGTGAAACCGCAGAAGGTGATAGAAGAGCAACTTTAGGACTTTCCGGGATTGCGATACGTGGGGGTGCAAGAAGTACTATAGCAAGCTTATGGTCAGTTGAAGATGAGTCTACGGCTAAATTTATGGGCGAATTTTACTACGAATTAAAAAATAATCAATTGAATAAAGCTAAAGCTTTACAACAAGCTCAAATTTATCTCTTAGAAAATAGCAAATCACCCTTCATTTGGGCACCTTATGTGTTAGTTGGAAATTGGCTTTGATGTTTCAGATTGATGATTGATAGTTGATATTTTACTGATTGACTTAATACTTCCAATCATGGGTTTATTTGATAATTCTTGTAAACCAACATCACTTAATAGACTAAACCAATCTTTAGCAATAATCTGATTTTGGGGGTCTGCTTGACGAAGTTTTGCTAATTCAGTTAATGCTGAATACCAAATATCATTTTGAGCGTAGAAAGAAATACGCTGACGGGATGACATAATTGTGTTTAACTGCTTTTGTAACTGTGGCTGAAGTGGAACTCGCTGCACCCATCCATGAACATAAATAGGATTGGATAATTTAGAGTTATTACAATATAGTTTAAAATACCATTGGTATATTTTATTTACCTCTAAAGCTTTTTCATTATCAAGACTAACACTTACTATCCCTTCCCCCTTTTCTATCGAGAATTTCTTTCTATACACATCATTATCAGCTTTATCTTGCAGGACAAATTCTCCTACAGGTATCTTGCTAGCTGGATAAGGAATAAATAACCAAAATGTGGGATTTTTTTCGACTACTTTATTAACATTATTTTCTGGAATTAAAGCAGTAAGTGGTATATTTGCAGAGGGACAATCATTGCGACTTGCCATTCCTTCCCTTTTATTTGGTCTTCCCCGATCGGAACCACTATTTTTTTGCTTATATCGTATTCGTATTTTGCTCTCATTTTCGCTAATGAATGTTTGCGATGACCCTTTTGGTTTCCTACTGAGGGATGACACACTTGTTTGCGGAATTTCGGCTAATACCCTTGAAGCGATCGCTCCTTGATATAACCGAGGATAGCTAATAATTGTAAATAACAGAATTAAGCTAAATCTAATTCGGTTGAAGTTTCTCCTTTTCATGGAAGTAATTCTCCTATTCATCAAATAATATTTACTGATAAAGTATACGTTCACACTGAGAATTTATCTTTTGATTGTTTAATTTACCGTTACTAACCAGGGTAAGGCTGATGACAAAATAATCTTTTACCAAATAGAATCTTCTAATCCTTTCCAAGTTAGGAAAAAACAATTTGAAAGTTACCGTATTACCCTCAACTTAAATAGCAAATTTTTTGTACATGATTCTAACACCCCCTTCCATTTACCTAAGTCTTATCATGTTTTATATAAATGAACCCTTTGAGGACTTATGCAGTATTTTAGGCTTATGAACTCTGGGATAAATTAACTATAGGTTAACTAAAACCCTTGTGCTAAACGTAGGATTGTATTCTTTTTCAGAAATATTTCCACAGACATCTATTTGCAAATTGCTAGTTTAAATTAGTACAATTAGATATGTTAATGAAAAAAAAGTCAGAAGTATATAACGAAAATTTAACCAGTTTGATTTGAGTAAAATTTAAAATGTCAGTGCTGTAATTTCCTTCTCTCCTCTTGCTTTAACACCATCAATTACAGTATAGGCAAGGTATGACTTCTCATAAAACCTTTTTCTTTTGGCTGACATTGGGATTATTTTGTATAAACTCTTCTGAGATACAATTTGATCGTGTTGGGGTCATAATTGAGAACTGCTGTAAATATTGTGCTATATACATTTTCGCAGTTTTTGAGCCCTCTTTTTTCTGATTCTGTGAGAAATCCGGGTATAAGCGATCGCATAACGAAAGAACCAATTAAGCGAACTTACTTTAGTACAGCACAGTGTAAATAAACTCCTAACTCGCATCTCTAATACCATTTCTTTATAAAGATGCGCTTAATTCAACAGAAGTGGTCTTCGTTCTCAATTGTAGCTCCATCCAGCCTTCTGAGCTGAGAGGGATTTAGCCCAGTCTCCACCTAGAATTAATATAAGTATAAATAGCTAAAAAATAAATCAGAAGTAATAAAACAAACTTTTTGTAAATGCTAATCTAGTCAACTTTTAGATGACTTTGTCTGTAAGTCTGGGACTTCGAGTCCTAGGCAACGCCGTAATATAGAAATACGGTTCAGTTAAGAAAAATTGTAGGTTGGGTAAAGCGATAGCGTTACCCAACATTATCAGCCCCAAAACCCAAATTACAGTATTTCTATTTCTATTTGTTCTATTTCTTTGAGGCTTAACTGAACCGTATTGCGTAATATAGTTCTAATATCTATAAATACTAAGTAATCTTTAATAAGCAGACATCTCCAATAATGAAGTATGTGCAACCTGGAACCCTTGTAGAGACGTTAAATCTAACGTCTCTACATCTTTTTTGGAGAAGTTTAGTGTATTTTTACTGGTGCAAGATATAAATAAACAGACTACACAAAATCGATAAAACATTTTCTATTTATTTTTAAGCCATTAGTACAAAACTGCATAAGTTAATTTAAACCGCATTTATTTAAGAGTATAAGGAGGAAATCAAACTTCTTTTCCTTCTAAAAAATGATTGTGATTTAACTGCTAAATCTAGTCTTTTAATTCTCAATATGAGAAATTTTTCATAGTAGCTTGAAAGACAAAAGACAACAGTTAATCGAGAGCAAAAGTATTATTATTCAAATATTTACAAACAATTATATGTTTATTCATACTAATGCTCCAATCATTAAGCCTAAAAAACTAATAATCAACAAGGAACAATAATCATGAATACGGAAAAAATCAACCAATTACAGGAAACACTTGAAAATAAAGTAAAAGAGGCAATTAACAATTCTGATTTAGGTGATTATTTGGTCAACCAAGGTTTAGTAGAAAACACCTTAAAACTTAAGGTAATGCTAGATTTAAACCAAATCCGCAACCAAGATGTTATTAAAGATGTCGAGTTAAAAAACTCTTTACGAGAAATGCCTGGTGAGGATTTTATGATTCTTATTTGCTGTGGATGTTCAATGGGATTATGTTGCAACTGTTGCTAATTAAGTTCTGCTTACCAATAGAAACGAAAAAAGGGAGCATCCCAAGAAAGAACAAATACATTAACATTAACCCAACACCCCCAAAGGTTACGGTGCGGCTATAAAAAGCCCACCTTCGTGGCTAATAATTATTTTAGCCCCAGGTCTAGCTCCTGCGGGCTTTTTGTAAAATTGGGATGCTCCCACAAAAAATATTGAGTCATAGAATTCATAAACTACATTCTCGACTTTTCAGAAAAAGTCGGGATTTTTTTATAGAGCGTCTGTAAAAAAAAGCAATTTGAATGTGCCTTCGTTAATTTCAGATATGCATCAGAAGTATATCGCTTTATGCTGTTGAAGAAATGTTATTTTTTTCAAAGGTGCAGTTGAAGGGTTATATTAATGAAAATTTCGAGGTATTGCTTCCAAAAACTAGCATTTGCAATATTTACAACCATAGTATTCTACACAAACTCTGTTAGTGCCCAAATTGTTAAAGATGCAACCCTACCTAGTAATTCCAGCCTTAAAATACAGGAAAACATCAAAGTTATTGAAGGTGGAACCCAAGCAGGAAATAATCTATTCCATAGTTTTGAACAGTTTGGAGTACCTACTGGTTCAATAGCATATTTTAATAATGCTGCAAATATTCAAAATATTATTACCCGCATCACCGGCAAGTCTATTTCTCATATTGATGGCATACTTCGTACCAATGGTAAAGCAAATTTATTTTTAATTAATCCTAATGGAATTATTTTTGGCAAAAATGCTTCTTTAGATATTGGTGGTTCATTTTTAGCTACTACTGCAAGTAGTATTAACTTCGCTGATGGGACAAAATTTAGTGCCACACACCCCCAAACTACACCCTTACTAACAATAAACCTTCCCATTGGCTTACAATTTGCTTCAACGGCAGCGCCCATCCGCAATCAATCTCAAGCTTCTGTTGAAGGTGTAACTAATTTTTTTAGTCAACCTGTTGGTCTACGAGTATATACAGGTAAAACTTTAGCACTGATTGGTGGTGATGTAATCTTAGAAGGTGGTAATTTAACCGCAGAGTCAGGGCAAATCCGATTAGTTGCTGTTGCTGGTAATAGTTTAGTAAGTCTTAAATCAATCAATCAGGATTGGACTTTGGGGTATGAAGGTGTGGAAAATTTTCAAAATATTCAACTAATTGGGCAAAATATTGATAATTCAGTGATTGGATCGATGGTAGATGTGAGTGGTGAAAATGGTGGTGGCAATATTCTCCTACAGGGAAATTCTGTAGAATTAATTGGTTCTCGTGTACGCTTAATCAACGCAACAAAAGGTCTCACAGACGCTGGAGATTTGACGATTAATGCCAGACAAGTAATGATTCGGGATGGAGCACAAGTATTAGCTAATACTTACGGTGGAGGTGCAGCAGGAGATTTAACAGTGAATGCTTCTGATTTTATAGAACTAACTGGTGGTGCATTTTCTGAACAAAATGGTAATAATTATTTTCCTAGTACATTGGCTAGTGCTACTTTAGCTGGTGGGAATGGAGGAAATGTTACTGTAAATACCAGTAGATTACTAATTTCTGACGGCGCAGGAGTATCATTAGATACTAGTGGCAGACTTGATAATTCAAATAAGCAATTAATTTTATCTGCTGGGAAAGGTGGTAATTTAACCGTAAACGCTTCCAAGCTTGTAGAGCTAATTGGTATTGGTAGATCGGCACAAGATATCATTAGTTTTCTTGCATCTAGAACAATAAATTCAAAAAATGCAGGAAATTTAACCATTTCCACAAAGCGATTGATTGTTAGAGACGGAGCTGAAATTAGTGTTAGTAGCCAGTTTCCTGAATCTACAACAAATTCCACTGTTGTAGGTGATACAAGTAATTTAGGAGATGCAGGGGAAGTAAATATAATTACCGATTCTATACTTCTAGACAATCAAGGCAAACTTATTTCAGAAACCGAATCAGGAAATGGGGGTAATATTAACCTTCAATTAAAAGATTTACTATTAATGCGCCGTAATAGTCAAATTTCTACGAATGCGGGGAAAGCTCAACTTAACGGTGATGGTGGTAATATCATAATTAATATTCCCAATGGCTTCATAGTTGCAAGCCCAAATGAAAACAGTGACATTACCGCTAATGCTTTTACAGACCGGGGTGGCATAGTTAATATTAATGCTAATACTATTTTTGGAATCCAACCCCGCAGTCGAGACTCCTTAGCAAATTTTTTATCTACCAATGAACCCAGGGAATTAAATCCCCAAAGTCTCCTAACAAGCGATATTACAGCAATTTCTCAGCAAAACCCGAATTTAAATGGTGAGGTAAATATCAATACTCTGAATTTAGAACCTGAAAAGGGTTTAATCGAGTTACCAGATATACCACTTAGTACACAAATCTCTCAAGTTTGCAAGCACCGTAGCAAAAAAAATCAAAGCGAATTTATCTTTACTGGACGTGGTGGTTTACCTGCTTACCCTGGTGAAGCATTGAGAAATGATTCTGCGTTGGATGTTGATTGGGTATCTCTTGGAGAAGAGGGAAGAATTTCAACTCAAGATAAATATAAAATCCAAAATACAAAAACTCGAAATCAAATTGTGGAAGCTACCGGATGGATGGTGGATAAAAACGGTGATATCGTTTTAACTGTGGTGAAACCTAAGAGCAAAATTAGTAATTCTAATAACGCCAGTTGCTAGATACAATAGTTAGTGGTAAATAAACATCTCCCGCATTCATAATGTAGAGATATCAAATTTAACAACGAGGGTTCGAGGTCGCACATATTTAATTTCTGTCGATGTCTAATGAGTTCCTCCAAACCCCCTAAATTCTTAACCAAAAACCAACAAATGAACCTTCAAAAATATATTCCCTTAGCTGGACGAGCTTTTTTATCAGTAATTTTTCTCTACGCTGGAGTCAACCATATTCTTGGTTTTCAAGGAACTGTAGAGATGATGGCAAAGCGTTCTTTACCTATACCTAATCTATTACTATTAGGTACAATATTTTGCTGCTTAGCTGGAGGTGCATCCATTCTATTAGGATTTAAAGTCAAGTGGGGAGCTATTTTACTAATATTGTTTTTGATTCCTGCCACTTTAGTTTTTCATAACCCCATAGCTGATCCCTCAGAGGTAAATGCTTTTCTCAAAAATATAGGTTTGATAGGTGCAATGCTACTAATTTACTACTTTGGTTCTGGTCCAGTTAGTTTAGATACATCTTCTCCTGTTTCTACCCAAAGAGATTATTCTTCAACTACTCCCAAATAAAATTATAAATATTAATCAGACTAGAAAATATTTTTAATCAACTGTATTTTTGATCGACTGCGATCGCTTTGCGCAACCCCCGACCGAGTTATCGCTAAATTTTTCTTCAACTACACTTTCATTGTTAACAGCTGAAAGGAGTTAAGCCTTATACAGCATACAATTAAGTTAATTAAAGTAATTCAGGCTTTTTAGTTCCACATAAAGTTTTTGTTTTTGTCATTGTTGTAAAAAATGCCATCCCTACACTCTAAATAGGGAAGGGGGAGAAGAGAATCCTAGGGTGTTGATATGAATAGAATTTCTACGTTTTTTTCATGCAATTATGCTGTCATACTCAGTAAGTAAAACTATCATATAGTAGCTAGTAGCCCTCACCCCGCCTTACGTGTACCCCTCTCCCAATTTTGAGAGAGGGGAGGGGAGGGGATGAGGGAGAGAGATTTAGAATACTAAACTATAATCATAGAAGTAGCATGATTTTTTATCTCCTACAAAGGTACAGAATCAACACTCTAAGGAGAACTCCCAAGTATCTTTCTTGTGGAAAAACGCTCTAACCCGAAAACATAGCGCTATAAATTACGTCCAAATCCAGTTATCCAATGCTTGTAAAGTCACCAGCATCAATTATCTGAGAGTTTACCCCTTCCAGAATGGCTAAAACACCATCATTTTGTGTACGAATAATAGTATCACCATCAGCATTATCAGTAATGCTGAGTGCCATAAACGTCAAACCATCTCTTAATAAGAAAGAATCTTCACCATCAGTATAATCTTGGATGATATCTTGACCATGACCTAAACTCAATACAAACTTGTCACGACCAAGACTACCAGCTAAGGTATCATAACCTTTACCACCAATTAAGATGTCATCATCAAGACTACCATTTAAGCTATCATCACCCTTACCACCAATTAAGGTGTCGCTACCAATTCCACCACTTAAGATATCATCACCTTTACCTCCATTTAAGCTGTCATCACCATTACCAGCTTCAAGATTATCATCACCTTTACCACCATTTAAGCTGTCATTACCATTACCACCCTCAAGATTATCATCACCTTTACCGCCATTTAAGCTGTCATTGTCATTACCACCACTTAAGGTATCATCACCTTTTCCACCATTTAAGCTGTCATTGTCATTACCACCCTCGAGATTATCATCACCTTTTCCACCAATTAAGCTGTCATTACCATCTAAACCACTAAGATTATCATCATTCTTTGAACCCTGTAGGAAATCGTCACCTTCTGTACCTGTTAAAAATATATCTTCAGAAGTAGGCAAGACATTCATAATTCGTCCCTATATTGAATAAATTATTTTTTCCGGTCGCAATAATTAAAACAGCTATTAACTGCATATGTATATACCCATATAAAATACTTAATATAAGGAAAATTCGTGATAAATTAAGGAAAATAGGAATTGTCGAAAGAAAAAGAAAAGAATATGGAACAAAGATTTGAGGTTTTTTATAATGCTGTTATTTATTTTTTCCCTGATTTTACAAAGTCGCTGTGCAAGTCATGATGACCTCTCACACCTGCCAAATTAGCAAAATAATAGTATTTTTTTGATCTTCCCTATTTCATGTGGTCAATTTTCTAATTTTTTCGTAGATATTCGAGTAGCCTTGAGATTGAAGACAAAGTCAATACAAATTCAACAACATTTTTTATACTTTTTTAATACTTTTGTATCCGTGTAATTACACCTATTTACAACAAACCTTTATGAAGTAAAGAATGCTGAAATAAAGTTTTAATTGTATTTCCCCAATTGATAAAAAAGTTTGTTAGAAATAGAGAAATTAATTTTTTTGATTCGCTAATTTTAATTAGCTTTGGGGTTCTATCACAAATTATTATCTCGTGGTAAAAAAATATTTATAAGCATCTTTTGTCTCAAATTTCAAGTACTATTTTTTACCATGTAGCAACTTTTAAAAGTGTAACAATGCTGTTTTAGTTGAACATTAAATAACTGTAGAGTAGTTTTACTATATAGTCCAGATAAAAAATAAACAATAAAATATACGCCATTAGTTGCATTCTTAAGAGGCGGTTATCAGAGTTCTCTACCAATGGAATTTAACCGCAAGGAATTGAGCAATCATGGCTAAAAATATATATTCCAACGATATAGATAACAATTTGGATGTATCTGCGGCTACCTATTTAGGTGGGTCTGGAGATGACGCAACCAATGCAGTTGATATTTCCATTGCTGGAGATGTCGTCATTGTAGGTGGATTATCCAGTAATTCTGCTGGATTTAGTGGTGCGAAAGTTGACCTGTTAGGTGGCGGTCAGGGTTCAATTGTTCGTTACGACAGTCAAACAAATGAAGTCATCTCCACAACAAAATTACCTGGAAAAGTATTGGATTTACAAGTCTCAGATAATGGAGACATTGCAGTTGCTTACGAGGGTGGTATTGCCGTTCTGAATGCAGATGCGAGTCAGGTAAAATGGAGCCTATCTCGAAGTGATGTATCTCGTATCAGTATTTCCAAAAGCGGTAAAGTTGCTGTGATGCGGGACATTACGGGAAGTAAAGGAACTGACCGGATTGAGCTTTTTGACAATACGGGTAAGGAATTGCAATCATGGAAAACAGATAAGTACACCCGTCACTTTTATGATGTTGCTGTTACAGATCAAAATGGCGGTCAGGTTATTGGCGTTGGTTACGAGCAAAAGACTAATATATTGCAAGTAGGTTTTGCTCAGTCATGGTCTTTTGAAGGTGAAGAACAATGGAAAAATTACGACTATAGTGCCCAAGACCTCGATCCCAAGCAAGAGAATTTGATGGCTGATACGCGAATTGAGCGTGTTTCGATTGGTCGTGATGGTGAGCTATACATGGCTGCCTATGTCAATGGTGGCTTTAACTTCTCTCAGTTCGAGCGCGATCCTTATGATTTGAATCAAAAGGCTGACAAAGAGAATGTAATTGTAGACAAGTACAATAACTCCTATAATACCGATTCTATTGCCTTAAGTTACTACGGTCAATATAATCTCAAAGATGGCGATTTAATTAAAGGTCAGCCTCTACTGGGTCGTGCATCGGGTGATAAAGGTAATAGCGTTAAAGTCAACTCTATTACTGCAACTGAAGATGGTACTGTAATTTTAGGTGGTGTGGCAGCATACGGTATTGAAAACCGTGAAAACCAAACTATTGAAGGGCAGCAAGTTAATCCTTACACTGCTTTAGATGGATATATTGCAGTTATTAGTCCCGATCTGAAAGAACGTTTTGCTTGGAATGCGATCGCATCTAAGTCTAGTAATACGGTTGTAGCAGCAAGGAATGGTATAGTTGCAGCTGGTTCTACAATTAACTATCAAGGAGAGCAAATTACTCATAATGCAATACAGGAAGAGAAAGGTGGTGGAGCAGATAGTCATCTTGTGGTTATCGGTGGAAATGACCCTCTTTCTAATGTAGAACTTGCTCCAATAGTTAATCCCACACCTGTAGAAGCACCGAAAAATGAAGGTTCTAATCCTGCACCTGTAGAAGAATCAAAAACTGGTGGTTCTAATCCTGTACCTGTAGAAGAACCAAAAACTGGTGGTTCTAATCCTGTACCTGTAGAAGAATCAAAAACTGGTGGTTCTAATCCTGTACCTGTAGAAGAATCAAAAACTGGTGGTTCTAATCCTGTACCTGTAGAAGAACCAAAAACTGGTGGTTCTAATCCTGTACCTGTAGAAGAACCAAAAACTGGTGGTTCTAATCCTGTACCTGTAGACAGCCCAAAAACAAACATTATTCAAGATAATTCATCTATTTCTTTCAAAGACAGATATTCCAACGGTATAGATAACAACTTAGATATTTCTGCTGCAACATATTTAGGTGGTGCAGAAGATGACGTTAGCAAAGCGGTTGATATTTCTTTAGATGGAAAGACTGTATTAGTAGGTGGGACCCTCAGAGCAGACCTAGGAGTAGAAAAAACAACCTTGTTAGGAGGAGGTACCGGTTCTATTGTTCGTTACGATAACCAAACCAACGAAGTTATTTCCGTAACCGAGTTACCTAAAAGAGTTTCTGATATACAGGTAGCTGATAACGGAGATATAGTAGTAGCTTATGGTGGTGGTTTTGCAGTTCTGAATGCAGATGCAACCGAAGTGAAATGGAGTAAATCCCTCGAAGGAGCATCTCGGATTAGCGTCTCCGAAAGCGGTAAAATTGCAGTTATGCAAGATATCAGAAAAGACAGCGATCGCGTTGTTTTGTTTGATGCTCAAGGTAATGAAATACAGTCTTGGGAAACCGGTTCAACTGGTCGTCATTTTAATGATGTTGTTGTTACCGACAAAAATGGTGGTCAATTAATCGCTACTGGTTACGATCAAAAACACAGTGACTTGCAAGTAGCATTTACGCAATCATGGTCTTATGAAGGCGAGCAACAGTGGCAAAATTATAACTATAATCCTAACGATATCAAAGCTGATAGATTAACCGCAGATACCCGAGGTGAGCGTCTAACTATTGGTCAAGACGGTAAGCTTTACATTGCTCACTACATCAATGGTGGGACAGGAGCGTCAATTTTTAGTCGAGAAGCTCTCGATCTATCACAAAGTGCAAAAGAGGAAAATGTTGTTACTGATAAATACAACAATCCTTACAACACCGGTCCGATGAGTATGATCTATTACGGTGAATACGATTTAAACAACGGTGAATTAGTCAAAGGTCAGTCTTTACTAGGTCGTAGAGATGGAGATAATGGAAATACAGTCAAAATAGATTCCATTTCTGTAACTAAAGATGGAACCGTAATTTTAGGAGGTACTTCTGCATACGGTATCGAAAACCGTAAAGAACGAACTATTGAAGGACAACAAGCTAATACTTATACTGCTTTAGATGGATATATTGCAGTTATTAGTCCTGATTTTAAAGAACGTTTTTGGAGTCCAGTATCATCTAAGTCTAGTAATGCTGTTGCAGCAGAAAGAAATGGTGTTATAGCAGTTGCTGCGACAACTAATTATGATGGGGATCAAATTACTCACAATGCAGTACAAGAGAAAAAAGGTGGTCAAGCAGATGGTTTTCTTGTAGTTATTGGTGGAGAAGATCCTCTTTCTAATGTGGATCTTACTCCTACTGATGATTCTAATGTAATAAATCCTGTGACTCCAGTGGATAATCCTGTTGTTGCTCCAGTGGATAATCCTGTTGTTGCTCCAGTAGATAATCCTGTTGTTGCTCCGGTAGATAATCCTGTTGTTGCTCCAGTAGATAATCCTGTTGTTGCTCCAGTAGATAATCCTGTTGTTGCTCCGGTAGATAATCCTGTTGTTGCTCCAGTAGATAATCCTGTTGTTGCTCCATTAGATAATCCTGTTGTTGCTCCAGTAGATAATCCTGTTGTTGCTCCAGTGGATAATCCTGTTGTTGCTCCATTAGATAATCCTGTGACTCCAGTATCATCTTTTGGTCACAGTGAAGATATTCAAACTATTCCTGATGTGCCAAAAGTAGCAGGACTAATTGACCTAAGACAAATCGACCTCAATAACGATGGTCAATTTGATAAATCAGTAACTTTAGAATTCTCAGAGATAAAATCTGATGCTGCTTACAAAAACCATGTAGGTTATTACAGGGTTGTTAACGAACAAGGTGCTGTAAGAGATCCATTAAGTAACGAGATCATCAATCCAGATGAAGAGGGTTATGCTAGAACCGCAATGATGCAAAGAATTGAAGGTATATCACTTGACAAAGATACTGGTTTTTTAAGTTCCGAAGTAGATGGTGGATCGATGATTGCACCTTATTTAATCGCTAATGGTACAGCAGAAGAATTCTTGTCGAAAAATAGCACAAACCAAGCAGGGAATGGACCTCTTGCTTACTTTAGCTTCTTAGGATCTAATACAGATGGTAAACAGCATATTAAACAAACTGGTAATAACCAAATAAATTTTGAAGATATGTATGGTGGAGGTGATATGGACTTTAATGATTTGACTTTAAAGGTCAATATCAAAACTAGAACGGTTTAATTTTAGATTTCAATTAGATTGAAGTTAGATTTAAAGTTTTAACTGAAAAATCCACTCACTTTAAGTGAGTGGATTGTTTTATTATTATTCAATATGATTCCGTTGACAAGGAAAGAGGGAAGGAAAAAATAAGACTTACAGTCAATATTTTCCTCTACTTATTGCTTTTAAGGGTGTAATTCTTAAGATAGAGTACGCAAAGTGAATTTGATTCTCATGGTAGAAGTAACTTTATCATCACTTTGTTAGACTTTATAAGTATTTAACTTTAGTTGAATAAGGGTCGCTTTATTTAACTTTGAGAGTCTGATTAATGTCTGGAACAACGTGAATACGTTTACAAATAATAAAATTACGTTACGCTTTAGTCAGTATTTTAGCTTATCCCAAATTCAAGCTATTTGACTTCAAATCATTTAGATTTAGAGTAATTATTGAGAGTAACTATTTACATTTAAGCAGAGTATTCCAATTTAATGAAAACCTCGCAGGTTAACAACCTGGGGTAATGATAATTATTAATCATCATGAAGGTAAGCTTTACTTGTATAGCGGTACCTATCTAGGGGGTAAGGTTAAGATATTTGTTCTTTCTTGAAATATTTCTGTTAAGTATTTATAAATTTTCATATTTATTTTTATCAAAATATCAATAAATGCAAATTATAAATAGAGATTATTTAAGTTTTAATAGCAATCAGTAGGAAAACGTGGAATAAGAAAATGTGAAATTTGAGAAAACACCCTATAAACTTAGCCCAGAAACTTAGCCCAGAAAAGGTATAGCCTGAAAAGTAATAAATATATATTAGGAGATGCAAATGTCTAATTTGACTAAAGAAAAAATCCAATCAGATTTAGAAAAAGCAAAATCAGAAGGAAAGTTACGTTCAGAAAGAATTAAAGAAATTATCAACGCTGCTATGTCCCAAGCAGGTAATGAAGTTAAAGAAGGTTCTAGTGAAGTCGGTGGTCATGTCAAACAGGTATTCATGACTTTGATGGAGAGTCTCAAAGAAAAAGGTGAGACAGTAAAGGATGATGTGACTAGCTCCATAGAAGGATTAATAGAAGCGGTAAGTCACTCCCGTAGAGAAGCGATCGCTAAAACTAGAGGGGAAATTCAAAAGTTACAAGCTCAACTCGACGACGAACAAAAGCAACTGGAATCTAGCGTTGATAGTGCTTTAATCGAAATAGAAACCGCTACAGAAGAAGCACCTTCAGAATTGAGTTCTACAGTCAAAGAAGCTGTTAATAATCTTAAAGATAGCGAAGAAGTAAACTTGATGAAAAAGCGTTACGCTCAATTACAAGCAGAACTAGCAGTATTACAAGCTAACTTATCTGCTCGTTACGGCGATCGCTTGGAGGAAACCAAGAAATATTTAGATAATGCAAAAGTCTGGTACGAAAGCTCTAAAGAGAAATCGGAAACAGAAGGTCGCACTCCAGTAGAAAAAAAACAAACCGAGTTTGAAGAAAAAATGAGTGAAGCTGGAACAGCATTAGCTCGGAAAGAGAGACAGGTAAAGCTAGTTCTCAAAGAATTATGGCGTTCTATCAATCGTTCTAATAACCCTAAAGATTCTCATAATTCTAATTAATATTAATTTAAGCGGAAGTTACACATCCAACCTTCCAACTAAGTTGGGCTTTGTTTCTCGATAATACATTTTTTTCTGACCCTACTGAGTTACCAAACACTGTTTTTTGTGACATCATATTATTTATCTCCCAATTGGGGGTTTGTGTAAAAGCGGATGGTGAGTAACACCCCATTCATAAACGATGGACGCGATGGTATTCGTCACAAGCGATCGTACAGTTCTTGGTGGAATGGGGCGATCGCTTTTATTTTTCGCTGTTGTGCTAAGCATACAATTAAAATCTTTTAAGATTGCAAAAAATGTTTTTGTCATCTAATCGAATTAATAGGGTTACTATTAAGATGTAAAAGTGACGATATTATTAAGTAAAGTAAAGTGAGTAAACGATTTACCGTAACCCTTCCAGATTCAGTATTTAAAGAACTAGAAGTATTAGCAGACGCACAAGGTAGACCAACAGCGAATCTTGCATCCTTTTTAATCGAAGTTGGTGTGTCCCAAATGAAAGAACGTAGGGATTCTCCCCCAGAATCAATTACCTCCCCCAATACCAAAAAAGATGATGAAAGTTAGGAAAGTTAGAAAAGTTATCGAAAAATTGCACAGTAGGGTTTTCTGTGAACCAAGAATCCCCGTTCTTTAGCGTAGCGGAGGACGGGGAGTGTCAAACGTTAATCTTCTTTAAAAGTGCAGGGGTTTTAGACCATTACGGTCAATAATCTTGCACTTGTTTGGTGAAAAAACTTTGTGTTACCTTTATCTGGCAATACTTTTACTTTCTTTGAGCAAGCCCTATGTAAAATACTTGCTGAATACGCATTTGGAACTATTTTATAGTTATTTTTTGCCTAAGTCCCAATATGCGTAAACAAACGTCTCAGACGAGGTTATTACGTTATTTTTGCGTAAGTCCCGTTGAATTGAAAATTTAAATTTAAATCTGAAATTTTGAATTTTGAATTGGAGGACAGCGACTGACTTGCACCTCACCCAAAGAGAAAACGGCTACAACTATCAACTAACTGTCCTCCTTTAGACTTTGATTCTTTAACTCTTCCTTCAACATTTTCTGATAAATTCTTGGTAGACGAGAACTCATAGAATTGGTTTCTATTCCATATCCGAGACTTGTCCAAGTAGGAGAAAGCTTTTTTAAAACAGGTTTTACCTTTCCCTCTTGCAGTAATTTAGAAAAATCAACCCCCCAAAAATTGCGATCGCTCAACCAACGATGAACAACTACATCTTGATATTTTGCTTCAAAACTGTAGTTTTTCCACATCATTAAACCTGTAGGGTTGGGATGGTAGCGTGGTGCAATCTGATACCAGGTTTTATTAATCATTTGATATCTACCAGCAGCTGTAGAACAGTTTCCTTTATTAGGACCGTTCACAATGGTTACACATACTTCGGGATGACGACTCAAGTCACTAACGTGCTTGCCACCATATAAAATTGAATAAGGACGCTTACTATTGGCTTCACTAGCAGAAATGGTACGCATCAGAGCGCGAATATAAGGATCCCCACCTTTCATAACTAGGGGTGGTTGATTTCTTTGAAAAATTGGTTCTACAGGGTTTCTTAAGTTTCCAAACACGTACCATTGAAATAAATATACAAATCCTAATAGCGCTGCTACAGGACCAATCAATTTTTCTATACCTTTTATTTCAAACTGCTTCAAAGTTCGACTCATAAAAATGACTGGTTAGAGCGATCAAAATATAACAACACGTGTTTCAATAGAAATTTCGGCAAAAAACTGCTGTAATTTATAATTTATTAACAGCGTTACCAAGAAATTGTACCCGTTGGTTAGGTTTAATGTAGATTGAATTGATACAAGTTGAAGATTAATAATATAGCCATAGGCATATAGAAACGAGAGATTATTGATCGGTGTGAAATTAAATATGTGTAACCTATAAAACCTGTAAAGATAGCTGATAAGAATGTGTTTATATTCTTCTCACTCCTTAATTTGCCACTTATGGGTAGAAAATAGGTAACAGTTACATACCCCATCCTACGGACACCCCTCTCCTAATATTGACAGAGGGGAGGGAAGAGAATTGGGAGATTCTCCCCCCAATTCTTGGTTGTTCTCAAAAAACGTCCCAAACAACTTTCGTTGTTACGTGAAAACTTTTTATTTTTTTTCTTTTTAAAATGAAACACCCTTGCTTAGATAAGGTGGACTTTAGGCATATAAATCTCTTCCCTAAAAGCTTAGAGCCACGGGGAACCTAACACCAACCTTTGTTAGACGGATAGAAAAATAGTACGATCTTTCAACTAGGACATTAGCCAGTAGTAAATTATACTACACCTGAAAAAAGTTCCTCAGTATTTTTAACAGGTGCATTACCGTTAGCTACAATCTCAACAATTTTATTTCTTGATTGTGGATATAGGAGAGCTTCTACACACACTTGAGCTACTTTTCGTCGGGGTATACTACCTTCAAACAAAGTATCAGCGCTTTGCATAACTATGGGGTCGGAGCTATCTTCATTTTTCAATCCTCCAGGACGAACAATGGTATATGTCAGTCCGCTACTTTGAATATATTCCTCAGCTTGTTTTTTCCAATACAAAATCAGCCAAAATAAATTCAAAGGGTGGAGAAATCTGGAAACACACAGAGAAGAAACAATCACAAAATGCTCAATTCCCATACTTTTTGCTGCATCTACCAAATTTTTGTTCCCTTCATAGTCAACTTTATAGGGACCAGTTGGGTCAAGACTAGGTGTAGCACCCGTGGCGCACAGCAATACAGTACAATCACCAATAGCTTCTTTAATTAAACTCGGTTGTGATACATCTGCTACTAATATTTCCACATCCTCTGGTAGAATCGTTTTCGCCTTTGTTATATCTCTAACTACGGCACGAACTGGAATATTATGTCGTTTTAACTCTAATACAATGCGACGACCTGTCTCACCTGTTGCCCCAAATACCACTGCTTTCATGACAAACCTTATCTTGGGAAACCAATATATCTTTTTTCCATTCTCTATTTTAGAGAGCAAACGAACTTCATAACAGGAAAATAAAATTTCATGGGAAATAAATAATTTATGCGAAATGTATAACTTTGGATGGGAATTATTAATTTAGATGATAAATAAATTCAACAAATAATATAAGTGAAGCGGGAATAACTACTATGCTTTCAAAAAATCGGGAAGGCAAGTCTCTGGGTAAAACAAATAGTAAACCAAATAAGATAAGTATTATATACCCCTCAGAATCCAATTTGTATGAGTCGCAGAATAATTTGGATGACAAAGCAGCAACTGTGGCACCAAACTGCTTTGAAGGTCACTACAGTGACTGCATGGAAATGTATGCTGAAGCTAGTACAGTTGCGAAATATTTAGATAGTCATGAGTTATGGTTTTCACGCTGTGCTCAACCAATGAAAGTAGAACCCCTAGGCAAAGATGGTTATGCTTTGGTCATTGGTAGATTTGGTTCTTTTGGTTATGAGGTAGAACCAAAAATTGGTCTGGAGTTATTACCCCAAGATGCTGGTGGAGTTTACAGGATTCGTACAATAGCCATACCTAATTACACCCCTTCTGGTTATGATGTAGATTATCGCGCTTCACTAGCACTCTTAGAAAGTACCAACCCAGATTTATCTAATCAAGAAGCCCCTATTACTAGAATAGAGTGGGAATTAGATTTAAAAGTTTATGTATATTTTCCTCGCTTCATTCAAAAATTACCCAAGTCATTAATTCAATCTACAGGTGATAAACTATTAAACCAGATAGTTCGTCAAGTCTCTCGTCGCTTGACTCATAAGGTACAAGTAGATTTTCATAAGTCTTTGGGGATTCCTTTTGATATTAAGTCGAAGAAAAAATTTAATTGAGTGAGGGAGTGAGAGAACGAGGGGTAGAAGTCTGTAAATAACTGTTCTAGCCCATTATCGTTTCACCACTCACTCATCACCACTCACCTATTAGCTAAGTATTTTCTGGACTATTTGTACACCGGTAATAGCTTGCCAAAGAAATAAAGCAATCAGGGTAAAATTTAAGATTATATGAGTTACTCGTGCCCAATTTGCGCCTTTTTGCATAAATGGAGATAAAGAAGCAGAAAAAGCGATCGCGCTGGTCATAGTCAAACCTACAATTAAGTGGGGACCAACAAACAATTTGCCGTTATTTATGTAAGTGACAGCCATTCCTCCCACTGTTCCTGCAACCATAAAGGCTAGGAGTAAAGAACCCCACTGATGGTGTCTAATATTAAACTTCCCTTTAATCAGTTCCTTTTTCTCTTCACCCTTAGCACTTCTAATTCGCTGTACTTGTAATCCTAGGTATGCAGCATAAAGCGATACTACTAACAGTGCCCACATCAAGATAGGATGAAAAAACTGCATCCAATATTTAACTGATTCTGGAATTCCCAGATTCATCGTGTTCTCCCCAAAATATCAAATCTTCATAAAAATTAGCATAACCTTATTTTTGATATTCAAAGTTATCAAAATTCTTGTCAGAGTTTGAATATAAACTTTTTTCGACACTTACTATGCAAACCAAAAATAGAATAACAAATTTATCTACTATCTCACTAACGGGACTTAAACAAAAATCATGCCCAAACAAAGCCAAAACTAGCTTTGTAAGCAACAAATACGTCACGATTGTGGTCAAGCCATTTTATAAAACGATAAGATATAGCAGTACGAAATGCTTC
>JBCCDM010000039.1:0-22760 GCA_039030795.1 Cyanobacteria bacterium P01_A01_bin.84
AACGAAGATTTGTTATTGCGACCGAAACGGAGTGTAGGGAAGCATAAGCTCTATCGAGCAGACTACGTCAACGCAAGGTTTTTGCGATTACGTCGCTATCGCTCGTAATGACAGAATTACATTGCCTTTGCGTAAGTCCTAGAGTATATAGATATTTAGGCAAATTTATTGAAAATTAGGGATTTCATCGAAATTATCAAAAATGATTATCTACTCAAAATCGGAATTTTTACTGATTTTGAATGTAGCTCTGTGTACTCATTACTTTAGATGTTGATGGATTTAGTTTATCCTCATCAAGGAAGTTTATTTTTTTCTATTGGAATTATTTACTTATTTACTTATGAGAAAGTTTCACCTGAGTCTTCTATCTTTAATTATTTTAGGAAATTTGCTATTGTTTCCAAACTCTAGTAATGCAATTAGTAGCAGTAACTTAACTGTAAACATTGAAGGTTTAAAGAATAAAAAAGGGCAAGTCTGTTTTAGTTTATTTGATAGCAGCCGTGGATTTCCTGGCGATCGCAAAAGGGCTATAAAAGCAACTTGTGTAAAGCTTAAAGATGCTCCTTTTGGCTTGACTTTTAATTCCTTGCGTTCTGGAAGTTATGCTGTAGCAATGTTTCATGATGTAAATGGGGATGGAACTCTCAACCGTAATGGTTTAGGTATTCCCACTGAAGGTTTTGGGTTCTCCAGAAATCCCAGAATTGTTACAGGTCCGCCAAAATTCGGTGATTCTGCTGTTATTGTTGTCGGTTCTAATACAAGTATTGATATTGAATTAAATTACTTTTGGGGCAGTTAATAGATATATTCCATGATGTAGAGACGCGATGTATCGCGTCTCTGAAATTTAAGGCGTTTAGCGCAGACGGCAGAATTTACGGGCATTATCATGCTGTGGATATTGCCATGAATAGGCAAAGTGACTCACACCACGAATGCGGGAGGAATATTGACGTAGCGATCGCATTTGTTGCTCTAGAGATGGACGGTTGCTAACGGATCTTCCCCATGTTCCTGCAAGGGCTGGAATTATCTGGGTTCCTGATTTTGAAGTTTTTAAAACTCGTTGTATTTGCTTAAGAATACATCTGGTATTTCCACAATTTGCATATGCCATTGGATGCCACTGCAAGGAATTAGGAAATCTATCCCATGGCTGCAAACGTGAGTCAAAACCTCTACCTACTCTACGGTTTCCTCCAGGAAAAAATACTGCTCCTGCTGGTATACCTTGTTGCTTAGCTGGGTAAGTGGCAAGATTAAGAAAATCTACAATTCCCTGCATAGAATGGGCTACGGATAGTTGCCACAAGTCCCATTGTAATAATGGCTGTCTTGCTGATGGAGAAAGTATTGCCTTTGTGTTTCGAGGAATTCTTCCTTGCCACATCGGTTCTCCTTCTCGGGGATATTTTCTATCTGCATTAGATATATCGGCTGCTGTTACATAACCTTTTCTCAAAAACTGTCGAATTAAATCTAGTCCTTTGGAATTTTGTGCCCTACTAAATAATGCTCTTTGAGTTGCATCACTATATATCCACAGATCAGTGACCTTAGTAGAAATCGAGTTTGAGCCAGTTTGGCGAGGGTAGCGGATATAGTCAAATAAGATACCATCAGGACGACGACGCATGACTTCTAAAACCATGCGGTAATAGTCCCGTTTAGCGTCCATATTGTAAGGATCGATAAAGACTTCCGAACCTTTTGTTTTTAAATATAAGCTAGTTTGCCCTTTACCATTGCGAGCGATCGCTCTTTCTCTGTCTCTTCTCTGGGCATAGCTATAGCCAAAGTTAGTCGTGTACATCCATGAGTATACTTTAAGACCTCTTTCTCTACCTTTTTGGATCGCTTGGGCTAGTAAGTCAAGATTTGCCAGTCCTCTACCCCGCACTACGGAAGACCAAACTGTATTATTGTTTGTTTGGGGTAAAAGTACTTGCCCATCATAAAATGTTTCTACGTAGACATGGTTATAGCCATTATTTACAACCCGATCCATAACCTGTGCCAAAGCCCCAGGCTTGAGATCGCATGGATATAAGCGCAGCCAGATAGCTTGTACTTGGGGCCAATTACGTCCCCGACAGTTTCTTAAAGTTTGAGCGTGTTGACGGATCAAAACTTGATAGCGCTTTTTTGCTTTGCGACTGCCTTTTAGGAAAGTCGCTTGTCTGAGATTTTCTTTCTGTTGAACATTATTTTTAGAAAATTGGCAATATTGGCTCAGTTTTGCTCTTGCTGGTTGATTTCCCAGATAAGGAAGAAGCAGGCTACTACTGAACAGGATAGCGAACAAATGTCGCCATAAGAACATTGATTTGGCAATATTCAAGGGACGGTTAGACATATTTTTAAATAAAATCAAGCCAATATCATCAACCTCTAATTCAATTGCTTGAGGTGACGTGTGTATACTGAACGACTTATATAGCTACAAGGGTTTTGAATGCTAAATTTTAAGGACTCTCAAAATTTCATTTGTGTTGCAATTATGGCAGATTTTGGGTTTATTCTCTGCCGAATAGTTATTTTTTTGAATATTCTAATTTTTTGAATATTCTGGTTTTTTGAATAATAATGATACTACTTAGTTTCACTTTTGTATAATTTTTTTTATTTTCTTCCGCCCATGCTTAATTGGTAGGGAAGCGATGGGCAGTTGACCAAACAATAAAATGGATACAAGTCCCCGGATACTCCTGCGGGGAAGTCAACTATATCGATGGGTAATAAGTGCCTATGCAGAAATATTTGTATATTTCAAAAATAATTGAAATAATCACCAATGCTTTGCGGTTGGGTCATTTCGCTATGCTTCATACCCTACAGGAACGTTTTCAATGAACGCAATGGCAAATATAAAAAAATACAGGACTTACGCAACAATAACGAAATTCCGTCATTGCGACCGTAGGAAAGCAATCGCAAAGCCTTGTTTTTCGTCACGAGTGCGTAAGTCCTAAAATATAAAATTAATTATGCACAAGTACTTAGGGTTTGCATTTTGAAGTTTGAATTTTAAATTCCTCCGAAGGAGGCTGACCTCTCACTGGCTGACCTCTCACTGATTCTATGTGTGGGAGTATCAGATTATGCAGATACTATAAAAAGTAATAAGGGTACAGTTCTGCTGTACCCTTCTAGCTGTATTAAAAGTGAATTATCAAAATACACATATATTTGAAGTTTAGCTACCTCGCATTAAGGCTGCTTCTACACGTTTAAATTCTTGTTCTAAACGATTTTTAAGTTTTTCTGGTACTGGGCGATTAGGATAAGAACTATAGTGACCAGCTAATGAATTAAGAGCGGTACGGACAGTGGTGAATGAACTCAAACCAGAAACTTTTTTATCCCGTTGGTACCGTGCTGCAAAATCTTTCATTTGCTGACGTGCTTGTGTTTCAATTGAACTCTTGTTGGGGTCGTCATTAGCAACTTGTAAAACATCTCTTAATGAGCTAACGATATTTAAAGTATCTTGGCGATAGTCACCGGTTATACTTCCTGTGTTAGCAGAGTTACAACCTGTAACACTAATTAATAAAACTAAAGCCAAAGCAAACAAACGAGACAAATAGCGTTTCATAATCATCAAGTGAATAAATACCTAAATCAACGTCCATCCTATCCTGGATTTGTATCCTGGGGATCAATCTGATGGTTTATTCAGGTATTGGTAATGTGTAATTGCTAAGAAGTCAAATGTTGTTGCTATTGCCGATGAATTCGGAAAGCAGCACCAATGCCGTTCGGATGGGTTTTTGGTGGCTCACTCTCCCCGTCTAAATCTTTTGGGTGGGTAATTTGTGTGACTCTTCTATACAAGGTGTCGCGCTGTTGATATGGTCTGCTTAGAGAAGCGATCGCGTTTTGTAGGGTTTGTATTTCCATACAGGTACCCCCTGTTGCCCCTGCCATGGTTGTAATATGTTCTTCCATGAGGGTGCCGCCAATGTCATTACAACCCCACTGTAATGCTTGCTTGGCTCCTTCTAATCCTATTTTTACCCAGCTTGGCTGATGGTTGGGGATATGTTTTCCTAAGTAAATTCTCGATACTGCTGTAAGTAGTAATGTGTCTTCTAACACTGGTTGGTCTCGTCCGACACGTTTACGTAGAGATTTTGGTGCTTCCTGTCCAACAAATGGTAATAATATAAACTCAGTAATTCTAGATGGATAGTTGTAATTAATAGCCTTTTGTTGGAGCGATCGCAGTTTTTCTAAATGAGCTATCTGTTGTTCTTTGGTCTCGATTTGACCGCATAGCATGGTGCTGGTGGTATTTAATCCCATTCGATGAGCAATGGTAACGATTTCTAGCCAGGTTGCTGTATCAATTTTTTCCGGACAGAGAATACGTCGTACTCGATCGTCTAAGACTTCTGCGGCTGTTCCGGGCATGGAACCCAAACCAGCATTTTTTAATGTTGCAATGACTTCGGCATAAGATAAATTATCAAGTCTGGCAATAAATTGAATTTCTTGGGGCGAAAATGCATGAAGATGTAACTGGGAAAATTCTTTTTTGATGCTTTCTACAAGTTTCACATAGTAGGTTAAAGCTTTTCCATTTATCTTTGCTTCGGGGTTAAGACCTCCCTGCATACAAATTTCTGTTGCTCCCCGCGCGATCGCATCTTGCACCTTCAGATGAATTTGGGTTTCATTGAGCCAGTAAGCACCGTCTGTATTTGCATCTCTACGGAAAGCACAGAAACTACAGTGTTGCTCACAGATATTTGTAAAGTTGATATTACGGTTAACTACATATGTAACTGTGTCCCCTACTTGAGAGTGACGCAGTTGATCTGCTGTTTTTTGAATTTCTTTTATAATTTCTGGGTTGGTCTGATTTAATAGGGTAATTCCTTCTTCTGAAGAAATGTCTTTACCTGCAAGGGCACGATTAAGGATACTATCAACGATTAGATTACTCACAAGATATGGGAGAGGAAATATTTATTCAACTAAATCAATTTTCGCAAAAAATGAATTTTCTTGACATTAATTAATATTTTTCTTATTTACAGGATGTTGAAGCAAGCCCCACTTTTTAAGGTCAGATGGGATTAATATTTTATTCCTGTGGGCAAGGTTAGGCTTGCATCCTTACTTAATTAATTTTGTATTTTGATTGAATTTTGATTGAATTAGGACTTACGCACTTGTAACGATAAATAAGGCTTTGCGATTAAGTCGCAAACTGAAAGTATTATCGGACACGCTACAGGTTAGCCAACGCTATACTTCGCAAACACGTAGTGGAGTGCTAGCTAACCTCTCGGACATAAATACGTAGTCTGTGCGTAAGTCCTGTGAATTTTGAATGACCCGTAGCGTGACTAGTGATTCCTGATTTGTTCGTGGCTATGAATTTTCTTTCTCAAAACTCTTTATCTACAGTTCCTACTGGTAATTTAAAAATTTCTAATTTACCTCCTAGTGACAGCAGAAGTATCTATTTTTCACTGGTGATTCCAACTTATCAAGAGCAGAAAAATATAAGTAAGCTTATTGAAATATTAAGTAGTTTGCTTGATAAATATATTCCTGGTAGTTATGAGTTAATTGTGGTGGACGATGATAGTCCAGATAGAACTTGGGCTGTTGTTCAAGCTTTAATATCAAAATATCCCCAACTACGGGTAATGCGTCGTCAGCAGGAAAAGGGATTATCTTCAGCAGTAATTAGGGGGTGGCAGATTTCACGGGGAGAAATATTAGGGGTGATTGATGGGGATTTGCAGCACCCACCGCAGATACTATGGGAAATGTTGCAGAAAATCAAAGAAAAAGCTGATTTAGTAGATTTAACTGTCGCTAGTCGTCATATTGAAGGAGGGGGGGTAAGTAGTTGGAGTCTAGTTAGGAGACTCTTATCTAGGGGTGCCCAATTATTGGGTTTGATTTTACTACCGAGAGTTGTGGGTAGGGTTTCTGACCCCATGAGTGGTTATTTTATGGTACGACGTGAATGTATTGCTGAAACAATATTAAATCCAGTTGGATACAAAATCCTCTTGGAAGTTATAGCGAGAGGGAAAATTAACCAGATTGCAGAAGTCGGGTATGTATTTTGCGAACGTCAACAAGGTGAAAGTAAAGTCACTTGGAAACAGTACCTTGATTACATACACCATTTAATCAAATTACGTTTATCTACAAAGCATATGAAACAATCTCAAAAACGTTTCAATTTCCCCCTACGTCGATTCATTAGCTTTGGTTTAGTGGGTTTGAGTGGGGTTTTTGTAGATATGACGATACTTTATTTACTTAATGACCCTAATACTTTAGATTTCCCCCTAACTCTAAGTAAAATTATTGCCGCAGAATTCGCTATTCTAAATAACTTTCTGTGGAACGATATTTGGACATTTGCCGATATTTCCAGTCAACAAAAAGGTTGGAATCAACGTTTGAAGCGATTTTTTAAATTTAACGTTATTTGTTTGGCTGGATTAGTTATAAATGTTTTGGTATTAAATATATTAGTCAAGTTTCTAATTGACAATCCTTATATCGCAAACTTAATTGCGATCGCATTTACAACCATTTGGAATTTTTGGATCAATCTTAAACTAAGTTGGCGGGTTACAGATGTCGATTGAGCAAAATTTGTATCCACTCAGCAAAACTTGTAAATTCACATCTTGCATCAAGAAAGTTGTATAAATAAATCATACTCAGTATTCCATAGAGCCTAGGACTGAAAGTCCCAGGTTTATAAACAAAGTCCTCTAAAAGAGGACTGAGCAGATGTTAAAAATAAGTTTTATTTATTACTTTATAGTCTTATGCCTGACTATTTATACGTATAAATGCAAGATTTGAGTAAACGAACTTTTCCATAAAATTTAACGTCTGGGACGCAAAGTTATATCAGTGGTGCAGTGATGAGAACTATACTCAAATCCCGTTATTTTCACCCTTCCCTACTACTGATATGGTTTACCATTGGTATAAGTTTACGTTTGCTGAACTTGGACGCTAAACCACTGTGGACAGATGAATTCTCGACTTTGGTATTTAGTTTGGGAAACAGCTTTTTAAATGTACCGATTAACGAAATAATTTCTGTAAATACTTTACTCCAACCCCTACAACCCCAAGCGGGTAAAGGAATCCAAGATGTCATTCATCACTTATTTACGGAAAGCAATCATCCCCCCATATATTTTATTCTGACTCACCTGTGGACTAAATTATTCCCCACTCAGCAAGGTTTAGTATCGGTTTGGGGAGCGCGTTCTCTATCTGCAATTTTCGGCGTATTATCAATTCCCGCCATATACAGTTTAAGTTACCTCGGATGGCGTTCGCGCCTCATCGCTCATCTAAGTGCTGCATTAATGGCAGTTTCACCTTTCGGTATATTTTTAGCCCAGGAAGCACGACATTACACCCTAGCCATCTTATGGGTAATTGCATCATTAGCTTGCTTAATAGTAGCAGCACGTTGTATTCGCGATCGCACTTCCTTACCTATGAGGGTAGGATTATCCTGGGTAATAATTAATGCTTTTGGTATCGCTAGTCATTACTTCTTCGTTCTTACACTCTTTGCCGAAAGCATTGCTTTAATATTCCTTGCTTATGAACAATGGCAACAATCAGATTTTTCTCTTTCATCTCTTTCCTTCCTTTTAAACCCCACCTGGAAACGTATTTATACCGTAGCAATTGCTACAGCAATCTCAGGTTTAGTATGGCTGCCAATATTCTTACAAAACTCCTATGGAAATAAACTAACTGACTGGATCCAAGGAGAAAGAACCGGTTTTGCTTGGGTGAGTCCGCTTTTTCAAGCCTTAGCTGCTTGGATAACTATGATTTCCTTACTACCAGTAGAAGCACCACAACTGACGGTAGTAATCATTTCCGGGTTAATAATGATTGGTTTTTTCATCTGGGTAACACCCATCTTATTACAAGGTATCAAAATAAATTTGCGTTCCGAAAAAACTAGTTTCATAACCCAATTATTTATAGCATTTTGTCTAGGAGCAATTTGCTTATTCTTCTTCTTTACGTATTTTTTAGGGATTGATTTAACCAGAGGTGCCCGTTATAACTTCGCTCACTTTCCCGCAGTAATAATTTTAATCGCCTCTAGTTTATCTATTTACTGGCAGAATCCAACTATTAATCCAAATATTAACAAGGGAAAATTTCAGACTAGCGGAAAAAAAGCGGTAACTATCGTTTTAATCATGGGATTACTCAGTTCCATTACAGTTACATTCAATCTGGGATATCAAAAATATTATCGACCAGATTTATTTTTAAACTTAATGCAAGAAGTTACCCAAAAAAAATCCCCATCATCAATATTAATTGCAACTACCCAAAGAACCCACGTTCAAATAGGAGAAATGATGGGAATCGCAAGAGAATTTAAAGTTAAAGAATATCCTATTTCACCACCCCAATTTTTCCTAGCTCATCAAGAAAAAGAAGTAGAAAATGCAACTATTAATTTAGAAAAAGCACTTAATAAACTACCTCACCCCTTCGACTTATGGTTAGTTAACTTTCATACATCTCCACCAAAACAGCTAAGTGAATGCAAAAAAATAGATAGAGAAAACTTACCTGATATCAATGGTTATGAGTATCAAATTTATCGTTGTGAATAACTACAGCTTTATGGGGGCATTTAATAAATACTCATACAAAATAAATTAAACATTTCGTTTGGGGAATGAATAGGGAATGGGGAATAGGGAAGGTTTATATAACTCACAAATAATCATATATAATACCAATTTAGAAAAAGAATGCGACAAATGTATTTGGGGTAGAGACGTTCAATTGAACGTCTCTACCCACGGATGTGTTGCAAGATGGAATATAAGTTTCAATAAATAGAAAAAATGAAATACGGATATACAATCATATATGTTTCATCTGTAGAGGAAACATTAAATTTTTATCAGAACGCTTTTGGCTTTGAGATTAAGTTTATCCATGAATCCAAAACTTATGGAGAATTGGATACTGGGGGAACAAAATTAGCCTTTGCTTCTCATGAACTTGGAGATATGAATCTGAATGGTAAATATCTTAAAGGAAACATACAAGATAAGCCTTTTGGCATTGAATTAGTATTTGTAACAGAAGATGTCAAAACTGCCTTTGAAAAAGCAATCTCATCTGGAGCAATATCTCTAAAATATCCTGAAGAAAAACCGTGGGGTCAAATTGTTGGTTATGTCAGAGCAATAGATGGCTCGATAATTGAGCTTTGTACACCAATCAAAAACTAGCTAGTAAGGCAAAAAATTGCTAATTATTTGATAGGAATAGATAAAATCTCTTTACACCAGAGAGCAAAAAACTATTTTTACCAAATATCTTTAACTCTTACCTTTGAAATTTCTCTGACCAGCAAGCGTAATATGTTACATAATTGCTTACCATTTAATTTTATTCATGCTTAAACAAATATTATTCTGGTTACTCTGGATAAGCTTTGCAACTTACGCATTTTTATTAGCACCTCCAGATAGTCCCGATACATTTGACTTGATAAAAAATCTTTCTACAGGAAACTGGGATGGAATCAATCCCTTAGTTATCGCTTTATTTAACATCATGGGAATTTTACCCATCATGTATAGCTGTTTTGTATTTACCGACGGTAGAGAACAAAAAATTCCCGCATGGATTTTTGCAACTGCTTCTTTTGGTGTAGGTGCTTTTGCATTATTACCTTACTTAGGATTACGCAAACCCAATCCAAATTTTACTGGTGACAAAAATATTTTCCTGAAAATACTCGACTCTCGCATCACAGGTATTTTACTAACCATTGGAGCAATAACACTAGTTGTATACGGCTTTACTTCTGGAAATTGGCGAAACTTTGTTCAACAATGGCAAACTCAACGTTTTATCCATGTGATGAGCTTGGATTTTTGTCTACTTTCCCTACTCTTTCCCGCACTATTAGGTGATGATATGGCACGTCGGGGAATAAATCAAAAATGGATTTTCTGGTTAGTTAGTTTCACCCCCTTATTTGGTACTTTAATTTACCTGTCTTCGCGTCCAGCAATTGTAGTTACTGAAGAATCTGTTTCTAGTCAAAAAGAGATTGTGATGGGTGACGGGTAATGGAAATAGGGTAATTGGTATCATTTCTTTCTTTGCTTTACCTTTCCTTCTTTACTTTCCACATTCGACATTGCTGTAAAAATCTTTGTGGTATTTCTGAATTTGCTCCCCAGTGTAAATGAATGTAGGAAGCATGGACATTTGCTAAAGAAAACCATCCCTCGTTACCAATTGATTCTTCTTCATCTACCCGAAAACTTTCAAAAAGTGGTTTCTCAGCAACTAAACTCAGACAAGAACGGTGAAACTCGTGTCCGTAAACCGTTGTACCCGCAGTTACTAAAGGAGTATCCTGTAATGCGATCGCGCGACGATATCCTAGACTTAAACGTTTGTCCATGATGGTTTTTGCCGGTATTATTCCCACCATTTCCCAGGATTTACCCCGAAAGTTAATGATTTCTTCGCATAGGTACATTAATCCTCCACATTCAGCGATTGTAGGAATTCCTGAGAGAATAGCCTTTTTTACTGCTTTTAAAATTTCAGTGTTTTGAGATAACTTTTCTGCAAATACTTCCGGGAAACCACCACCTAAATATATTCCTGCAATATTTGGTGGTAGCTGTTTATCTACCAGAGGACTCCAGAAAACTAGTTCTGCACCTAGTTTTATCAGTAAATCAAAATTATCTTGATAATAAAAATTAAAAGCCTTATCTCGCGCGATCGCTATTCTAATTGGAGAATGAGAATTATCTGGAAATGAAGGTAAAAATATTTCTTGCTTTTTAAGTCCCGACTGATTTTTTTTATTCTTCTCAGAAGAGATAATAGACTTTATTTCTACCAGTGGTAATAACTTTTCCCAATCAAAACAAGATTCTCCCACATCAGCAAATCTTTCAATTAAATCATCCAACTCAGCAATTTCTACCGTTGGAACCAACCCTAGATGACGGTCGGGAATTGTAATATTATCTTGTTTGCGCATCACCCCTAGGATAGGTATTTGTAATGTAGAAAGAGAATTTTCTAATAACTTCAAATGGCGATCGCTTCCAACTCGATTTAAAACCACTCCAGCAATATTAAGTTCCGGGTCAAACAAAGAATAACCCCTCGCGATCGCTGCAACAGAACCAGATAAGCGACTGCAATCAATGACTAATAAAATAGGTAAGTTTAGTAATTTTGCAATATGAGCAGTGCTAGCGTAAGTATTTTCAAATAGGGGATTGTGTATTTTAGTTTTATGAATTTGATGAATTGTTTGATTAATTGTCTTATCAATTAATTGCGTGCAGTTGCCTGAAGTCTTCCGATTTAGTTGATTTAGTTGATTTAGGTTACTTTGAATAAAACTTACTCCATCAAATAACCCCATAACCCCTTCAACTAAAGCATAATTAACATCTTGAGTTTGAGTATAAAAATTAAAACACTCCTGAATATAAGCATCTGAAGTTAAAACAGGGTCTAAATTACGACAAGGGGTTCCAGTAACATATTCATGAAACATCGGATCGATGTAATCGGGTCCAACCTTAAAAGACTGCACCGAATGTTTTTGCTGCACTACATACTTAAATTTTTCTTTAACTAAATGCTTAACTAAAAACGATAGCAGGGTGAGTGTGACAGTAGTCTTACCCACCCCGCTACGTTCTCCTGCAATAATTAATGCCATAGGGGTTAAAAAAGAGTAAAGAGAGAAGGAAAAAATAGAAAGAAAATAATTAATAGCCTACGGCAAGCCGTTACACTTATACAAATTAATAAAATTTCCTTGCCTTTATTTCCTCTCACTTATGACTCATTAGCTAATCCCTAATTTTTAAGCCCCAAATTCAGAATTTTGCTACTAACAGCTAAACTTTCCTCAAATAATGCTTCGTGTCCCCAACGTTGTACTTGCTGAGAAAGCAAAGATTCTGCTTTTTGTTCCGATAAAGAACTAACTTGTCGAAATACACCTGTAGACTGGGCTGCACCTTGTGTTTCCATACGCATACAACCCCCAGTCTCAGAACAAATTAGCGTACCACAGCTGGCTTGAGGATTAGTAGAACTTAAACGCATAGCAATTAAGTCCCCTACAATATCACCTACGTCAGCAACAGGAACCCCTGCTAACTCTGCCTCTATTTGCTTTTGATTTTCTCCGATGAATTTGACACGAGTAATATCATAATCATCGACTTCTCTTTCATAACTAACAGGAGTCCATTTCAAGCGACTTGCTAACCAACCTAAAAATAATAGCGCTTGTGCCGAGTTACCCTTTTCGTAATCAATATTAACTCGGTCAATTTCACATAAAGCATTACGACGTGCAGGTGGATCGTAAGCTTCAGCAGTAAGTTCTTGCCATGCTGATATTCTCCGCCAATTCAAGTCAGCCAAAGGAATATCAGTTTCTGTTAATTTTTGTAAGCTAAGTAAATCGGACTCTGGATTGTTAAAATTACAAGAATCTACAATCGCATTATCACAGACAGAAGCTAATCTTTTAAACAAAGGATTTTGAGAATCTGGTGTGGCTTTCCACCACAAAAACTTTGGCAAACCACCAATTAATAGCTCTTGGATCATGCCACCCACTCTTTCTAATGCAGTAGTAGTACCACTTAGAGTAATATACTCGCAGCATACAAGAGTACTAGAAGATTGCTTTTGAATCGGACAATAGGCAGAAACTTGAGCCTTTACCCCTGTATCCTCACCAGCTAAAGGTAAGAGGTTAATAATACGACAAGGATTGCGTAAGGCAATTTCATCAGCAATTGTTGGTCCAGATATATCCGTACCATCTGAATGAGAATTGCCCTTACGACCTTGAGTAAGTTCTTCTCTAAGTCTTGCTAGAGTTTCCGGATTAGCTTTTCCTGTACGCTCTAGTCCAAAAGCTTTTTGAGCTTTACGTAGTGCCGATATCATCTGAGGTCCAAAGATTCCATCAATTGGACCATTATAGAATCCTAAATTTGCCAATAAGTACTGGGTTTCTTCAGGTTCATAAACTATTAATGTAAACGTTGTGGCTCTTGTTGCTGCTGGCAATACACCATCGTCACCAGCAATACCATAACCTTGCCAAATTTGGCTAAGTTCGGTTTCCAATTCGTTCAAGGAAACGTCTTTAGGAGCCTGTAATGAAAAAACGGTAGGAGCTTGGACAGTCATTTCAGTTATCAGTTATCAGTTATCGGTTATTAGGTAGGGGTTTAGCAATGCTAAACCCGTACTTATCAGTTATTCATGGCAGTGATTAAGTACTAGAGTTAAAGTATTTAATATTTGCTTTAACCTTTTCCCAAATTCTTAAAGTCTGCGCCAACGGCGACCATCTCTATTCATCAGCAGTTCTGCTTCTACCGGCTCCCATGTTCCAGCTTCATAGGTGGGAATAGTATTTGCATCTGCTGGTGCATCCCAAGCCGTCAAGGCAGGTGTTACCACTTGCCAAGCAGCCTCTACTTCATCTCCTCTGGTGAATAATGTTTGGTCGCCCATCATGCAGTCTAAGAACAGTCGGTCGTAAGCATCTGATTTTGCTTCGATACCAAAAGAACCATAACTAAAGTCCATATCTACAGAACGAGTGCGGAAATCACCTCCAGGAACCTTTACATCGAAGCGCAGGGAAATACCTTCATTAGGCTGAATCCGCATTGTCAGGATATTGGCACTTTTTTGCTGAGCTGCCGACTGAAACATCGTTGAGGGGACTTCGCGAAAGTGAATAGAAATTTCACTAACTTTCTTAGGCATTCTTTTACCCGTTCTCAGGTAAAAAGGAACACCATGCCAGCGCCAGCTATCAACCATGAACTTCATTGCCACAAAAGTAGGTGTGGTTGAATTCGGATCTACCCCTGGTTCGTCTCTGTAACCAGGAACAGACTCTCCCTTCATCCATCCCGCACTATACTGACCGCGTATTGCTGAAAGTCCCAAATTTTGTACATTTGCTAGACGAGTAGCTTGTAGTACTTTTACTTTTTCTGTACGGATACTATCAGCATCCATTGCATTAGGAGCTTCCATAGCTGTGAGACAGAAAAGTTGCATTAAATGATTTTGCAACATATCCCGCAATGCACCAGAACTTTCATAGTAACCAGCCCGGTCTTCAACACCTACGGTTTCGGCAACTGTAATTTGTACATGGTCAACAAATTGACGATTCCACAAGGGTTCAAAAATCGCATTAGCAAAGCGGAAGACTAATAGGTTCTGAACAGTTTCTTTACCTAAATAGTGGTCGATCCGATATACCTGTTCTTCTTTACAAACTTTCTGCACCACTTGATTAAGACTTTTAGCAGAAGCTAAATCTTTACCAAAGGGCTTTTCAATTACTAGACGATGCTTGTAAGGGTCTTCAATCATTTTCTGTGCCCCTAACTGTCTAATTGCTTCTGCAAAAAACTTAGGTGCTACAGATAGGTAAAACATCCGGTTTCCCCGGGTACCCCTTTTATCGTCTAATTCAGTTAAAAGATTATTAAGTTTCTCATAACTTTCTGGGTTGTCTATATTACCGGGGCAATAAAACAGCCCTTGAGAAAAATCTTCCCAGAGTTCTCCCAGTTCAACATCACCATGAGCTTCCTCCATGCCTTTGTGCATCTGTTCGCGGAAGTACTCATGACTCCATTCTCGACGTGCAACTCCTACGATTGTGGTTTCTGAAGGAATACGTCTTTCCCGTCGCAGCTTATAAAGTGCTGGCACCAGCTTGCGCCACGTTAAGTCTCCAGAAGCACCAAAGATAACGATAATTTGGGGTTCGGGCATCCCTTGCTGTTGCAAACCTACCCGCAAAGGATTTTCTAGCAAACTGACCATAAGAATACAGATTTTGTGGGGTTTTTTGAGTTTTGATTTGAGTTTTGAATTTATTTCAACAGAATCGATATATGGGAATTACTTCCCTTAATCTTTCCAGGTGTTGCTTATTTTGACGAAGGCAGATGTAACGGATCTTTTCTGAATTAAGAGATGTCTTAGATGGACCCCCAACAGATTCATCGTCTTTATGATGGTGCCAAAGCACAATCATTAACACCTACCCCTGAAAGGGTTATTGCTTCTATCAATACAACACCGAGATTTGCTTGAGTGGAGTCAATCAACCGTTTTACACATATATTGCTGGTTAATTGAACCCTGAAAGGAAGCAGCTTTTACATAACCGCATGAATATTAATGTACAAATAGATCAAAAATCAGGAGTCAAGATACTTATACATCAAGCACGTGTTTTTATCTGTTCCCCCTTTGTTATTCCTATTGGGATTGTTTAGACTTTTAATTAGTTTTTAAGCTCTTGCTAACTCTAGCCGCAAGATAGATAGCTACATTAGATGCTTAGGAGCAACTTTTGTAAGCAACTTTTGGAAGAAACTTTTGGAACTACTGTAGATTTTTTCGACAGCCAAAACTCCAAGGTAATAACTCTCAACAATATTTTTATATTTTTGGCTATATTCTTCGGCTGATATTGCTACTTTTTCAGAAAATTAGATTGGAGAATTGAATTGAGAGAATTAGATTGAAGAATTAACAAATCTAGTCAAATGCGCGACTACGCTTTACCATCAACTAGTATTCTTGAATGATTTTACCAAAAATTTGCGTTTAAGACCCCATCCTAAAAGGTGCGACTTTTTGATACCTGTCCGTTTACGGCGAGGAGTATGTCAAGAAAGGAAGTACTCTCCCTCAGAGTCAGAAGTTAGAAATAAGTAAAACTTGAGCTTAATTTCTTCGCCCAAAAAGCTTACTGTAATGGGCAAATCTTTTTTGTTAGCTAAATCTACTTTTACAAATTATTCTGACTCTTCAATTGTGAATCCTTCCATTTCAACTTTCATCTTAGTGACCGTTTTGAATGAAAGATTCCACTTTCGCTACATCTTGTTTGCTGCCAATAATTAACGGAGTACGTTGATGCAGTTTGCCAGGAACTATATCCAAAATATCCTTATGATGACCACTTGTGGCTCTTCCTCCAGCTTGCTCCATTACAAAAGCTAGGGGAGCGGATTCATATAACAAGCGCAGTTTTCCTTCTGGTTTTGGTAACGTACCGGGATACAAAAATACTCCTCCCTGTACTAGAATTCTGTGGATATCGCTTACCATCGCACCACTGTAACGAGCAGTATAACCCTCTGTTCTATGAACATAACGAATATATTCCCGAATAGATTCGTCCCACTGCCAAAAGTTTCCTTCATTCACGCTGTACACTGGCCCATGCATAGGAACCTGGATATTTTCTTCTGTGAGAATAAATTCTCCTAAACTAGGGTCAAGAGTAAAAGAATGTACTCCTTTACCCAAAGTATAGACCAGCATAGTGCTAGGACCGTAAAGAATATAACCAGCAGCAATCTGTTTGCGTCCCGGAGCTAATAAGTCTTCTGCTGTTTGATCGGCATCATCTCCTTCTTGCTGGCGAATTGAGAAAATTGAACCCAAACTAAGATTAGTATCAGTATTAGAAGAACCATCGATGGGATCATAAAGTATCGTGTAACGACCAAGAGGACAGTTTTCTGGGATGTAGTATGGTTTTTCCATTTCTTCAGAAGCCAAGCGACAGACTAAGCCACTTTGCTTAAAGACTGAAATAAATACATCATTGGCGTAAACGTCCATTTTTTTCACAGACTCACCCTGGACGTTCTCCTCTCCTGTGAAGCCAAGAACACCTTCCATTAATCCAGCATGGCTCATTCGACGTGCAACTAGCTTACCTGCTAAAGCAATCCGATTCATTAATGCACTTAAATCCTGCGCTTGGGCAGAGTAGCCCTGAAATTGTTGTAAAACATGGTGAGATAGGGTTGTACAGTCGCGGTTCAAGTCCTTATCAACTGAATCATCAGCAGAAAAATTTATTGATTGTGCCTTTTGCATAATTTTCCTATAGTAGTAATTTTGTTTCGATTTGAGCTAGCCGATTAAAGGCAACTTAACTATTATGTTGCTGCTTCTATCTTAGAAAGGTAATTTGCCAACACAAATATGATTTTAGATAAACTAAAGAAACTTAGATTCTTGTCATTTGCCTATTTATATACTGAGTATCTTTTAACTAAACAAGAAAGAGTTTATACTTAAAATCATCGGAAATACTTAAGAAATAAAGATTTTTTAATTAACCTAAAATCAACTTCTGCTTTCCTCTACATAGTAGCAATCGGCGCAATTAGGTAAATGAATACTAACTTCTAAAGCTAGGAAACTGAAAAAAGAATATCCACAATAAATCAGGTGGTAATAAAAAAATCAGTAGTAAAACTGGGTGGGGCATCAATAAACCACTCAGAGGAGTTACACCGTAGAGCATACATAGAGTGGTCAGCCTCCTTTTAAATTCCTGCATAACCGGCATTCAAAATTCAAAATTCCATTATTACCCCATCCATGTAGCTTGCTCACAGATGTAGTTTACTTCCCCGCAGGGATATTTTGGGGCTTGTATCCATTTTATTTTTCGATCGGTAAGTTTAAGAAAAGTATCAAAAAATAGGCTTATACAAATGCCAAAAGGCTGCAACTTTTTTTAGTTACAACCCTTTAGTTAGGTGTCATTAGTTTTATTTAGTTTTAATTTCGTACTTAATTTCCTACTTAATTCCTATTTACTGTAGGTAAATAATATACTTGTACGATACAGAGAAATAACTGCTACGATAAGAATCATTATATAAATATATTAAATATCTTGTTGTTTAACCCAATCACCTCGCCGGTTGTCCTCTTTCGGTTTAGCTTTATTAACTCTGATTTCTCTACCCATCCACTCTGCACCATCTAGTTCTGAGATGGCATTATCTTCTTGTGATTCTTCTTGTAAGTCAACAAAAGCAAAGCCTCGTTTACGACCCGTTTCACGATCGGTAGGCAGTACTACTCTTGTAACTTCACCGTAATCTGTAAATACTGCTTTTAAGTCAGCTTCAGTAGCTCGGTAGGAAAGATTTCCAACGTAAATAGTCATGTGGATAAATTTAAATTGAACAGAAAAGATTATTAGAGTAGAGAAAACAAATTTCAAGAAAAAATCTTGCCATTTGCTTCTAAATTAATTATTGGCATACAAGGTTTCTGAGTAAAATAAATTGAATTTATATTACTCAAATACACGCACTAGGCTGTAACAAAATTGCGCCTACGCTGATAATAATAACTGATTGTGCTTTTTTTCTAGGTATGAGGTTTTACAAACCTTTTAAACTTGAAGAATTAGACTCTCTTATATTTTCAGATTTGAACCATTAATTATATTGATTTTCATCTTAATTCGTTTTCAAATTAAGATGGTACATATCTTCTTTTTAAGACGTTACACAAGCATCCAAACCACCTATTCGCAAGTATCTCATAATATATATTGGTTCTTTTGCTCTGGATAATAATTTATCATTAGGACTATATAGAATCAGCCTCAAAAGCCAAACTTGATTGTAAAGTGGTTTCAATAAAAAGGTAAGTTAGGATATTTATAGTTAGGATTAATATAATATTAAATCTTATTTAAGAGTCTTAATAAATTGCAATTTTGATTTAATACCAATTTTATGTAAGGACATATAACGCAATACGGTTGCGGTTAAGAAAAATGTAGGTTGGGTTGAGCGTGAGCGTTACCCAACAAATGTTGATAATGTTGGGTAACAATCCGAGAAGTCGCTCCCTCCCTCCCTCCGCCTCTACGTTCCTCGAACGTCACTTAAACGGAGCAAGAAATATTGCAACTATTGGTGAGACAGTGCTGCGGAGCAGGCAACTGCGAACCCGAAGGGGGCTGCTTTTGTAAACCAGCCCAGAGGCTCGAACAGTTTGTGCTGTAATCTCAGTACGGACAGTTCAGAGCTACTAAAAGCCCACACTGACCTTGCGGTACAGTGTGGGTAGTTTACTTATTCTGTCTTCTTGTCTTTATCTCTCGGATTTTAAATCAGAGAGAGTATTTAATTTTTTCAATCAATAGAGATTTGTTGAGGTCCGGAAGATTTTCCATTCTTAGGCTCGTTATGAAGGTCAGTAGGAAAGGTTTGTCCTGTTTGTTGAGAAAGCCAACTTCTCACAGGATCTTCATTTAGGTTTAGTCTGAGTACCCCACTGACAAAACCACCCATGAATGAAAGTGGATGCATAGATGCTTTTTTAAATATGGGTGTTAGTTCGTCAATAAACATGAATATCTCCTGAATGTGCGATCGCTTATCGCGGACACTACTGTGTGATGGCAAACGATATTGTTCAGTCTATCGTAAACTTATAATTTGCTCTTGGTTTTTCAGCTTTTAACTTTTAGCTAAAGGCTAAGAGCTAAAAGCCTCCTAGTTCTTGGCTAATAGCGGCGTAGTTATTTTATAATAACTTGAGTCATTTTTCCCTCAGAGGGTTCGAGCAAACAGCTAAGAGCTAATTGCTAAGAGCTTTTTTATTTATAAGTCTCTAATTAGGACTTTCCTCTGGAAGCATACACTTATCTGAGTCACAGCCGCTTGGTCCTGCCTCTATTTGTTCGCCGAAATCATAATTACTTAAAGCAGCATGAAAATCTGGTGTTTGACGACGAGATTTGACATCAGCCATAAGTTGCTCATAAGTAGACGCAGAAATCGGCTCAAATGGTAAACGCGGAAAAGCTTGTAAATCATCAAATCGGGCTAATAAGGCTGCACTGATGTAACCTTCATTATTGCTAATTGCCTGATAAATGCGATCGCCTAATTCTTCAACTTCCCCCTCTCTTAGTTCGATGGTGGCTGAGGTATTATGAGTAGTGTAAAACTTTTGCACCTGCATATAAAAATCCATTTGTGCTAAAGCGTTGAATTTACTAATATTGATGGACGAGGCACCCGGTAGGTCAGCCCAAGGTACAGCAACTGGTATTTCTACTAACCATTCGGTTACTCTTGGATCGAATGGGTTGTTGAGTAAGTTACCGTTTTCGTCTTTATCTGACTGGGAAGGGATTACAGAATAACCATAGTCAATACAAGCAAGGGCTACCGGATCGTTTTTACGGAAGGTGATCCTACGGATAAAGCGCTGGGCTTTGGGGGGGTGCCATCCAGGGGAAGCACCACTCAGTAAAGATTTGGTACCTGAAGGTTGGACAGTAGTACAGCGATTAGGACGCTTGAGATTATGGCGATCGCAATAATCCCACACCGCAGAATGAACTATATCTTTCCAACGAGTTAAATATTCTTGTTCTCTATGTTTAAATTCCAATCCCTGGGGGGTTATAGGTCTGCCTTGCTCCCACCAGCGCAACCAGTCTATACCGAAAGCATTTACAAAAAAGTCGAATAAACCGGTGAAGGAAACACCGACGATGGGATCTATCTCCCGACTATACTGATAGCGGGGTTCTATAAACTTATGATTTAATAGTACAGCTACAGATAATCCACCTGCACGGAAAGCATCTTCTTGCTCCTTGTAGTTATTAGGGTCGATCTGATTTAAGTGAATTTCACTAAGGTTACAGTGAAAATTAGAACCAATTATTTCACCACACGGATTTAAGCCCATACGGGCTGTTCTATGTTCTATCTCTTGGGTATCCAAATTAGGATATCTTTCTTGCAACCACTGTGCAGACTCTCCTTTCTCATAGGCTGATAGAAAATCAGTTTTCAATTCCGATGTAGTCAGCAAATCGCAATTGGCACGAGCTACAGCTTCTCCAGCCCATTGAATTGCACCTTCACCACTGTAATATTGCTTGCGAACTGCATTAACAGATTCTTCTAAAGTGGGTTTTTGATGAAATATTCTGGTATGATTTGCCATCCTCAGTGCATCTCTTTCGGGGTCAATCCGCCAATTACCATCTTCGCCTTGTTGCCATAAGTTAGCTTTTGCATCTGCAAAGGAGGTATCGTCGCTAGCACCCTGACGGATCCCAGCGCTTCTCCGAATATTTCCTGCAACAATAGTGACAGCAGCTTCATCAATTAACAAGCAACATTCAACCGACGTTAATTTCCTACCTACCGCTTTATTGAGAATAGAAGTACAACGTTGATAAAGTCCAGGTAATTTCACAGGGTTTGCAACACCACCGAAGCCTTTTAAAATTTCTCCAGCTTCACGTACATCGCTAATATCAACAGTGACTTCTACAATCCCTGGAAAGCTTTCATCTGCTGCCAATTCTAGTAAGGTTTGGTAGGATTTTACCCAACCTTCACGACTATCACCAACGCGAATGGTGACTGTATTTCCTTGTCTATAAATTCTTGTTAGATCCTCACGTTCTGAAATAGGAGAATCGCCAATTTCACCTTTGAGTTTTACCTCTAGACGGTTGCGGATAGCTGGTAATTGTTCTATATATTTTGCTTCTAAAACAGCACCCGTTCCAGAACCCATCATCGCCAAATCCATCATCAAACCGAAGGCTTTCCAATCGGTAAGATTTGTAGAGGTGCAGTTATAAGCTCCAGAATAATTTCTTTGTTTAGTTAGCCAATCTGTACCCCCAACCCATAGCCAACGACCGCTAGGAAGGGCTTTTAAGTTGCGTTGCATCCTGCCGATTAGTTCTACCTCATCAGAGTTGAGATTACCCAATTTAGCTAAACCACGAATAGTGCGATCGCATACTTGTGCCCAGGTTTCTCTATTGCCAATATCTCGTAGACGACGACTGTAAGTTCTAAAGAATACTGGGTTTGCAGCCGGTGCAGTTTCTGGAAATGTCGCCTTCACCCTGTTTCGTTCTAATTCTCGAACCATATTTTCAAATTTATTGGGATGTAAATTGCTATTCAAGATTTTTCTATGTCAGATTAAGACTATACGGCAAGTGGAGGTAACAAGAAAAGAATTGCAAAATAACGAGATTTAAGTTACATAAAGTTGTTGATTCATTGAATAATGTCACTTCCCCCTTGGCGCTCTTATTTAGCACGGGCTTTAAAAAAGAACCGTTCTCAGACTGATTCCCGTTACTTCCAACTTGCAACAGTAAAGCCTGACGGGCTTCCTGGAAATCGAACTGTAGTATTTCGCGGTTTCTTGGAAAATACCAATAAGTTAAAAATTATAACTGATTCTCGTAGCGAAAAATTTACACAAATTAACCATCAACCGTGGGGAGAAATTTGTTGGTATTTTACTGTTACCCGTGAACAGTTTCGCATTTTCGGTAAGTTAATTCTTGTGAATGAAAATGAAGCAAATACTGAGTTAAAAAAAGCACGTCAAATAGCTTGGCAAGAAATTTCAGATAATGCCAGGGTACAGTTTGCTTGGGCACATCCGGGGGAAGATAGAGTAGGGAAAGAGGCTTTTTCACCGCCTTTACCGGATGTAGAAAAACCTTTAGAAAATTTTTGTTTATTATTAGTAGATCCACAAAAGATAGACCATTTAGAATTGAGAGGGGAGCCGCAAAATCGATGTTTATATATATTAGATGAAAGGGGTCATTGGTTAGTAAAGGAAGTTAATCCATGAGAATATTGATTAATTCTGCTTTTAGTGACTCAGGACTTACGCAAAATCAACGTAATTCCGTCATTACGTTCGCGTAGCGTGTCCGATAGGACAAACGATAGCGACGTAATCGCAAGGTTTATTGCGATTGCTTCCCTACACTACGTTCCGGTCGCAATGACAAATCTTCG
>JBCCDM010000040.1:0-22651 GCA_039030795.1 Cyanobacteria bacterium P01_A01_bin.84
AAATTCCAAATAGCGTAGGTTGGGTTGAGGAACGTAGACGCGGAGCGGCTTCTCGGAGAGTAACCCAACATTATCAATGTTTTGTTGGGTAACGCTCAAGCTCTACCCAACCTACAATTCCTCTTATCTGAACCGTATTGCGCTATAACCAATGGATGAACTAAAAGCTCTATCAAGTCTGCACTGAAATTTCAGATGAGGATCGTAAGAAAGATTTATCTGCCTTCTTTAATTCTATCCATGGCACTTTAAACCATATTCTTTACGGAGACAAAGCCTGGATGAGTCCGATTTATCGGGGAACCGTATTAGTCTTGATTTATTTGCCCTTATCTTAAATCCAATCCTCTTTCCCAGTCGTCATAATAAATAAATGGTACTTTCATTCTTGAAGTATTTCTTGGTTTAGTCTTAAAAAGAGGTGATGAAACAAAGTTTATCCTTAAAATGCTCCTGTATTAGTTTAAACTTGACTTTTTAATAGTATGGAGCATGAACTCCCCCATTCAAATTCGCCAGAGCTTTCATCTACTAACGATGAAACCTTATTTATGGCGCTCAAAAATGGTGATTCCTCAGCACTAGAGGTTTTGTTCAATCGTCATGGTCGTCTAGTTTATGGATTAGCGTTAAAAATTTTGGGAAACTCTCAAGAAGCTGAGGACTTAACCCAGGAGATTTTTCTTAATTTTTGGCGAAAAGCATCTAGCAACCCGGATTGTCGCTTTTTTGTGCGCTATCTAGTGACGATAACGCGATCGCGGGCAATTGATAAGCTACGCGCTCGTAAAAGACACCTGAAACTAGTGGAAAAGTGTGGAACAACAATGAGTAATCAAGTAACACCCAACCCAACACCTGTAGAGCAGGCTACTTTTGCAGAGCGATCGCAAAGGATTGGTAATGCTCTTTCACAATTACCAGAAAAGCAGCGCCAAGTCATCGAATTAGCCTATAACCAGGGATTAAGTCAGTCAGAAATCGCCAAACAACTTAATATTCCTTTGGGCACAGTCAAAACCTGCACCCGTCAGGGATTAATAAAACTAAAGCGCATTTTACTAGATGCTGATTTATTAATATATGAATGAATCTGTTGATTTGGAACATATAAAAAATCTTACTGCGGGGTTTGTTGTTGATGACCTCAGCCCCCAAGAAGCTGAAGAATTCCGCTTATTGCTACTCGAAAATCCAGAACTTATTACAGAAGTTGAGGATTTGCAGGAAGTTCTACGACAAGTCTTAGATGGCTTTACCGAGGTCGAAGCTCCAGCCCATTTATTACCAAATATTCTCGAACAAGCTGAAGCTTCTGTAAGGGAAAATATTATAGATCCTCGTATTCAATTTAAACAAACTAATAAAACTAATAAAACTAACAAGACAAGGTTGGGTTTATTATCTATATCACCAACAAAAATTGCCGCTAGTATTGCTGCTCTATTTGTCTTAATTTTGGGGATAGATAACTATCGTTTACGTCACAATTTAGGCATTGTCACCGCAGACAACCAACAGTTACGTCAAGATATAAACCAAGCTCAAATAGTTAAAAATCTACTCCAGAATTCCCAAACGCGATTATTTTCCTTGCAAGGTGTAAGCTCAACCAAACCTGGTTCGGGAAGAGTGATTATAAATCCCGAACAACAAAAAGCAGTCATGCTTTTCCAAAATCTACCCGCTCCACCTCCAGGATATGTTTATATGCTATGGACAATTGTGGCTAGCGAGAAGATATCTTGCGGTAAAGTGAAACCCTACTCTTGGGGAAAAACTTCCTATGAATTAAAATTTACAAATGAATTATACAAAGAATTTTACGATCCGAAATTTTCCGGACTACTTGTCACCTTAGAAGCAGACCCAAATGTTTCTCGTCCGATGGGAACTGTAGTTATGCAAAGTTCTCAGATTTGATAATTTGATATTTATTTAAATTAAAGTGATTGAAATAAAGTGATTGAAAGCGATTGAAAAATAATATTGACCTTATGGTTGCAGAAAATGGTTGCAGAAAAAAAATCTGATATTGAATCTCAAAATTGGCTATTAAACGATAATGGTGAGTGTGTTGCACTACACCTAGAAGAACTAGAGAATCCCGAGAAACCTTACCGTCTATATCGATTCCTTACAGAACTCGAAGATATCCTCGATTGTATCACTGACGATTGCGATCGCATTTGCGCGATCGCACCATTGGTACGGAAGTTATTAGCTAGTTCCTACTGGTTACAAATGGAGTTTATCGATCCACCCACCGACCCGGGTTGGTCTGTCCAATTTCTCTACGATGAGTATGAATTCCCTTTAACAATACAGATGGTAGCTTGGCTCCCTGGTAATATATCCCCAATTCATAACCACGCTACTTGGGGGATTGTAGCTATTGTGAACGGACAGGAAAAAAATCATTTTTGGCAGCGTTCTCCGACCCCAGAGAACCCATTGCATATCGAATCTGTCAGTGAAAAAATCTTGGTTCCTGGAGACATTATTGGCTTTACACCAGATGCAATCCACTCCGTTGAACCATTAGGAGATGAGCCAGTCATTACCTTTAATCTTTATGGAGTTACTGACTATCAAAAGCGTTTTGAATTCGATCCCATTATGCACAGTGCTAAGATTTTTTAAGACACTTGTACTTTACGATACATACATTTGATATATTCAAAGCTTTATTTAGCAATAGAAAATTGGTAACTAGCTGCCCAAGTTATAATTAATCTCAGAAAGAATCAATGGGGAACTAGAGAATCCTTTGGAAGGTCTTTTTAGGAACGCGGTCTACTCGAACAAATAACCAGGGTCTTCAACCAAATATTAAACCAATTACATCCGAGTTTTACTAGTGCTAAACTAAATCATATATTGGGTGCAATATGTTTTTTGTCCGGAAAGTTGCACCGATCCATTGAGTATTGTGAAGTATCCAAACAAACCGCAGTAAACTGTTCATCATCAATACCACTACTGACAGATAATCAAATTATAACCAAACTTAAGTTAATAAAACTTAATTTATTACTAACCATTGGTATTTGTCAAACTGGTTTTTAGAAACTTACAGTAGTTAAAGAATTTGTATCTGAAATTTCGTAAATATATCCGGTAAACATTATTTTACCTAGCATATTTATATGCTTAATAAGGGCACAAATTTTCATCCAGAGATTCTTTACTTCACGACATACAAGCTTTTAAACAAGTAGTAAGGCTTAAAAATATAATCGAACATCATTCTCTAGATTAAGATTTTAATTAATAACCAAAAAATATAATTAATCATAACTTATTCATCAGAATTGAAACTATAGGAGAAAAAATAATGAATGATTCTACAGTAATATCCCCTGAGTTTTCTTTAGAAGAATGGATGTATACTCATGAAGAAGATATTGATCAAATCGAAGAAGAATTTCATCACGTTAAAGCAGTTAGTAAACCAAAATATACTGAAGAATTAACTGAAGAATCAGAAGAGACAGATTTTTCCAATCAAGAAGAATTATTTGATTCTAAAACAGTCACTCTTAAATATAGACGTATCCAAGGTAATCTCTATTTTCAGTGGAGAAATTATCAAGCATCCAGCCATCAAGGGGGACAGGTTTATACAAATGTACCTTGTGTCACACATATACAAGAATGCTATCCTGATGTTGCTTATTTAACTCCAGAACTGATAGAACACTTCGGTGAACCTGATATTTTTCCCAGAAGTTTTCCTTTAGTTGCTGAAATCGTCTCCCTTACAGACTTAGCTGAAGAAGTAATTGTCAAAGCTCAAAATTATCTATACTCTGGTAGCGAGGAAGTATGGTTAATTTTTCCAGAAAATCGCTGGATTATAGTTATGACTCCATCCCAAAAGATTATCTTTACTGAAGGTGATATTGCTTATACTCAAAGAGTACTTAGAGGATTTAAAGTTACAGTGGACGAATTGTTTGTTTAGCTAACCTGTCAATGCCTTATAAGGACGGGGCTTTAATCTCCTAATTATGTCTGGATATAACTATTCTGAGAATCATAAATCTACATATAGTTTTTTGAATATTTAAGTATATAGACCGAAATATATAGAAATTCGGTTTGATTATAAAAAAAAATAGGTAAACACACATCTTGCATCAGAAAGAATATACTAAGTAAAAAAAATACTCAGTAATCCCGACACCTAGGATACTCAGTCCCAGACTTATAAATAAAGTCCTCTAAAAGAGGATTAAACAAGTGCTTATAAAAAGTAACTTTAATTACCATTAATTTTCTATTTAACTATTTATACTTACAGGTACAATATCTGAGCGACTGACTAACGACAATCCCCACAAGCAAAGAATGAAACTTACCGGAGCCGGTAAGTTTTTCGTTGAGTGCAAAGACTTGTTGTGTAAGGGTTATAAAATGTACAAGTTAGAAATCAATGTTTTGACTTAGTTATGGGTTTACTTTGTAGCCCACCCTAAGTCTTTTTTCAATATCCTCAATATATATAATTAGCTAGTGCCGTTACTCTCAATACGGTTGCGGTTAAGAAGATTGTAGGTTGGGTTGATAAAGTTGGGTAACAATCCGAGAAGCCACTCCGCATCTATGTACCTCAACTCAACCTACACTACACTATTTCTAGTTTTGAGGCTTAACGGCAACCGTATTGCCGTTACTCTGTAAACCCATAGCGTATCCTGTGATGGAGGAAAAGCAATATTTACAGGAAATAAATTATCGCTAGAGTATAAAGCTAAAAAATTTTGAAATATATGTAATTTATGCTACTTTATTTTAAGTGTAAGAATAAAAAATTACGAGCTTTGACAAAATTTCACTGACCCCGCCTCTTTAGAGGCGGGGATTGTAAGAGACAAATCTTACGTAGTAGTGCAATAGCCCGGAGTGCCGAATCTTGGTACAAACTTCCAGATACTTCCCCAGTTTGGATTATTTTTAAGTCGTTTTGTTGCGACGTTGCGTAGAGGTAAGACATCTTAGGTTCGGTGGGCGAGGGGACTTATTACTTTACTCGGAGGGTTATACCATGCAACGAGTACCAGTTATCAACAAAGAGGGATGCCCCCTCATGCCAACTAAACCAAGTAGGGCAAGACGTTGGCTGCATAGCGGTAAAGCAGTTATTTGGAGAAATAAATTAAATGTTTTTGCAATACAACTAACAGATCCGGCGGATTGCGATACACAACCAGTCGTGGTTGGCATTGACCCCGGAAAGTTGTTCACTGGCATTGCAATTCAATCTAAAAACTGTACACACTGGTTAGGACATCTTTACTTACCATTCCAAAAGATAAAAGACAGATTAGAACAACGCCGCATGATGCGTAGAGGTCGGAGAGGTAGAAGAATAAACCGTAAAATACCTTATTCACAACGCGCACATCGACAAGCACGTTTTGATAATCGACGACAAAGCAAAATACCGCCATCAATCAAAGCTAACCGCGATTTAGAATACCGCGTATTTGACTTATTAAGTGATATTTTCCCATTGCTAGAAGTTGTTGTAGAAACAGTCAAAGCGCCAGGCAATAAAGCTTTTAGCCCTGTGATGGTTGCCCAAAAATGGCAACTCAATAGACTTAGCAAAGATTATATGGTGCGGGTTAAAGAAGGTTGGGAAACTGCACAATTAAGAACTCACTTAGGGCTTAAAAAGCAAAAAACTAACAAGTCAGATGCGGTAATCGGAACTCTAAAACACAAGTTTCTGTATCTGATGCCAACTGGAAAAGGCTGGGTCAGTTCAGTAAAAACAAATTCCGATTAATTTATCGTTCAATCGGCTTAATTGTTACTGGCTGCTTATACTGCCCGTGGCGTTTTTCTTCCGCGCCTATAAATAGGCGCGGTTTCCAAACTACCGGAGATTTTTAGATGAGCAATCGAAACATTTTTAAATTATTAAAAGTCTTCGGACAAGGTAAGAAAACCATGAAATCAATATAGAAATAAGCGCAGAAAAAATAGCTATGAATGTAACAGCTGCTATGAATGACTTTGGTGATTTGAGGATAAAATTGTCATCTTCATTACATCAAGTATTAAAATTTAATAAATTTACTACCAGTGCTGTATTAAGTGTTTTCGCGATATTACCTATAACTATAGCTAATGGTTCTCCGGCAGAAGCAGCACAAGTAAAAATTATTCCCGCTTCACCTAAGCTAGGTCAAACTATATCGGTAGAAGTTACCCCCGACAATCCTGCTAATGCTAATAACTTAAAGGTTGTTAGTGGGGATAAAACTTATCCTATATTTCCTATAGGTGCTAATAAATATCGAGCTTTTGTACCTACAACTCCACTACAAAAGTCAGGTAGAAGAGTCATTCGTGTTTATGGAGATGGAAGTACTCGTAACTTAGCAGTCTGGGTACGTTATCGCAAATTTCCCATTCAACGTATTTGGCTACCCAAAAGAAAAGCAGGTACCAGAGCAACTAAACTGGAACTGAATAAAGTTAGAGAATTTAAAGCATTACAAACACCCACAAAATTTTGGAGTGGCATTTTCCGTAGACCGAATGGTTCCCGTATTTCTACAATCTACGGCGTGCGTCGCTACTATAATGGTAAATTTGCAAATAACTATTACCATCGCGGTGTAGATTATGCTGGTGGATATGGTTCCCCTGTGATAGCTCCTGCGGCTGGTCGTGTTTCTTTAGTTGGTAGAGAATCTCAGGGTTTTAAAGTTCACGGTAATGTAGTTGGTATTGACCATGGTCATGGAGTTCTCAGTATTTTTATGCACTTAAATCGCATAAATGTCAAAGAAGGTCAAATGGTGAAACCCGGACAATTAATTGGTGGTATAGGTTCAACTGGGGCTTCAACCGGTCCTCATTTGCACTGGGGTTTATACGTAAATGGACAAGCTGTTGACCCTACAACTTGGCGATATACTGCAATTAAATAATATATATGTTATTAATTTATCTCTAATTATGTTACAGTCTCCTTTTGGGAGACTGCATATTCAAACATAGAAAATTGATACCGTCATTACCTTGCTATGAGTGGCTGAAAAATTATGAGTATTATGAGCATTGAAAAAATTGTAGAACAATCACTCCAGGATGGTTATCTGACACCAGCCATGGAAGCAGAGGTTGGGCGTATTTGCGATCACGCTTCAGAGCTATCTATAGAAGAGTATATGGCGTTAGATCGGCTCATGGGGGCGCTATTAACTGGTGAGGTTGTGGCGGTACCACGCAAACAGTTCATCAATGTCATGGAAGAATTGGTGCTAACTGAGGCGATCGCTAGAGTTGCAGAAATTGAGGCTACTAGTGAAGGGAGTTTGGATGTAGGAGATATTGCAGCTTACGCACTTAACCGTTTGCCCCCCTTATATGCCACAACTGAAGAAGGTGCTAATTATCAGCGTCAGCGTGCTAAAGCTGAGCTTCAGGTTCTAATTGAACAGCAGATCAATGAGGCTTTAGATCGCAACCTCGACAGACCAAATGATGATAGAACCCCTGTGGTTGCAAAAACCAGTGGTAATGAAGTGCTTCGTCAGGTTAGTACCTTATTGCAAGCTTATGCACCTCACTTTGAACAAAAATAATATGTTTGGAATGAGGAAGTTTCTGCGCAAAATGTTCCCCCAGGCTACGATCAATTACACTTTATCTGAAGAATTAATTTGAAAAAGTGTAGTTTTGTTGACAAATATTAAAGTGTGTTCCCGAATCCCTAACATAAGTAAGTAGACATGGATAAATCTAGTTATGTAACAGAATGTAAAAATAATGAAACCCTTGCGATCGCTGAAGGCGGGTCTTTGACCATCATTAAGTCCTTTGGGCACATTATGAAAACGTCGTATCTCCTTACGAAATAAGGAGAACTCCCTGTTTGGGTAGTATTACGCTAATTAACACACCTATTTATCAGAGCTTAATATAATTAGCATTAGACTTAAAACTATATATATTTTTTATAACAGTTTGTCATAGTTTATTTATTTTCCTTTTTTTTTGAGCTACTGTCGCACTTCAACAGGAGTTCCCATACTTACTTGTTGGTATAACATCATCACATCGTCATTGCGCATTCTTAAGCAACCGTGAGACACGGCACTACCAACTTTATCATAGTCAGGAGTACCGTGAAAACCGATATAGTTACGTCCATCTGACCAAAAGCCAACCCATCGTTTACCTAATGGACTGTCAACCCCTGCGGGAAAAACTTTACCAGTAATTGGGTGTCGCCAAGAAGGATTGGGTATTTTCTGGATCACATTAAATGAACCGACAGGGGTTTCCCAGCCCTGTTTACCTATACCTGTAGGATAGCTGGCGATCGCTCGATCTGCGTTGTAAACGTATACTCTGCGATCGCTAAGATCGACAACCACTTTTATATTGTTAGCAACCGGATTCGTAATAGTTTTTTTCTGATTGAGTATTCGATTAGAAATTAAATTCAAAGGATTGCTTGATTTAGGATTCTCGATATTTTTTCCATTTTCTGAGACTAAATCTTGGGTTGGGTTAGTTTTGTTTGGCTGTATAGTTTCAGACTTGCTTGCACTAGTGGTACGCCAACTTATGAATAGCAAAAGTATCGCTGTACCAAAGCAAGAAAGCATTATAATCCGCACGAATGAATCGTTTCTAAGTATTGCCATTATTAATTTATTTCTCCTCAAATACTACAATAAACAATTTTCCCAGTACTTATAATTTGATTAAAATTTCGTTTTATTTAGCTTATACACTTCAAAATCAATCTAGAGATGTTATTTTGATTGGATTTATTAATGATTTATATATAAAAAATCATCAAAAATTATTCATTTCTTTATAGATTTTTGGACGAATATGGGCAGACTAATGCTGTTCGTGTTTTTTACATGAACCTATTAAAGGTATTTTGCAGTCTGGAAACTTGTTCTGAGAAATGCCATCAATATTAATGAGTGTGTGTGAGGAAAAATTATGTTAGAAAAATTATGGCTATCTGTCATCATTACATTTTCCCTAGGTCTATTTTTACAAATTTCCCCTCTCAATGAAAACAATGTTGACACAGGTCATAGGCAGGAAATATCTAAACCAGAACAGATTTTAGTCAAAATTCTCAGAAGATAAATTCTTACTGGTTTAACACTTAAAAGTCAATAGCTATTGGTCAGTTGTTAGCGTTGCACCTTAAAGGGGTATCATTACTGAAATATTGTGATCCCATTTACAGTTTACTAAAGTTATATATCGCAGTAATTTAATCCGATATTGTAATAGTAATTTTCTCACTGAGCATATAAAGGATGAAAGCTAGAATCGATATAAAACCGACAGTGTATAAGGTGTCTATCATTAAAAATATCAGTTATTAAGTAGGGGGGAACCAAGCTCAACCCCCTACGTATTTATTAGATTTAAGCATTTGTAACTTTTGAATTATTTTATATTTTTTTTATACCTGGTTGTTACAGTCAAAAATCCGTCACTTGAACTAGGAACATCTCGCCACTTAACAGGTCTAATAGATAGGGATGTAAAACGAGCCAGTACGATCTATGAGTCAATCGATTACTGTATCCTGGTCAACTGTGGATGCAAAAGTAACAGAAGCATCGGTGCAAGTTGACCAACTATCTAATCACGATCTGATATTGCGTTGTCAAGTGGGACTACGCCCCGATCGCGCTGCTTTTGCAGAGCTATTGCGTCGTTACCAATCTCAAGTAGATAGAGTCCTCTATCATTTAGCGCCAGATTGGACAGATAGAGCTGATTTAGCACAAGAAGTGTGGATTCGAGTTTATCGCAATATTAGCCGTCTGCAAGAACCTGCAAAATTCCGAGGGTGGCTAAGTCGAATCGCAACTAATTTGTTTTATGATGAGCTACGCAAACGTAAACGTGTTGTAAGTCCATTGTCTTTAGATGCTCGTCGTACAGTTGAAGACGGCGAAATGGACTGGGAAATCGCAGGGGATACCCCAGGACCTGAAGAAGAACTAACGACAAGAGAATTTTACGACCAACTTCGTGAAGCGATCGCCGATTTACCAGAGGTATTCCGTACTACAATAGTATTGCGGGAAATCGAAGGTTTAGCTTATGAAGAAATTGCTGAGATGACAGGTGTATCTCTAGGTACAGTGAAATCTCGCATTGCTAGAGCTAGGTCAAGGCTGCAAACACAGCTACAAAAGTACTTAGATACTTAAAAGCTAGAAAATTGATTTCTGTAATTACCAAGATACAAAAGTATCCTAAAAACTGTCTCTGGTAGAATAAAGCACTTGTCGCCCTATCAGTAAAGATTGATTAAATTTTGATGTTTTTGGATCTGTTTCCCCGTATATAAATTGGTAATATTGTTAACATGGCTACTGAGTACCAGTTTGAAGACCATTCCCAATCATCACAATCTGATAGATTGTTTCCAGGGATGAATGAGCATACCGACGTATCAACGGGCGCGATGGATATGTTAAAACGCGATAAGCAAAACTGCCATAGAGGCGATGAAACTGTTGTATCTGCAAATAGTAAGAACTCTAAGGGTGTTGCCCAGAGCGACCGTTTTGAACTGTTAAGTGCTTACCTAGATGGCGAAGTAACAGCAGTCCAACGCAAGCAAGTAGAGGAATGGTTAGCTAATGATGCTGCAACCAAAAAGCTGTACCATCGTTTGTTCAGCCTCCGGCGGGGTCTGCGGACTTTACCAGTGCCGCAACAACAGCCAGTGGAAAATACGGTTGAACAGGTACTAAAGCGGGTCAATCGTCCTTATAAGAGGGCATTCATGATTGGTGGAACAGCGATCGCAGCTTGTTTAATTGGTGCTTTTGGAGGTTTATTCTCAGGTGAATCCGGAATTATCCAATTTGCACAACAAAAATCAACTCAAACAACATCTGAAGTAGCTTCTAGTTCGTCTGATACTTCCTTACAAGTTGCTCTTAATCAGCCTGTATTCCCAATACCTAAAGCAGCAGAAAATTCACAAACTGAAGAATCTAGTCAAAACCTGGATCCTCAAGATTGGGATATTGATAGTGAGTTTAATTAGGAAATTATTCTTTAGGATTCATAATCAAAACAAGAATAGCTTAGAGATTCTTAATATTTATATTTCTTATATTTGTTGTCGATAATAAGCAAGGTAAGTACTCAAGTTAATGTACATCTCCGATTTAACTAATCTAATTTTTTAGCATATTTTGGAGAGTACATTCATTCTTTTTTTGTTGATATTAGACATATCTGAGCAACTTTTATTTATTTAAAGATTTATTTCTGCTAACTCCACCATCCATCTTTTATATATACACCTTTAAATTCCTTGACTTTCTCCTGTGACATAAAATATGTCCAAGCATTACCAATTGGCTGGTTTTGGAGATTAAATATTTCCACTTGGTAACGATTATAAAGATTAGAAGCAGCATTTAAAGAAGGATCGTATCCTTCCAAATCATCTAAATCCTTCATAATTTCACAATCGCTAAAAGCAAGTAAATATCCATAAACCTTGCTTTTACCAGTTGTCATTGCCGGATAACCCATCTGTAGTGTAAACAAATTACCAAAAGTATAAGCACGTACAGGGGTGACATCAGTCATCCCTACTTGTATGGGAATGATTTTCCCTGCACAGTATCTTTGGTAATTTGATTCACCGGGTTTAAGAGTACCGTATACAAATACTTTTAACATTAGGAAATTAGGAATTGGTAATGGGTAATGGGTAATGGGTAATGGGTAATTAATTTTGTATGCCGGAATTTTGAATTAATTACTCCCTTGCTCCCCATCTCCGACTCCTTCAATACTTTAACTGAGTAATAACCCATTACCAGTTACTCACTGTTGAGTAAAAGAGCAAGTTAATTTTCTGTCAAGCATCTAAAATATTTAGACATAATCAAAAGCTAAAAGCTAACAGTTCTTTTGAGAAATCGTATATCTAAATGAGGAGTATTCTTAGTGGATTCCCGATACAACCCAGCAGAGATTGAGGAAAAATGGCAAAAGACATGGGCTGAAAATGGCTTGCACGATATGTCTACTATTGATGATAAGCCAAAATATTATGCCCTTTCTATGTTTCCCTATCCATCGGGTAACTTACACATGGGTCACGTTCGTAACTACACGATTACAGATGCGATCGCTCGTCTCAAATGTATGCAGGGTTATCGGGTACTGCATCCCATGGGTTGGGATGCGTTTGGTTTACCAGCAGAGAATGCAGCCATTAACCGTGGTGTCCCTCCTGCTAAGTGGACTTATCAAAATATTGAACAGATGCGATCGCAGTTGCAGCGTTTGGGTTTGTCTGTAAATTGGGATTGCGAGCTAGCTACTTGTTCACCGGATTATTATAAGTGGACTCAATGGATTTTCTTACAGTTTTTCCAGTCAGGTTTGGCTTATCAGAAAGAAGCTGCGGTGAATTGGGATCCGATTGACCAAACTGTATTAGCAAACGAACAGGTAGATAATGAAGGACGTTCTTGGCGGAGTGGAGCGGTTGTTGAACGTAAATTGTTACGTCAGTGGTTTCTGAAGATTACCGATTATGCTGAAGAGTTATTACAAGACCTCGATAAGTTAACTGGTTGGCCCGAACGTGTAAAGTTAATGCAGGCAAACTGGATTGGTAAATCTACGGGAGCATATTTAGAATTTCCTGTGGTGGATAGCTCGGAGAAAGTTGCTGTATACACTACTCGACCAGATACTGTTTATGGTGTTAGTTATGTAGTCCTTGCACCAGAGCATCCTTTAACTGAACAGGTAACTAGTAAGGAACAAAAAGCTGTTGTTGACACTTTTATTGCTGAAGTTGCAAAGCAAAGTGAATTAGAACGGACAGCAGAAGATAAACCCAAGCGTGGGGTTCCTACGGGTGGTAAGGTAGTTAATCCTTTCACTGGTGATGAAGTACCGATTTGGATTGCTGATTATGTACTGTATGAATACGGTACTGGTGCTGTGATGGGTGTACCAGCACATGATGTCAGGGATTTTAAGTTTGCAACTAATTACGATTTACACATTGAGTTTGTCATTGCCGATCCTAAGGCAGTTGATGGGGAAGATATTACTCCTCCTGGTGATGATGGAGAAGTCAACCAGATTATTCAGGTAAATAGTTCTGAAGCTTATACCGAGCCGGGAATACTAATTAATTCCGGTCAATTTACGGGTATGGTGTCCGAGAAAGCAAAAGCAGCCATAGTTGAATACGCTCAAGAGAAAGGTTTTGGTAAAGCTAGAGTTCAATATCGTTTGCGGGACTGGTTGATTTCCCGTCAAAGATATTGGGGTGCCCCCATTCCGATTATTCACTGCCCAGATTGTGGTGCTGTACCCGTACCAGATAAAGATTTACCAGTACAGTTACCAGAAGATGTTGAGTTTTCCGGACGTGGTGGTTCTCCCTTAGCAAATTTAGAAAGTTGGGTGAATGTACCTTGTCCTAGTTGTGGGACTCCAGGGAAGCGAGAAACCGATACCATGGATACTTTTATCGATTCTTCTTGGTATTTCTTACGCTATCCCGATGCGAAAAATGAACAACAGGTTTTTGAGTCAGCTAAAACTAACGACTGGATGCCTGTAGATCAATATGTCGGTGGTATTGAACACGCAATTTTACACTTGTTGTATTCCCGCTTCTTTACCAAGGTATTGCGAGATAGAGGTTTAATCAACTTTGATGAACCATTCCAACGTTTATTAACTCAGGGAATGGTGCAGGGTTTAACTTACAAAAATCCAGTCACGAATAAATATATTGCTCCTTCAGAGGTTGACCCAAATGACCCCAAAGACCCAGAAACAGGAGACAGCCTGAAGCCATTTTATGAAAAAATGTCCAAGTCTAAATATAACGGTGTCGCACCAGAAGATGTAATTGGTAAATACGGTGCTGATACCGCTCGAATGTTTACCTTATTCAAAGCACCACCAGAAAAAGACCTGGAATGGGAAGATGCTGATGTGGAAGGACAATTCCGCTTTTTAAACCGGGTTTGGCGGTTGGTGATGGAGTTTTGTTCTCAAGCTAATTCTCAAAAATCTCCATCGGTATCCACAAAAACAGTAGATAAGATGAGCAAACCCGAAAAAGATTTAAGAAGGGCGATTCATACAGCAATTAAAGAAGTTACAGAGGACTTAGAAGGCGAATACCAATTTAATACAGCAATATCAGAAATGATGAAGCTGAGTAACGCCTTAAATGATGCAAAATGCAAAGAATCACCTGTTTATGTCGAAGGTATTCACACCTTAGTTAAACTCTTAGCACCCTTTGCTCCTCATCTCACCGAGGAATTATGGCATCAAATGGGTAACGCTGATTCCATTCATACTCAAAAATGGTTGTCTTTCGAGCCAGAAGCCTTAGTTACTGACGAAATAACCTTAGTAATTCAAATTAATGGTAAGAAGCGTGGAGAATTACAAGTACCTGCCCAACTTGATAAAGCAGGTTTAGAAAACTATGCTCGTGACTCAGAAGCAGCACAGCGATACATAGAAGGAAAGCAAATTAGGAAGGTAATAGTTGTACCTGGGAAGCTTGTTAACTTTGTTGTTGGATAAGCTTTACTCAATACCTATACCGTAGAAAATTTACTATGTGTAGTCATTTGTCATCTAAGTCTTACCCAAGAAGGATGACTAATGACTCATTACGCACATCTAAAGCACATAAAAAAGCGCTTGAGATTTTTTCTCACCCAAGCGCTCCCCCGTATAAAAGAACACCAAATCACCCGTCTGATGCAACATCTTATTTTCACAACACTCCCCTTAACAAGAGGGATTGCGAATTTTATTTGTAGCAAGCATATTGTGAAGTGGTATCACTCCTTGCACAAATATAGAATATCTTTTATGGGATAAAACGGGGAGTCGGGTGAGTGACAGTTTGTCAACTGACACTAGTAGAACTTATGAGAAATAATCTACTGAAAGAGTTAATTTATGGCGATTTGTCATTCTTGGGTACAAAGTATCTGGTATAAGTCCATGCTAGGGTTTTTAGTGATTTATTCCTAAGTATTTAAGAAGTTTATGTGTATATAGGCAATTGGTAATAGGTTGACGATAATGGAGGATGATTAATGGGTGATTTCTCTTTCCAAAAAACCAATCTTGTGAATATTTCCGATTTTTCCCATTATGGAGTCTGGTAATTTTGTTCTTTTTCGACCATGAAAATTTTTGTTCCAGGACGTTTATGTTTATTTGGCGAACATAGTGATTGGGCAGGTGGTTATCGCTGCCTGAATAAAGATTTATATCAAGGATTTACGTTGCTGGTAGGAACTAATCAGGGTCTTTATGCCGATGTGAAGCCCCATTCCGAACAATTAATTTTGCGTACCTGTATCAATGGTAGAAAGCAGCAAAGTCTGGAGATGCCGATGAATAGGAAGATGTTGCTTACCCTAGCTCGAAAAGGCAGTTTGTTTAGTTACGCTGCCGGTGTTGCATACCAAATTTTGACACACTTTCAAGTGGGTGGGCTAGAAATTAACAATTACTACACAGATTTACCCATTCAGAAGGGACTTTCTTCTAGTGCAGCAATTTGCGTATTGGTAGCAAGAGCATTTAACCAAGTATATAATTTGAAGCTGACAAGACGGGGAGAAATGGAATTTGCTTATTTGGGAGAAATAACTACACCTTCTGAGTGCGGACGTATGGATCAAGCTTGTGCTTACGCTAATGTACCTATTTGTATGGGTTTTGATGGGGATTTTATTGATGTGGTGGAGTTAGAAGTAGCTCGGGATTTATTTTTGATCGTTGTAGACTTGGGTGCAGGTAAAAATACTCAAGAAATTCTCGTAAAGCTTAACGAATGTTACCCGAATGCTAAAAATAAAATTCAAGAGAACGTGCAAAAATATTTGGGAGAGATTAGCTATGAAATTACGACTAAAGCTGTTACAGCATTACAGGAAGGAGATGCAGAACAAATTGGGATATTAATGGAGAAGTCGCAGTCTGAGTTTGACAAATATTTAATACCAGCTTGTCCCCAAGAGTTAACTGCACCTGTTCTACACCAATTACTTCACTATGAACCAATAAAGCCTTATATTTGGGGAGGAAAAGGAGTGGGTTCTCAAGGTGATGGTACTGCACAATTTATTGCTAAAGATGAAATTGCTCAACAAAAAGTTATAAAAATCATTGAGCGGGAATTTCCTCAAATGCAATGTTTTAAGTTAAATATTTCAAGTTAAAGGTTTCCAGAATTGGAATTACCAGACAACTATCAATATATTGCAGAAACCCAAGGTTTACACCCCCGATCATTGGTAAAATTATTCTCCGCAAAGCACCTTAAAAATTTATGCGATCGCAAAATTTTCCAAAGAAGATCAAAAAAGCTGTAATACCTGCTGCGGGATTCGGGACTCGTTTATTTCCTACTACCAAGGTTGTGAAAAAAGAACTTTTTCCGATTTTAGATCGGGACGGTAGAGTTAAACCCGTAATTCAGTTAATAGTAGAAGAAGCTATTAGTGGGGGAATTGAAGAAATTGGGATTGTGACTCAACCAGATAGTAAAGAGATTTTTATTGAATTATTTCAAAAACCACCCAGTTTAGAACTTTACAGAAAGCTTTCTCCAGAGAAAAGAGAATATAGCGATTATATTTTAAGTTTAGGTGAAAAGATTACTATCCTCACCCAAGAAGAACAATTAGGTTATGGTCATGCTGTATTTTGTGCCAAAGAATGGGTAAACAATCAACATTTTTTATTAATGTTGGGCGACCATATATATTCATCTAAAATAGATAAATCCTGTACAAAACAAGTTTTAGAGTTATCAGAACAGGTTGATTGTAGTGTTATTGGTTTGAATACATTACCAGGAGAGGTTATCAAAAAAGCTGGTTGTATTACCGGTAAGTGGCAAGAATCGACCTCTATTTTAAATATTACTCAAATTTATGAAAAACCCACTCTTGAATATGCGCGAGAATATTTAAGAGTTGAGGGTATAGCTGAAGATGAATTTTTATGTATCTTTGGTTTATATGCATTGACACCAAAGATATTTAATTATTTGGAAGATAATATTAATAATAATTTTAAAGAAGGTGGAGAGTTTCAGTTAACTTCTTGTTTGGATAAATTGCGAGAAGATGAAGGAATGACCGGTTATCTTGTTGACGGCAAGACTTTTGATACAGGAATGCCGGATGTTTATCGACAGACTATGATTGATTTTTTGGCATAGCTGTTAGTTTAGTGCTTTTCTCATCTTCTGTCGAGAGGTGCTTGTATTACCACAAGCATTCCTCTATTTTTTTATATCCGTATTTATGCGCCACGACTACTACGGGGTTGTTAGCTTTAGTCTAAGTTCCAATAGGCAGTTACAATATTTAAATATTAGAAAAACAGTTTATGAGTGCCACTATTATTTTAAGCTTGGGACAAGGCGATTTATATACTGGTTTTCCTACGGTAACGGTACATCTTGGAACATCAGATAATTTCTACAAGATGAAACTTATTGGTAGTTTACCACCCGCACTAGAACTTGCCCAAATTTATCAAAGCTGGCGATCGCTATATGATGCTTTTTACCAAAGAACGCGTCTGAGTAGCAGACAGATTTTAATTGATGATGATTTAGAAATTGAAGAAGCCGGTATTACAAATTTTTCTGAAGCTGATTTTGCTAATCTAAGCTCCCATGTATCAAGTTTAATTAATGTATGGATGAGTTCTGTTGAGTTTCGTAATATTGAAAAACAGTTACGCACTCAATTAGAACCAGATACAGAAATTCGTTTTATTCTTGAAACAAATGATATTACGATGCGAAGGCTACCGTGGCATCTATGGAGTTTTTTTAATGACTATACTTTAGCAGAAGTTGCATTAAGTACTCAAGAATATCAAAAGTCAAATCAATTTAAAGTTGATAAGAGAACAGATAAGGTCAAGATTTTAGCAATATTTGGCGAAAGTACGGGAATTGATATTAATCGAGACAGAAGTTTTTTAGAAAAATTATCCCATAAAGCAGAAATAGAATTTGTTGTAGAACCAGCATTAACCGATTTGAACGAACAACTTTGGAAACAAGGTTGGGATATTCTGTTTTTTGCAGGTCATACCTCCGGTGCAGATAACGGTTTAGTTTATATTAATAAAACAGATACGATTGCTCTACCACAAATTAAATATGCTCTCAGACAAGCTATTAGTCGCGGGTTGAAGCTCGCAATTTTTAATTCGTGCGATAGTTTAGCATTAGCTGGACAGTTACAAGATTTACAGATTCCGCAAGTGATTGTTATGCGGGAACCAGTTCCAGATTTAGTTGCTCAAGATTTTCTTAAATATTTTCTAGCTGAATTTTCTCAAGGAAAGTCTTTATATAGGTCGGTGCGATTTGCAAGAGAAAGATTGCAAGTATTAGAGGTTAATTATCCCTGCGCTACTTGGCTACCTGTGATTTGTCAAAACCCCGCAGAAGCTGCAATTGTTTGGACTGATAGGGGTTTGATAACAGAAGATATTAATAATCAATCAGCAAAGACAAGTTATCGAAATAACTTAGTGTCAATTAGTACCGTAGAATCTATTGAAACTAAGCCAAATAGGGATTTACTCCTAGTTAATGATGACAGCGCAATCATAAAGCAGAAAAAATCACCTGTAAGAATATTTAATTTCTTCAATTGGAACAAGCATTCTTTGCAGAGACTTATATTAGCCAGCTTACTTGTCACATTCAGCGTTGTCGGAGTCCGCTATTTGGGTATGCTGCAAACTTGGGAGTTAAAAGCTTACGACGACTTAATGCAATTACGTCCAGCAATCGAAAGACAGGACTCGCGCTTGTTGATAGTTAGCATTGATGAAGCTGATATTAGATATCAAAATAAGAAAAAAATGAATAGACGCTCGTCTCTTGCTGATGAAGCGCTCAATCAACTATTACAAAAACTAGATAAATACGAACCGCAAGCTATTGGTATAGATATTTATCGCGATTCTTCTAGCGATATTAAATTTCCCGATTTAGCTAAACGATTACAAACGGATAATAGTATTTTTGGAATTTGTAAAGTTGCAGTTAGAGAAGATGGTGAAGATGGTATTCCTGCTAGCAATGAAACTCCTCCCGAACAAGTTGGTTTTAGCGATTTTCTGTCCGACTTTGATGAAATAAGCCGTCGTCAGCTTTTATTTTTAAATCCTCCTCCTAGTTCTCCTTGTACTTCTAAATACGCTTTTAACTATTTGTTAGCGCGTAAATATTTACAGGGGAAAGGTTATCAAGAACCAAGATTTAATCAAGACAAGCAATTAGAAATTAATAATGTTGTATTTAAACAATTAAAACCCCATAGCAGTGGTTATCAAAGAGAAGATATGCAAGGTTATCAAATTTTGCTGAATTATCGTTCTTTGAATTCAGCGAGAAACATTGCTCCTTCAATTGCTATGAGAAAGATTCTTGAAGACGAAATTGAAGGAGCAATGATTGACTCGCTAAAAAACAGAATTATCTTGTTAGGTGTTACCGCTCCTTCTAGTACAGATTATTGGAAAACTCCTTATAGTGAAACATACCCACCGAATAGAAAAGTGATTCCGGGAGTTTATATACAAGCTCAAATGTTAAGTAATATACTCAGCGCTGTAGAAGATAAAAGAGCTTTAATTTGGTGGTTTCCTGGTTGGATAGAGTCAATATGGATTTTTTTGTGGGCTGTAATCGGAGGATTATTAGCTGTTGGGGTACGTAAAACAATTTATTTAGCAACTGCGATCGCTATTTTGTTTGCAACAATTTTTATTATTTGCTTTTTGGTATTTACTCAAGCGGGTTGGATACCTTTAATACCAAGTTGCTTAGCTGTAATTATTTGTGCCATTACGGTGAAAACCTTGGAATTTAAGCATTTTGGGTCTTCCAGAAAAAAGTAAGAAACAATTAATTAATAATAACTGCTTCAGTAACTAATTATTATTTCGGTGCAACCGAATTTGATGTAAAAAAATAAAAACTGCATAAGTTGGATTAAGCAGCACCCATAATAAATTAGACAGCATATTTAGTGCAGTGCATCTTTGAATGAAGAGGGGACAAAACACTACCAAATTTGCATGAAATCGAATATCGACTCGCAACCGATTAGTATTAAGCAACATGAAGCATAACACTTTAACTCCAAAGCCAAATAAATTAATTACTCTGTTTTATTTACTAACTGCGATCGCACTGGGTTACTCGTCACCAGCACAAGCAGTAGACCTTGTATCAAAATCAGCGAACAACTTAATTGCTCAGCAAGTTCCCAAGGACCTTGGTTCACCAGAAACAGGTCGTCGTCGGGGAGGTGGAAGTCGTAATGATTGTCCGAAGTTGGAAATACCGGTTACAGCTTTAGTTCCTGGGGATAAAACTGGTAAAAAATCAATATTATCTTCAACTATTGCCACTTTTCCCAGTTTTTGGGTATTTTTGCCAAATTTACCTGAAAATATAAATACTGGAGAATTTGTTTTACAGGATAAGGAAGGAGAAGATATTTATCGGGGAATGTTGAAATTACCCCGAAAGTCTGGAATTACTGAGATTAAACTTCCTTCTCAACCAAAATATGCTCTCAAAGAAGGAGAGAAGTATCAGTGGTATTTTAAAGTATTTTGTGGTGAACCCGATAAAAAAACCCAGTATTTTCATGTAAATGCATGGGTAAAGCGGATTGCAGCAACCCCTGCTCTAGTACAGCAATTAAAAGCAAACAAATCCCAGGAATATAAAGTCTATGCGAAAAACAATATTTTGCACGATGCATTATCAAGCCTAGCAACATCCCGTGCAGCATCACCTAATTCAAGTATTTTAGTTCAGAATTGGAAGCAGTTAATGACAACTTTGGGCTTACCAGAGTTTAGTGAAATATCTACTTTTCAAACTGCCGATGTCAAAAAATAATATTTATTGAATTTCTAAAATTTTATTTATAAAAACTCACTTTATACAATTTTATCTTTTTGATAAAAATAGGGAATAAGTGAGGTAAATAAGTATAGTTATTCCGATAAAGTATTATGCTTACATTTTTTGTTTGCAAAAAAAAGAATTTATAAACAACCTAAATTTATGAAAATAATGCTATGAAAATAGCTTTGGGAATCCTTGTTAATTGACTTTTTTCTACTATGTTTTTTCATAAAATTAATCGCAAGCTAGTAAATCAGTTAATAATTTTAGCTGCTATTTTATCCGGCACAGATAAGGCATTTGCTCAAGAAATATTGCCGGATAATACTTTGCCGAATAATTCTCAAATTAAAATAGAAAATAATATTACGAAAATAACTGGTGGAACTCGAAGGGGAGGTAATTTATTCCATAGCTTTGAGAAATTTGGAATTCCCACAGGTAGAGAAGCTCACTTTAATAATAATCTTGATGTAAATAACATTATCAACAGAGTAACTGGTGGTTCGACTTCCAATATTGATGGGTTAATTAAAGCCAACGGTACAGCGAATTTATTTTTAATTAATCCGTCCGGGATTGTATTTGGTAAGAATGCCAAACTTGATATTGGTGGTTCCTTCGTCGGGACTACTGCTAATGCTCTAGGTTTTGGTGAGGATAATTTTTTTAGCGCTTCCAATCCAGAAAAATCATCTTTACTGACCATCAATCCCAACGCTTTGTTTTTCAATCAACTTAATCAAAAGGCTGCAATTAAAAATAACTCAGTTGCTCCCTCCGGTAGAAATCCCTCAGATGACTTTACAGCTAGAGGTTTGCGCGTACCTGATGGTAAAAGTTTATTACTGGTTGGTGGGGATATTAACCTTGATGGTGGAAGATTATATGCCTTCGGTGGACGAGTAGAATTAGGTGGTTTAAGCGACACCGGGACAGTTGGACTTAATATTGATGGAGATGGAAATAAATTTAGTTTAAAATTCCCCGATGCAGTTACAAGAAGTGATGTCAACTTAAACAACGATGCAAGAGTAAATGTGCGTGCTGGGAATGGTGGAAGTATCGCTGTTAATGCTCAGAATTTGCAGATAAATGAAGACAGCGAATTATGGACTGGGATAGAAAAGGGGTTAGGTTCAGAACAAAGTCAAGCCGGAAATATTGACATTGATGTAACCGGAGAAATCAAACTTGATAACGAGAGTGGAATTCGTAATGACGTGCGATCGCAAGCAAAAGGACAAGGAGGCGATGTCAATATCAATACCAGTAAACTGTTAGTACTTAATGGTTCGGTGATTGGTTCAGGAACCTTCGGTTTTGGTAATGGGGGAAATTTAAATATTCAGGCTAAAAATATAGAACTAATTCGCGGTGATGCTGGTATTACCGGCTTGTTTGCTAGAGCTAACTCTAACTCAACAGGAAATGCCGGGGATTTGAATATTATTACTAATTCCTTGGAAGTACTAAATGGAGCCTCAGTGAGCACTAGTGTGGCTAGTGATTCAACAGGAGATGGGGGAAATTTAAAAATTCAAACTGATAGTTTAGTAGTTAAAAATGGATCGTTAGTGAATGTTAGTACTCGCGGTGACGGCAAGGGTGGAAATTTAACTATTGAAGCTAAAG
>JBCCDM010000041.1:0-22074 GCA_039030795.1 Cyanobacteria bacterium P01_A01_bin.84
AAATTCCAAATAGCGTAGGTTGGGTTGAGGAACGTAGACGCGGAGCGGCTTCTCGGAGAGTAACCCAACATTATCAATGTTTTGTTGGGTAACGCTCAAGCTCTACCCAACCTACAATTCCTCTTATCTGAACCGTATTGCTATATAAATTAAAAAAAGAAGTTAACAAACTACAAAATTATATTTTATGTCTAGTCAAAGCCTCTATTTAAGTCTTCCTAAGGTAGAATTAGGAGGACAAGAAGCACCTCCAGAATTAGTTAAGGATTTTTTACAAATTACTGTAGAAGAAAGCTTACATTTGCCAGCAATGTTTACAATTGTAGTTCATAATAGCTATCTTCCTACCAGTGATAAATCCGAATATCAACCTTGGCGACATGAAAAGCTGTTTGAAATTGGTAAGAAAGTAAGAATTGGTTTTATTGCTAGTACTACACAAGATCCAAACTTTGAAGAAGAAGAAGAAGGTTATTTAATTGATGGTGAAATTACAGCAATCGAAGTTCATTTTAATAATAAATCAGAAGCTCCAATTATTGTTAGGGGTTACGATCGATCTCATCGACTCCATCGGGGAAGACATAATCGCTCTTTTTTAAATAACACTGATAGCGATATAGTACGTAAAATTGTTAAGGAAGCAGGTATAGAGGTTGGACAGATCGACGAAAGTGGTGAAGTGTATGATTATATTTTTCAAGAAAATCAAACTAATATGGAGTTTCTCCGAGAAAGAGCAGCCCGTATCGGCTTTGAACTTTTTATAGAAGACGGCAAGGTCAACTTTCGTAAACCTGAAAGCCAGAAATCTATTGAACTCAAATGGTTAAAAGAAATCAGCAGCTTTAGCACTCGCATTACTAGTGCAGAACAAGTAAGCTCAGTGGAAGTTCGTGGTTGGGATTATACACAAAAGAAATTAATCACTGAAACAGCAAAATCAGAGAAGGTAATAACTGACACTGGAAATAAAAAGGGAAGTGATTGCTCTAATAAGTTTAACCTGAATAAACCTCCGAAAATGATTGTTGTAGATAAGCCAGTTTTTAGCCCTAAAGAGGCTGAAGTTATGGCTCAGGCTTTCTGTGATGAGTTGGGAGGTGAGTTTGTTTATGCTGATGCAACAGCTGAAGGTAATCCTAAAATTCGACCGGGACGTTTTGTAAATCTAAAAGATATGGGTACGCGCTTTAGTGGTAAGTATTATATTACGGAGACACGGCACATATATAATCAACGAGTGTACACAACAGAATTTAGTGTTCGAGGACTACGTGCTGGTAATTTGTTTACTTCTATATCTCAGCAAAAGCGCTTACAACCTGGTGAAACTTTTTTGGTAGGAATTGTCACTAATAATCAAGATCCAGAAGGTTTGGGTCGAGTTAAAGTTAAGTTCCCTACTCTCACAGAGGAACATGAAAGTTACTGGGCTAGAGTCGTAGGAGTTGGTGCGGGGAGTTCTCGTGGTTTTTATTGCTTACCTGAAATCAATGATGAAGTTTTGGTTGGTTTTGAACATGGGGATATTCATCGTCCCTATATTATTGGTGGTGTCTGGAATGGTAAGGACAAAACTCCTGAAGATATAAATGATACTGTACAAGGTGGTAAGGTGCGTTTGCGAACAATTAAAACTCGCACTGGTCACACCATTGAGTTTGTTGAAGAAAGCAAAGCTCTCAGCAAAGTTGGTATTAAAGTTGAAACTGCCGCAGGTCATAAATTACATTTGAATGATTCTGATGGGTGCGTGGAAATTCAAACTAATGGGGGTCATAAAATGCGCCTTGACGATACATTGAAAAAAATAGAGCTTAAAACCACGATTGGTCATGAAATTAAGATGGCAGATTTAGGTCCACTCGGTCCTACGCTCTCTATTAGTTCCATGGGGAATTTGGTATTTAAAGCTAATACGGCGATTTTTACTAGCAGACCAATATTACCAATACCACCAACTGTTCCACCTGGATTTCCTTAATATTTGGAGGTAGAAGACGCAAAACCAAAACCTTAAACCCGGATTTCAAGAAACACTTGCTACATAAACCTTACAGCAAGTGTTTCTTAAAACTGGAGTTTAGACTAGTTTCCGGTGCGAAACTCCATTTAAAAGAGGGATATTGTTAGACCTCGATTTCTGTATTGCAGTATGGACAGGTAAAGGTTGTTCTTTTGAAAATCCACCCTTTCTCCTGTAGTTGCTTTTGAAGGCACTCATGACATATCATTTTCTCACAACACTTAGTTTGGCCAAGATCAGACCTGCTCCAGCACCGAGAACACTTTGCAGAAAAAAGCCACTTAGCCCCAGCCTTGAATATAAATTTAGCTATCTGTTCTTCCATTTTTCACCTCGTTATGTAACATTTCACCAGCGTAAACTCCATTCTTTACCCTGATTTTCAAAAATTATTGCTTTTTCTCTAGAGTTTGATGAACCTATCCCACTATTCTAAAAATGCTTATTTACTTAAGTAAAATTTGTCTGAAAAGCTTGATTTTTCGTTTTTACCTTTAATAATATTTGGGCTTTTCTGCAAAAATATTATTAGTGAGATAGGTTCATGCTTTTCTCTTGCAGCTATTGCTTACCTTTTAGATTCGTCTCACAAAATTTCTTTACTTCTTCTCGTCCCTGAGTCTCAAAAATTATTGCTGTAAGCTTATTTTCATTGTCATTAACATCAATTTTTTGAAATAAAGCAATTGCTGCATTAATAGGATGATATGTTAAATGTAATTGTGTATCATCTTTAGTTATGCTTGGCTGTGAATTACTATTAGTGATTGTTGCAATATTCTGCGTTACTACTTGAGAAGTTTTTTCTTCGTTTAGCTTTAATTTGCCCTTCAAAAGTATCAATGCTTGTGGATATTTTTCTGTCAGCTTTTCCAGATTTTTATCTACACTTTGATTATTAAAGATAATCTGCTCAGTTGATGTTACATATTTACATTTTAGTAATTTACTCGATTTTTGGGAAGCTCCAATAATATTACCAAGAAAAACTAATGTCAAGGAAATTATTAATGCAAAAATCAATAAGGAAATATATTTCGCATTTATTCCAGAAACTTTGGAGCTAGGTTTTCTGTTTGGAACAATAGCTTGCGATTGACTAGTTGAACTAATCAAGAATGGCTCTAATTCTTCAAGCTCAATACTAGGGCTAGATGCATCTTCTCTCAAATCGATTGCATTAGAATCGCTGATTTTATCCTGATTCCAAAACTCCCTATGTTTATCTATCAGTTCATTGTTAGCTTGCTTCAGATGAACCTGCTTAATTTTGTGCAAAATTTGAGATGGATGTTCTTGAAAAACAAATCCTTTGGTTGCGTAAATTTCTCTACCAAATGGGTCTTTCAATATGTCATTTCCACTTTCTCCAACGTCTATTTTTCTAGCTCTACAAACTCGAAAGATAATAGTAAAATTATCTACTTTAGAGCCTTTAATCCAGCGAAGATACACTTTCCCTGGTTCGCATAAATCATCATCTGATGCTTTATTGAGCAAGCTACGAATGTTTGCTAGAGAAATAAAATCAGGTGCTACTACAGTCTTGTAGTCAATTGACTGATTTCGAGTTACCAAGAAGGGCCAAGCTTTTATAAACATAACACTAAGTACTTATAAATTTGATTCGGGAAATTCAGCAAGAAACTTTTGTTCTATTGATTGACATGAATTTAAAACTTGAACAAAAGCATTTTTAGATATACTTTCTTGATTATTTTGTGTGTGTACACTATTATTCTTTTCCTTATTTTTTTTCATAAACCAACGAATTAGAAAATAAGCTATGGGGATAATAAAGCCCAAACCCCCCACGGGAATAAGAATGATAGTAAAAAAAGCGAGCAAAATGTAGCCTATTATTTTGCCTATTCCAGACTTTTTCTGACTATTCGATGGTGATTTTAGGTTATCAAAGCTATTAGAAGGATTATCAGTTAATGCAAAGGCTAGAGTGATTTCCAAATTCTGGGGTTGCGGTATTTTGCCAGGAAGCTTTTTCATCTCTCCGTTTTCTAAAATTGCGAAACCTTGACCCACAGAACTTATAGGTATTAAACGAACTGGACAGCCTGCATTTTTTCTATTACCAACTACATTGCGAAATTCAGTAATCGTGTTTAGTAGTTTGTTTTTGACTTCTTTTAAAGAGTAATTCTTATATTCCAGCAAGTCCCATTTAGTAATTACAAAATAAACTGGGATAGTTGCTGGATATTTTTGCACCAATTGCATAAGATTGGGTAAATCTTCATGAATAAATTTGACAACAACACGATTACTAAGCTGTTCATCTTCCATAAGATAAAGTAGCTTTTGACCGTCTATAAGTACTAAAACTGCATTAGCATTGTCAGTCAACGATTCAAATTGAGTTATATCATTTTCTTCTGCTGTATCTGTAATTAAACCACCTGCATAGTCAAAATAAGTAAACGTACAGACTTTAATACGGTCTGATTGCTCGGGGTCTTTAGTATAACAATCAAAGGTCAACGAAACAGTATTTCTTGTTCCAGCAGGCCAGCTTTCACCTCCAATCAATTCTTTATAGATTTTAATCAAACTTTTTCTTTGTTTTGTATCCTCAACTGATAGAAAAAAATCAAACTCTCCTAGTGTTGAAAGCTTTTTAAAAAGGCTTGCAAGGAAAACAGTTTTACCAGAACCAGAAGCTCCGAGTACAAGAATATTGAAATTATTCATAACACATTACATTCCTAGAAAAATATCAAGATGATAATGAAATTAAATTGACATTTTTTTAAATTAATCAATCAGTACAAAAGTTTTAATACTGATTTATTTGTATAAATTAATAGACAAATTTAAACTAATGTAGAATCAGTAAACATCTCTTCTAACTCCTCTTTAAATTCATGAAAAACTCCTATTGCATGTGCTAAAGCTGATTGTTCGTTCTTCACAAATTGTAGAGTTTGTTCTCTTCTACTTTGAGACATATTTGTGATTGCTCTGGATAACCCAGGTAAATTTCCTTTAAAAAAATTATTAGCAGCAGAAGCAACTTTTACATATTGATTAGTATCTTTGTGATTGAAGAGATTAACGAAGCCTTCTATCATAAAAATATCTATAGCCCCTGTACCACTAAGAATACTGGCAACTTGTATTAATAATTTCATAGTACCTAAACCAGCACCCAAAATATTTAAGTAATTAATGCTATTGTTTGTATTGCCACTTCTGTTTTTAGCCTTTTTCTCAATTTTCTCTTGTTTTGCTTCACTTTCTTTAATTAGTTGTTGGAATTTATCTGGTAAAACACAGGCTAAAGGAGATTCAACAAGAAAAGGCATTGGTTTGACACCAGGATTTTTTTTCATACTCCCGTCAGATTGCAAACTTGCAAAATCCAAACCAACAGCACTAATAGGAATCAGTCTTACGGGAGAACCGAAGCGACTTCGAGCTTCTAGCAACTCTGCAAACTCAAGAATATTGAGAAGACGCTCCTTGACTTCAGATAGGGAATGACCATCTCGATCCAGAAGATCCCATTTACTAATAACAAAATGAACCGGAACTTTAGATGTCTGTATTCGTTTGAGAATGTTGGGTAAATCTTTATCTAAAAATTCATTAACAAGAATTTGATTACTATCTTCAAGCCAAGCATGAATTTTTCGACCATCTAGTAATCCCAAGATTGCATCAGCTTGTTCAACTACTTTCTCAAATTTTTGGTCTTCACCATCAATTAAACGACCTCCAGCATAATCAAAGTATGTGAATTGGCAAGCGGTATAGTCTTCAAGTTCTTGTGTTTGAACGCAACAATCAAAAGTCCATTCAAAAATATTTTTAGTTCCTGGGGGCCATGTATCTTCACTAATTATCTGGGTATAAATTGAGTTAAGTAATTTTCTTTGTTTTGCATCCCGAACTACTAGCTTAAAAGTAGAGTCTTCCTGAATGTAAAGTTTCTTAAACAAGCTGGCTAACAACACAGTTTTACCGGAACCAGATGCTCCCAATGTTAAAATATTGAAGTTTTTAATATTCATAGCTTGCTCCTCACGATAATTTTCATTAGAGTTATTTTTAGCAACAGCAATATTTTTCTCTGAAGATGAAATAGACGAAACTAAACTCTGATTATTGCTTTCCGGTGATGCATTTTCTAATTTATTTTCATCAAATAATGAGAAAAGATAACTAAAATCATCTCCAAAAATATTATGATTGCTGATATCAGAATTCTTACCAGAAATTTTATTGATAAAATTACTAGTAAATCCCACAATATTGTGATTAAATTTGACCCCCCAAGCAGGAAGATGTCCTTGGAGAGCATCAATTCCAAATCTTAATTTATCGTAGTCTTTCCAAGAACTTGCAAAAGCCTTATTTTCTTTCCATCCAACCTTTTTCGCAAAGTCATCTTTATTCTGTTTTACACTATCAAAAATTTTCTTTTGTACGCTGAATCCAAAACGTCCTTGGCTGTAAATGACCCAGATTTGATTAATGGTAAATATATCTTTGATAGGAAAACTTTTGATAGATTGTTTATCAAGATAACCTTCTTTGCTACGATTAGCGATATGAACTATAGTCTTTCTAGTCCAATCATCAGCTTTTTCCCATTCTCCTGCTGCTAGTAAATCTCTTAATTCCCAAAAATCTATTTGTTGTTCGTTCCTAAATATCAGACTACTGTCAATATTCCTAAACTTGAAAACTATGCTTTCAACTACTTTAACATCTGCTTCATTCTTAAGCCCTAAGAATTCTTGGCGAAGTTTTAATTCTTCACGATTGATATTATTTAAATTATTACTTGCTTGGTTTATCTTTTCGGAAAACTCTTTTCCATAAACTTGTAAATTGTTTCGATAAGCCTGTTCTTTAATTGGTTGCTCTATAGATTTTATATCTTCATCTTTAAGCCCTAATGATTGCTGTTTAGATTTTAGCTCTTCATGAATTTTATTACTAAAAGGATAGGCTTCTTTCTTTACTATCTGCAAAAATTCGTTTCTATACAGTTGTAATTTTTCTTGATATGCTTCTTCCTCTATGATTCTCTCAATAGCTTTAATATCTTTATCTTTAAGCCCTAATCGTTGTTGTGCAGATTTAAGTTTTTCGCGAGTTTGATTAGATAAAGGACAGCCTTCTTGATTTATTCTCAGTGAAAATGCTGTTCTATACTTTTGTAAATTTTTTTCATAAGCTTTTTGTTCTATTGGTTTCTTAATCTTATCAATATCTTCATTTTTAAGCCCTAATGACTGCTGTAAAGATTTGAGTATTTCAAGAGTTTTATTAGACAAAGGATAAGGTTCTTGTTTGATTTTCTCCAAGAATTCTCTTTTATACTTTTGTAAATTTGCTTGATAGGGTTTTTGTTCTATTGGTTTCTCAATTAATTCAACATCTTCATCTTCAAGCCCTAATGACTGCTGAAGAGATTTTAACTCTTGACGAATTTGATTGCTTAAAGGATAAGGAAACTGTTCTATTTTCTGTAAAAAATCTTGCTGGTATTTTTTTAAGTTATTTCGGTATACTTCTTGTACTATTGTATTGTGAATTCTGTTTGCATCTTCATCTTTTATATCTAAATAACCTTTAAGTTTTTTTAGTTGCTCAAAATATTCTTTATTAGAAGGATGAGTTAAAGGATAATATTTTAATTTGTATGAACATTCTTTTTGATAAATATGTTTGAATTTATCATATTTATTATCATGCAGTTTTTTTATATCTGATTCTAATTTTCCCTGACATTTTTCTAAGTCCGAATCTCTTTTTTGTTCTTGACGTGATATTGATTCTTTTTGTTTTGATAAATTTTCGTGCCATGATTCATAGTAATCGTAGATAATTTCTCTTACTTGATGTTGAAGAGCCTGAATATTAAGCTCATGAAATTCTTTTATAACATGATTTGGTTCTAGGGAAGATATACATAGTTGAAGTGTGTTGATTAAATTATATAATTCTTCTTTTTCTGATTCAATATAGTCACAAGTAAACTCATAATAGCTTTCGTCGTAATTATGATAAGATTCATCTAGATTTACTTCGTGGACTTCTCTCAATAAGACTGATAAGTCATAACATAATTTTTTCGCTAAAATTTCTTCGTATTCTTCTGTTTCTTTTTCAATTTCTTCTACATCTTTTTGGAAATTTTCTTTTATGTTGTCTTCTTCTTTTTCCTTGCGTTTCTTTCTATCTTTTTCTTTGTTAATAAATTCATCATTTATTTGGTTTATCCTTTTTTCTAGCCTTTCTCTTTCTATAGGAATTGGTTGATTAGCAATATTAATATTATCTGCAAAGTAATTAGTTCCTCCATGAGCTACTAAGCCTTTGGCATTATTGCTATTAATCTGATTTTCGTCGTTATTTCGTTTTTTAGCAGTATTCATTTCCTGAGAATTGTTTTCCATTTTCTCCTCCAAATCAAAGTTTGTATTTTTTACTATCGGAAAGTTACAGAGTTAATAACCTATCGGTTAAAGCTAATATTTTCAGCAAAATAATTAGTTCCTCCCGTGGCTAATAAACCTTTAGCATTACCGTAATTATTCTGGATATTAGTTCTATTCTCTTGCTTCTTACTTGCTTTAATTTCTTGAGCTAATGCTTGAATTTGTGAAGTAAAGTTAGAGTCTTCCTCCATTTCATTTTCTAAATATCTAATCACTCGATTCAAATCATCTTTTGAACCTTGCTTTAATGCAGTAAAAGCCTCTTTGTACTTAGGAATCGGATTATCTGCAAATTTTTCTCCAATTATTTGCTGTAATTTATCTATTTTTAATAATGCATCTTCAGTAAATTTAGCCTCGCTTTTGTCCAAGATTTTACTAAAAGCTAGAGAAGTAATCTCTTTTGCAGAAATGGTATTAGAGTCCATAGGTTTATCGGATTTATTTACATTAATATTTGTTTTTCTTCTAAGAACTGGTATGTTTCTCTGAGAAGAGTTTTCTAGTTCGATAGCAACTTTAGCTTCCTCAAAAGCTCTTAGAAATACATCTTCATCATGTTGAGTTTGATAACCCAAGCCATCGTAAAACCCTTGGCTGAATTTAATTGCAGACTTATCTTGAATCGGCTGATTCATACCAATCGCATAATTAATGTACTTGCTAATTTCCTCAGCAGATTTGATAGAGTGACACGCATTCAACAGCACACAGTCTACATAACGAGCGTGTAACTTAAACAGTGATGCTAATCCTTGTGGTGTAACAGCTTTGCTTTGTCCTGCATCATCTTCTAACAGTAAACTACCATTCTCCAAACCGTGTCCGCAGAAATGGACGATTTCGGGTTTTTCTTCAGCTATAGCCCTGCGAATATCCTGAGGTCGAACAGCTGTTCTCGTCTTAATATCAAACAAATCACGCTTAGCTCCTCTGCGGATAGCATCTTCGATTTCTCGTATTTCTTCATCCAAGCGCAGACCGTGAGGTTGGGGTATTGCTGCCAAAATTAAGATTTTTTGTGGTTGAGTTGCCATGATGGTTATTACTCGCTCTGGGATTGATTTATCTTATTTATTGATAGGTAAAGCTTTTTTATACTTATGCAGTTAAACGCAAATTTTGGCTGTGCTTCAACTTTCTTAGCGTCTTCCTTCTTCCGTCTTCCTTTTCCTTCGTGTTAATAAAACAACGAATAGCTTGAGCATAAGCACTATTCATCTTCCGGTTTTTTCCGGCTCTAATTTCTTCGGCAGCTGCTTGAAATATTTCTCCATCAACATAGGATTCAATTTGTTCTGTCAAATCCACCTGGTAATTTATTTCTGGTGGAATTTTAGTTAAACCTTTTTGTGCGGCTAAATTCAAAATGCTTTCCAACATCTGCTCTACTGTTTTTGCACGCACTTTTGATAGAAGTTCTGCTGGATTCAAAATTCGTCTTGTTTGGTCCCAACTTGTCATTCCCAACTCAGGAGTAATTTCTTTCAAAGACATTGCTTGGCAATAGTATAGTTGCAATCCCTGAATATATTTTGCAGCGAAAGGTGCGTATTTTTTACTTTTTTTTAATTTTTGAATAGTAGCTTCTATTTGTTGTTTAATTGCTTGATTCACAGTTAAATAAAGATGCTCGTGTAAAAACTGTGAAAACTCTTGCTGCTCTAAATCCACTTGATCAAGAGATGATGTAGGCAAATCACGTCTGAGTGTATAAGTCCCGCTTTCGGCATCATATATATCTAAAGATTCTCTAGAACTCCAAATATCGTACTGTTTCAACTGTACAGCTATTTGCTTAAGTTGTTTCATCAACATTGCTGGAGTCACAATTGGAACCTGACGCTGCTGCAAATAAGCCAACATTTCTTGTAATTGAGCATTATTCGGGTCTGGACATTTTTTGATCCCCTTAGGGTGTTGTTGCTGTCTGTCTCGATGATAAACAGTATGAAAAGCTTCGACAACGTAGCGTTCTTGTACTGATAAGCGTTGAAGTTGTTTCGCTCTAATTCGATTTAATAGTGCCCAATCACTTAAATGTTGAAAACCGAATTCAGATAAAAACTTTTTTAATTCGGGATTTTGTTTTGTTTGCAAATATGCCCAATTATCCAAGCTCATTCGAGATTGTAAGTCAGCATTAAAGGTTTGTAACACCATAACAGGAAAAGATTTATAGTTACATACTTTTATTTGACAATCGTCATCTATTATTAGTTGTGTTTTTCCATCTCGATCTAAGACAATTAGTTTTTCTCCATCATCGTTAAGAACGAACGGTAATAAATCCCGATAAGTAAATTGCTTTTTACCACTGAACAAAGAAGCGATTTTTTTACATGCTCTTAGTATTGACTCAGAAACATAACATCTTAGACAAAGACCAGCCTGAGCGCGGAAAATCGTATCTTTCCCAGATTCTTTTGATTTAAAATACGATAATAAAAAATTTTGAGTGTTGCTATTTTCTAGTTCTGAGAGTTGATTGTTTGCAAACTCCTGAGCAATTGGAATTGTAATTTGTTTATACCCTAAATTTCCCGCAGCAGGATTAATTCGCCAAATTTTCCAATATCTTGATGAAATACCGTTCATGTTTTTAATTCCACTATTTTGGTTGTAGTCTGCTTTTTTCACACTGACTTAATTAGCAGTCATTGATTTATTCTCCTAGCTTCTTGAGAAAGAAGAATCATTAGTTTTCTTCTTATGTTTAAAATATAAAAGGAAGTATCTTTAACTGTGGCTAATGATTGTGATGATGATCCGCCATTTTGAAATTAAATTGATATTCTAGAAAAAAGCGGTTCAAAATCATTCTCTGCAAAGATTTTGAGCTTAGAGACGTGAAATCAGTTTGTTAGGGTGCTAATTTTCGATAAATAAGGGTAAGGAATGCAAAATCAAGACTTACGCAAAAAAACAAGGTCTCATACTAAACCAAGATATGTATTGACTGATAAGGGTCAACAAGAACTTGAAAAAGCTCTAAAACTAGCGTTTGATGGAAAATCACCATCAGACCGCAAAATAAGCGAGTCCCTCCCGTGGATGCTAGACAGGGGAACGATTGGAAAGATTAGAAGTCGTTCTAAGGGAGTAAATGAAAAATCTTTGGAGACCTTATTTTTGGGAGTATCTGAGATTTTAAAGGAGAAAGAAGTTTGTCTAGATTTTTTTCTAAAAAATGATTCTTATAAGGAAGCAGACAAACAAGCGAAATCATCTCGCAGGAAACAGCTTCAAATTTCACCTAACAACGGTGAAGAATTCAAAGGTGCTTTGAGAAAATTGAATTACTTAAAGCAGAAGCAGTTATTTTTAAACACTATTACTGAAGTTAAACCAGCAGGGACTTTTTTAATCTACGGAGAAGCTGATTACGGTCAATCTTGGCTACTAAACCAACTTTGGTATGATGTGCCTTATCATGAAAATGCTTGGCAGATATCAATTTATATTAAAGCCCATAGAAGAAATATCGATGATATTTGGTATAATCTAGCTCAGCAACTGGATACTTCTCCTTCTCCTGAAGCTATTGTGAATAAACTCTACGAACATTGGCAACGACGTACAGTAATTATTGCTATTCATGATGTTAGCTTTATTGCAGATAGTAATTTAATACTATTTATGCAAGAGTTTTGGCAGCGTTTAGTTCGTCAAGTCAATGATACTCCACCACTACAACGTCCAGAACGCCCTTATAGATTATTACTATTTTTGCTTGGCTATACTAATTCAAAATCGAAACTAGAAAAAGCATCTCTTAGTTTATTGCAAAATGCAGATAGAAATCACCCTGATATTCCTTTGGAATTACCGGAATTAGAAGTCTTTAATCAAGGTATAATTGAAGATTGGGTTGGAGTTCACAATCAATTGCTATCACGATTGTGGAAAAACCCTGAGCCTGTAGAACAAGTAATGGTAGATATTGTGGAAGCATCGGATACTCCCATGGTTGCTTTGAAACAAATTTGTGAGTGTTTTGAGTTCAGCTTGGAGCAAGATATAATGCGAGAATTAGCATTATGAGTATGAGTAATAGTAAACCACTGATATATACATATACGGGTGAGATAAAATACCAACCCAAACAGCCTAGTCAAAACACTGTATTTATAGAAAGAAGACTGTATCCTTATTTACCTAGCGAAGAACTCGTCAAAGCCGTTAACTTAGCCATTTATCTTCAACGACCTTTGCTAATTCAGGGTGAACCTGGATGCGGTAAGACTTTACTTGCTCGTGCGATCGCTTACGAATTTGGTCAGCGTTTGCAAGTTAAAAATTACCCTTATTTCTCCTGGAATATCAAATCCACTACCCGTGCGAAGGAAGGTTTGTATACCTATGATGCTGTGGGACGCTTGCGTGATGCTCAGTTAGTTGGCACAGATTCTTATCAAAGGTATTTGAAAGAAGAAGAAAATATTCAACTATTTGAAAGACTACAAAATCCAGCTTCTTATATAACATGGGGAGCTTTGGGTAATGCATTTCGGGAAAAAAAGTACCGTCCTATAGTTCTTATTGATGAAATAGATAAAGCTGACATTGACTTTCCTAATGATTTATTATTAGAACTCGAAGAACAGTGTTTTCAAGTCACAGAAATAAACAATAAGATTGAAGCAAAGCAGCCTCCAATTGTAATTATTACCAGCAACAACGAGAAAGAATTACCATCAGCTTTTTTACGACGTTGCATTTTTTACTATATTGAATTTCCTAGTTACGATGATTTAATAAAAATTGTTAATGCTCATTTTCCTGATTCTTTAGAACAGGATTTAATAGAAGATGCGGTGGATAAATTTATTGAGCTACGGGAGACAGGAAGTAGCAGAATAAATGGCAAAAAAGCTAGTACCAGCGAATTACTAGATTGGATACGCTGGTTAAAGCGTTATTCTGATGAAGAAGCTTGGGAGATTATTGATACTCTTGCTAAGAATCAGCCACTTCTGGGAGCATTACTGAAAACTAAAGAAGACCAAGAAAGATATCGAAAGGAAGAGGGTATTGAGTAAATCCAAACCACCTCTATTTGATTTTTTTATCTTTATGCGGGAATCAGCGGACTTACCTCTGACTATTGACCAGTATCATTTATTGCTGCAAGCTTTGAAAGGTGGATTTGGTATCAGCAGCCGTAATGAACTAAAGCAAATTTGTCGCTTATTATGGATAAAATCAAAATCTTCGCTACAAGTAGAAAGATTTGAAAAATGCTTTGAGCAGTACTTTAGACAAAATTCTCAGAATCAAGAACCTGAATTTGAAAAACAAGAGTTCAGTCCCACTACAACATCAATTTTACAACAACAAATATCCCCTACCTCCCCTCTAAATACTTCAAAAACTCCAGAAACACAAACCTCAGAATCGTCGAAATCTGATTTACTCAATTCTCCACAAATTGTGAAAGCAATACGAGGAAAATTGCTTCCGGAATCACCTTTCGGAAGAGGAATTTATCAATTAATTCCCCAAGACTTTCCACTCACGAGGCGGCAAATTCAGCAAAATTGGCGTTATTTACGTCGTCCGATTCGAGAAGGAACATTAACGGAGATAGATATAGAAGCCACTGTTAAGCGGATTATGGAAGATGGAGTTTTTTTAGAACCAGCACTCATACCCAGTCGTGTTAATCAGGTAGAAATGCTGCTGTTGATTGATGAATCCAACTCAATGGTTCCCTTTCATCTTTTTTCCGAGAGAATAGTTGCTAGCTTGCAAGAAAGTCGTTTAAAGAAAGCAGATATCTATTACTTTCGTAACTGTCCGAGTGATTACCTTTTCCTTTATCCCCGTAGTCCTGATGCTAAAAAAATTAACGAAATATTACCAAAATTACATAGCCATCGTACCGTTGTTTTAATTATTAGTGATGGAGGTGCTGCTCGTGGTGGGATAAATTGGCAGCGCATTGAATTAACAGCAGAATTTTTAGAACAATTTACCCCTTACGTCCGTCATATTGCTTGGCTCAATCCCATGCCATCGGAGCGCTGGAAATATAATAGTGCCGAGGCAATTTCTCAACTTGTGCAAATGTTTGAACTCAATTACCAAGGACTCAAAGCCGTTGTGCGATCGCTTAAAGTATGATTAAGGTATGCCGTCTTCAAATAACCATAAAATTAATCAAAAATTGGGTGAAAAATTTACCCATCCACACTTAAAAAGCTTTGGGAATCGCTTCGGTAGAGCTTACTTAGATTTAGCTTGTCACGCAGCTTTTCCACTGGCGCTAACACCAGAGCTTTTGTACTGCCTGCGGGAAAATTTTCAAAACCAAGTTCCTTGGATTGCTGTTAGTGATATTATACTCTCCCTCTGCGACCCCGTAGGCTTTGAACTTTATGAACTGAAACCAGAAGTACGTCATGAGTTAATCGCTACCTTGAAAAAAGATTTTGGAGAAAAGCGATTATGTCAATTATCGGATTTTATGGTTGCTTATATTCGCCAGAAGTTAAAAACTAATTATCGTGCTGACGAAGATTTGGGTGCCGCTCCCCACTGGACTGCTTTAGCTTATTTCAAACCCGAAGAAGCAATTGAAGATATTGCTAAGGCTCTGGAGAAGGCTTTAGCAAAGCAAAATCCTCATGAGTGGGTAAAACTAACTTCGTTGATAGAGAGCTATGCCGATGTAGATCCATTAATTGAATCTGGCTTCCAACCCTTGTTAGTGTTCGCTCGTGGTTGTGATGCTCAAGCGCGAGGAGATACGGAAATTGCCGAGGATAATTTTGCACAGTTGCGTCGAGTATATGGCGAGAATTTACAGATTGGGGAAGTCCAATTTAAAATTCCTACACTCGAGGATGATAATTTACAGATATTTGAATTTGAAGTAGTTACAGTCAACCGAAACGGAGAAATTATTAACCGAGAAACCAAACAAGCCAGATATTTCACCGAAGACTTAGGAATTGGTATCACCTTAGATATGGTTTACATCCCTGGTGGTACATTTATCATGGGTACGCAAGATGAAGAAATAGAATGGCTAGTTAAAAAATTTGGTAGAAATTATTTCAGAAACGAAAAACCCCAACATGAAGTCACCGTTCAACCCTTCTTTATGGGTAAGTACCAAGTTACCCAGAAGCAATGGAAAGCCGTAGCCACATTACCCAAAATTAACCGGGACTTACAACCAGAACCATCTTACTTTAAAGGAGATAATTTACCAGTAGAACAAGTCAATTGGTATGATGCCGTTGAATTTTGCGATCGCATAAGCCAACATACAGGTAAACAGTACCGTCTCTACAGTGAAGCAGAATGGGAATATGCTTGCCGTGCTGGTACTGCTACACCGTATCATTTTGGTGAAACCATTACTAGTGAGTTGGCTAATTATCATCCCGATAACACCTTTGCTGATGAATTTACAGGAGAATATCGCGAAAAAACTACCCCAGTAGGACAATTTTCCTCTAATGCCTTTGGAATATACGATATGCACGGGAATGTTGATGAATGGTGTCTTGATGATTGGCACTTAAATTATGAAGGTGCCCCAACGGATGGTAGTGCTTGGTTTGACAATAATAATAATCTTCATCAAAAAAAAGAAACAGCCTTACTGCGGGGTGGTTCCTGGTTCTCCTCTCCTGGATTTTGCCGTTCTGCATCCCGCTACTTCGATGATAGAATGGAGCGCGTCAGCCGCTCTAACTTCAGTATTGGTTTTCGTGTTGCCTGCGAGGTTGAGAATTTCAATAAGTAGGATTTAATAGTTCAGGACTTACGCAACGAAGATTTGTCATTGCGACGGTCACGTAGTGTAGGGAAGCAATCTCAAGAACTATGCGTTGACGGAGTCTGCTCGACAGAGCTTATACGTCGCTATCGCTCGTAATGACGGAATTACGTTGATTTTGCGTAAGTCCTATAGTTAAATCCTTAGTTTTTATTATTTCAAAATTATAAAAAAGAAATTCGACTTTTGGGTAATAGGCTAAGACCTCATATAGCAATATTTTAGATTTATATATACATCCATATTTATTCTGATAACTGCCACCATGCCAAACCCAGTTTACGGTAAGTCGCGAGAATATTTGGGGAAAGGTTGGGCTTTTCCATTACAGTTGAGTTTGCAGGGAGGAATAAAATTTAGCAGTGAAGACCAAAAGGTTAGAGAGTCAATTTGGATTATTCTTCGCACTAGCGTAGGAGAGCGCGTTTACCGACCTAATTTTGGATCGCGCTTATCAGAACTCGCTTTTGCTCCTATGAATAGCGAAACTCTGCTGCAAATTCGTATTTATGTTTTAGAGGCTTTAGAAGTCTGGGAACCGCGTATCACTGTTGATGAAGTTCGCACAGATGCTGACCCGGTACGTGGAAAAGTAGATATTATCGTCAACTATAAACTTAAAGATTATCCAGATATCTATAGTTTAGTTTATCCCTTCTATCTACTCTCATCTATGGATTCATAAAAATCAATAGTAACGGGAAAAGGATTTTTAAAAACATTGATTATGAACTTTATATTTGTGGTTCAAAATTAGATCCAGATTTAGATCCAGAATTAATATAATAAAACCGTGGAATTTGACTTTTTACCAAAATTACCTTCTTCTAACTTAGACGACCGTGCTTTTGATGACTTAGTAGAAGAATGCATTATGCGTATTCCTCGCTACTGTCCTGAGTGGACAGATCATAACCTTAGCGACCCAGGAATTACGCTAGTTGAGCTATTCGCTTGGTTAACAGACCAAATGCTTCTTAGATTTAACCAAGTACCCCGCAAAAACTATGTAGCATTTTTGGAGTTACTAGGAATTCGTCTGCAACCTCCAGCTCCGGCTCGTACTGAACTAACATTTTATTTAAGCTCGGACTTGCCGGAAGCTTATACAATACCAGAAGCATTTGAAGTATCAACAATAAGAACTGAAACAGCAGAAGCGATTACCTTTAGTACTGATTTTTCTTTAATAATTGGCAAACCTCGAATTTTACATTTTTTAACTGCACAAACCGTTGAATTAATTCCCCAATCTTTGCGGGAAAGAGTAACAATTAATTGGAATCGGCACTCAGATGATTTTTGGGAAGGTAACGAGCAATCGATATTTGAAGAAGAACCTCAACAGGGGAATTGTTTTTACTTAGTGATTGATTCTGACGATCCATTGGATGGAAATGTCCTAGAAATTAACTTTAAAGGTGCTAGTGCAACACCTACTGGTATTAATCCTAATCAACCCCCACGTCGTTGGGAAGCTTGGAATGGGGATAATTGGCAACCTGTTTTGTTACAAGAAGCAGATGATCAAACCCGGGGTTTTAGTTTTTACGAAATCATTCAACAAGGAGGTACCCCAGAGCAAGGAGCAGAAACTCGTCTACATCTACCACAAAGTTTTCCTGTAACAAATTTTACTTCCTATCGCGGTCGTTGGCTGCGGTGTATATATACACAATCAGAAAGAAATCAACCTGGTTACAATCGTTCTCCACGGATTACTGCTTTGGGAGTAAGGTCTGTTGGAGGTACTGTGCGGGGTTCTCAGAGTAATCTGAAAGAGGATGAGCGTTTGGGAATAAGTAATGGTATGCCGGGACAAACTTTTCAACTGCAAGAAACACCTGTTCTGGAACGTCGAGAAAACGAATATGTCATAGTTATTCCTCCTAGTGGTTTACCTCAAAGATGGCAGGAGGTGAGGGATTTTGCTGATAGTACTGCTCAAGATTTACATTACACAATCGATTCTATTACTGGCACAATTCAATTTGGTCCTTTAATTAGAGAACCTGGTCAAATTAAACGTGAAACAGAAATTCGTAAAGGAATTCAGCAAGCTACGGCAGACGACACAATATTACAAGTAAGCGATATAGAAAGAAACAAGCAGCACCACCAATACGGAGCAATCCCTGCACGTGGAGCCGAGATTCGGATGGTTGCTTATCATTCAGGGGGAGGTAGACACGGCAATGTTCAAGCTCATAGTCTGCGGTTTTTAAAGTCTGCAATACCTTACGTTGCTAGTGTCACTAATCACAAACCAGCTATTAACGGATCTGATGCAGAATCCTTAGAACAAGCCGTAATTAGGGCTCCACAAGTCTTACGTACTCGCGATCGCGCTGTTACGGCTGAAGACTTTGAAGTGTTAGCTCAGCAAGCAGGTAGGGGAGCGATCGCTCGGGTTCGTTGTTTAGGTGCTGATAGTAACAGACAAGCAGGTACAGTTGGTTTAATGATTGTTCCTAAAACCAATACTGATGCGATCGCTTATGGTTCGGGTTTATCTCCAGAAAAGTTTGACTTAAGTCCAGCCTTGCAGGAACAGGTATTAAATTATTTAGATGATAGAAAATTACTAGGTATACGAATACAACTTCATCAGCCAGAATACGTAGGAGTATCTGTCCAAACAGAAATAACCTTAGAACCTCTTTACGATAATCCTCTTGCTCGCGATGAAATTATCCGTAATATCAAAATTTCTTTGTATAAATTTTTAAATCCTTTAACTGGAGGGATTGATGGGAAAGGTTGGGCTTTCGGAAGACCTGTTTATGAATCAGATATCGTAGCCTTACTTCAACAGACTCAAGGAGTACGATATCTAGGTCCAGTACTACTATTTCCGATACAAAAACAAGGAGATACTTGGGTACGTCAACCATCACCGGATAGAATCATTGACCCTGGTGTACAAGGTTTAATATGTTCTTGGGATAATGTAAATTTGCGTTCTAGTCACGTCGTTAATATTATCAATCGTTGAATACATACCATTTTTAGATAGCATTTTGAGTATTATGAGAAGTTCTCTTGGTTCAAATCTATAGTTCAAATCTATGGTTCAAAGTCGTTTTAGTCCCGCAGTCGAAATTGACTTAACTCCAATGCAAATTCCAGAGGCTTTACCTGGAACAGCTTTGGCGTTTATAGGTACGGAAACAGATGTCTCAGAACATAGTCTGGTATTGCACCCCGGACAACCAAGTGAGATGATTGTGCAGGTAAAGAACTTAACTACACACTCATTAAATTTAGAATTACAGGTTGAGGGTAATTTTCCTTTCCAGTGGTGTCAAATCGGCACGGAGGGTAACGAAATTTTACCTAGAGGACAAATGCAAGCTGTGCTTCGTTTTCAAATACCTGAAACATTTTTTGAAGACCGACAAGCAATTGCACCTAACAAAAATGAAAAACTAGAAATTAACTTTCGCTGCTTTGTAATTCTGCATATAAATCGAGGAACAGACCGAGAACAAATTGAAAGAAGTAACCAATTTGGTTTGTATGTTCGTCCTTGGTCTAATTACATGGAGTTTTTGCCTCTTTTATATAGAGAAGTCGATTTTATCGGTCGATTGATGAAGATATTTGAAGAGGCTTATCAACCTGTTGTGAATAGTTTTTCGGTGATGTGGGCAAATCTTGACCCCTTGACAGCACCAAAAAAACTATTGCCATTTTTAGCCCATTGGGTTGCTTGGGAAGTTGACTCCGCATGGGATTTAGGCAAACAGCGTCGTTTAATTAGTCGTGCAGTTGAACTGTATAGATGGCGAGGAACTCGTAAAGGTTTACGTCTTTACCTGCATTTGTATACAGGATTACCTTTAGATGAAGATTTACCAAATGAAACGGACAGACATATAAGTATAACAGAACCTTTTGGTAACAGTTTTATTCTTAATGATGCAGAACTAAACAATGCGGTACTTGGAGGAGGACAGGCTTATCATTTTATCGTACGATTGCGCCCTAATGAAGATAATGTAGTTATTCGCGAAGAATTAGTAAGATTGATTATAGAGCAAGAGAAACCTGCTTTTTGTACCTATGAACTATATGTAGAGAATTCTTACAATTAAGTACTCATGCAAAAATATTTGTTTGTATTATTTGTTTGTATATAGGACTTACGCATTCGTAACGAGAAATAAGGCTTTGGGATTACTAACCCTAAGGTCGCTCCGGACACAAACACATAGTCCATGCTTAAGTCCTGGTAGATTTCAAAAATAATTAACATAGTCTTCAATTCTTTGTAATTACATCATTCTGCTAGGTTCCATAGATAATGACAAATATACAGTTAATTATGGATAAGTACTTATCTTTATTAAACAACAATATAAATTTTCGATCTCTGCAATTTTCGACTGATTAATTCATAACTTTTAACTCTTAATTCATTATGTCTCACCCATTTCCCCCACCGTCAATTCAACCATTCGACCGACTCCAAGCTACAGATGGTCTGCTCATAAATGCTGAACGTTGGCGTAAAGCACATGATTATCATCGCCAAAGACAGAATACCCACTATCAATGTTTAAATCAACCAGGAATTGTTTGTGGTCTAGGAGTAAGAGATATTCCTGCACCTAAGAAAGTTCAATCTAAATATAAGGATGGACGCTGGGTACAGATTCAACCTGGTATTGCTATTGATTTAGCCGGTAATTTAATAGTTGTACCCATAACTTTTGACTTTCCTGTTGATCTAGAAGTCGCTAATACAGAACCAATTTTAGTTTATCTAACAGTTAGTTACGTAGATCCAGAAGATTTACGATTACGTAACTCTAAAGAGATTGTTAAGGAAGCTTATCGGTTTGACCAGAGAAACTCTAATCTCGATATTTCAGAAATAGAAATTTGTCGCATACTCTTACAACCAGGACAAAAGGATATTACCCAGCCCAAAGATATATTCTTCCCAGGATATAACAATATAGATTTGCGCTATCGCCGTCAAGCACAAGCGCGTCCGCAAGGAATTGTACGTATAGCGCAGGTAAATCATTCTGATTCAGAATGCGCTCGAAATTTCTTTAATTTGTCTTATTTCTTGCAATCAATAGAACCTTTATATCCTTATCTAAGAGGTCTCGATGAACCAGGACAAATAACTTTGACGAAAAATATTCAAGAATACGATTTACTTTACCTGACAGGTCAACAAGAATTATCGATTAGTAGCGTTGAGTTTGATTTACTGAGTAATTACTTAAATACCGGAGGTATACTTTTAATTGATGCACCCACAGATGCAGAATCTTTAATACAAAGTACTTATGCTTTAGCAGAAAAATTAGAAATTACTTTGAAAAAATCTACAGAACTGCGACGCGACCATCCTTTAAGAACTCGACCATTTTTATTTGCAGCTCTACCAATAGTTAATCAAAAAATAATTGAAATATTGACAGGTGGAGGAATCATTTTAATTATCGGAGACTTAGCATCTACTTGGGGGCTAGACAAAGAATTAAAAATGCCTAGACTAGCAATTCGTACTGCTCAAGAGTTTGGAATTAATATTGTTTCCTATGCACGAAAACGTCGTCAACTAATAGGTTTGCAACAAGAAGATGATACTGGGAAATGGTAACTTTTATACATTGGTATTGGTAATTTTTTTTACAGTTTAATTGTGAATAATAAGTCATGTAATTCATGAATATTATAAAATTAGCCAAAAGTCTAAATTATTTTCTGTTTGTTTACATTAATATTTTTACTATCAAGTCTGAAAGTAATTTTTTCTGAGAGAT
>JBCCDM010000042.1:0-22017 GCA_039030795.1 Cyanobacteria bacterium P01_A01_bin.84
CCAATCCAGCAAGAGGGAATCTCTCCCCAAGCGTATGAGTTCCTGTGTGCCCCACAGTACTTAAACCCAGTTGCAAGATGTTTCGTGCAGCATTAATGTCCCTGTCTGCAACATATCCACAAGTGCAAATATGTGTTCTGGTAGACAAAGATTTTTTAACAATATTTCCGCAATTAGAGCATTTTTGAGAAGTATTATATGGCGGTACTGCGACAGTGACTTTGCCATACTTGTAGCCAAAATACTCTAACCATCTGCGAAAAGTTGACCATCCTGCATCACTAATACTTTTGGAAAGATGACGGTTTTTAACTAACCCTTTCACATTTAAGTCTTCATAAGCTACCAAATCGTTAGATAGGATTAAACGGAGTGCAACTCTCTTTGCAAACTCTTCTCGCTGCCTACTTACTCTCAAATGTTTCCGAGCATATCGCAATCTTGCCCTAATATAGTTACGGGTTTGTGTTGAGTTTTTGCGGAATTTTTTAGACTTTTTGCGATTAGCTCGATTTAGTTGTCTTTCTGCTTTTCGGTAGAATTTAGGGTTTTCTTCTATATCTCCATTACTCTGAGCTAGAAAATATTTGATACCCAAATCCAAACCCACCACCTTATGAGATGGAGCAATTTTTGCTGCATTATCTCGCTTATCTAAAGCAAGGCAAAACTGAACATAATAACCATCTGCTCGTCTAACAATCCGCACTCGTTTGATTTGTTCAGGTTGAAAATAGTTTAAATCTCTTGAACCAATTAACTTGAGCTTACCAATACCTTTTTTATCAGTAAACTCAATATGTTTTCGGTTCTGTGAAAGCTTCCAACCTGATACCTTATACTCTACTGAACGAGTATTTTTTTTGAACTGGGGATAACCCTCTCTTGGTGCGCGTTCCTTAGGTGATTGAAAATCACCAGGGTCGCACCGCTTCTTCCCAGGTTTATTATTCTTGCAATTATCAAAAAATCTATTAATTGCTCTGAGAATTCTCTCTATCCCAACCTGACAAGCATGAGAGTTTAAGGATTTGACAAAATCAAACTCTTCTCTGAGCTTAGTGTTATATCGAAATAGTTCAGTTTTTCCAACACCACGATTATCTATCCAGAATCTTAAAGCCTTGTTTCTGACAAATTGAACTGTCTTTATGGCTTCTTCAATTGCTTGGATTTGATATGGTTTTGGATTAACTTTAAACTCTAAGACAAACACTTTGCTACCGTATGAATCAGTAGCATCATATCATAAATAATTAAAGCCGTGCTAAAACCACGGGGCTTGAGACCCAATTTTTTGGTCACGGGATAGGAACTGACCTTAGTAAGCGTTCCATAACTGTCCTAGAACTGCGTCCCCCTGTAGGTATAATACGGTGACATAGGATATGAGGAGCAAGAAATTTCACGTCGTCGGGAATCGCATAATCTCGACCATCGAGAAATGCTAATGTTTGTATAGCTTTCTGGAGTGCTAAAGTCCCTCTGGGACTGATACCAAGAGTTATTTCTTCATCACATCTAGTAGCTCTGACTAAATCAAGAATATACTGTTGTAAATCAGTCTCTACTCTGACTTGGGTACAAAATTGACGCAGTTCTCGCAACTGCTCTAAGCTGATGCAGGGTTTCAATTCATCAACTTTAATTCCTTTTTGATGATGCTGAAGCATTTTCAATTCTTCTGCTTCTGAAGGATAACCCAAACTAAAGGAAATCATAAATCTGTCCATTTGGGCTTCTGGGAGAGGAAAAGTACCTTGGTACTCAACAGGATTCTGAGTCGCAATCACAAAAAAAGGTTGAGGAACTCGACGAGACACACCGTCAACAGTTACCTGATGTTCTTCCATTACTTCGAGTAAGGCTGACTGAGTACGGGGTGTGGCACGGTTGATTTCATCAGCTAGAACTACATTACCGAAGATTGGACCGGGAAGAAAAGTAAATTCACCACTTTGAGGATTCCAAATATTAGTTCCTGTTATATCTGTTGGTAGTAAATCGGGAGTGCATTGGAGACGATGAAACTTCCCATCTATGGAACGAGCTAGAGTTTTTGCAAGCAGAGTTTTACCTACTCCTGGAACATCTTCTAATAAAGCATGACCGTCGGAAAGTAGAGCTACCATTACTAAGCGAATTGCATCGTCTTTCCCAACAATTGAGATAGCTAGGTTTTGTCTTAGAGCGTCTATGTTTTCTCTCATGCACCAGTTTAGTTAAGAAATAGGGAATAGAAAAATAGAAATATATGGAAATAATAGAAATCTATAGAAATTTCCTATCCAGATTTGTTTTATCTGTTATTCCCCATTTATTATTCCCATTGTTGAGTTTAAAATTCACAACCAAAAAAAGCTTTTGCACTCAAACAATCTTTTGCGATTTGTGTTTTTAATGCTTCTAATGAAGAGAACTTTTGCTCTGGTCGCAAAAATTTTATAAGTTCAACTATTAGGGTTTTATTGTATAAATCCCCCGACCAATTTAGTAAATGTACTTCTACTGATAAGTTATTACCATTGACAGTGGGACGATTACCAATATTCATTACACCCGGGTAAAAATTTTCTAAATTTTTTTCTACATTTTGCGTGTAAACGCTTCTCATAACTTCCTTGGGATCATCCCCAAAGTTCGATGTTGCCATATCATTGTCTTTGCGATCGCAAACTACCACGCGTACAGCATAGACTCCCTTGGAGGGTATAAACTTTTTTACGGGCAATTCTAAGTTTGCAGTGGGAAAACCTATAGTTCTACCAATTTGCTGTCCTAAAACCACTTTACCTGTAAGAGTATAAGGTCTTCCTAATAAAATATTTGCTTGTTGAATTTCACCGGTTTCTAGAAGCTGTCTAATCAGAGAAGTACTAATATTCATCTTTTCTGAATGATCTTCATCAGACATTTCCAGAGGTACAATTGTGACAGGAATATTATATTGGGATGCGATCGCTTGTAAGTCTTGAGCAGTTCCTTGTCGTCCAGAGCCGAAACGAAAATCTTGTCCTACACTTATACAAGTCGCTTGCAACTGCTCAATCAGAATTATTTCTACAAATTCTTTTGGGCTTAAGGTAGATAAAAATTGGTCGAAGGGCAATAATACCAACTGTTCTACCCCACACAGATGTAATTCTTCTACCTTCTCATCTAATGGCGTTAACAATGCTCTTGGCTTTCCCGTAAAATATTCCTGGGGATGGGGATTGAAAGTAACAACTGTTGAATAAATATGTTGCTCCCGATGTTGCTCCTGAAGAAAACGGCTTTTATTATCTTGAAAAGCCTTCGATGTAGGTAAAATTGGTTCTATAACCCGTTTATGACCGCGATGAACGCCGTCAAATTTACCTAAAGCAATAATAGTAGGCGTTAACGCCAAATTATTTGAAGATATAACTCGCACAGAACACCCATTTTGAGACTGATTGCACACGTCGATAACTGGGATTTAATGTTTATTTGGCAACTGCCAGTAGTTATAGCTATCCTACCGCTAGATTTAACTCGAACAAAGTTAGACTATTACCTAAAAAGTTAGACTCTTGAAAAGAGTTGCTATATCAAGCTAACTCATATCTAAAATTCATGGCAGAAGCCCAAATCTAAAATTATATAAAATTTTAGTATAGTGCAATACAATTTATCTACTTTTGTATCTATCTATCTATGATGAATTTGGTAATAGATGAGATGAGTTGCTCCCCAGAGTTAAACTAGCCCTTTTATATGGAAGACTCTAAGACTACTTTCAGGGCTAATCCTATTCATGTTGTTAGGCTTTATAGAAATGTAAGGGATTTGCCTAATATAAGTTAACATTTTGCGATTAACATTTCACGATGCTTTATAGGGTTCGGGAACATCTGAGCGTGAACATCTGTCCCAACAGACACGCGGAAGCGTTTACATAGCATGGGCACGATCTTGCTATTGATTTGATTTACAATTAATTTTTATCCTCTACAGGTCTTATATAAAGGTATAGAAACGGGAACTGTCAATACCATTCCTTCCTTTGCCATGACTGCACCAGGAAATTTTTCCGCAGCTTCTTCTCCAACTTTATCTAAAAATTTGTCATTATGGGCGGGATCGTGATGAAATATAACTAAAGTCTTGACATTAGCAGCTTTCGCTAGTTTCACAGCTTCTTGCCAAGTAGAATGTCCCCAACCAATTTTAGGAAATCTAGGATGATAATACTCTTCATCCGTGTAAGTAGAATCATAAATGAGAATATCAGCATTTCGGGCTAGCTGTAGTACATTTTCATCTAATCGGTCAGGGAAATGCTCAGTGTCAGTAACATAAACAGCAGCCCCATCTCGCCAATTTACCCTGTATCCTAAAGCTTCACCAGGATGATTTAATGCTGCTGTTTCTACAGTTACATCATCAACTTTAATTAATTCCCCAGGCTCAATATCACAAAACTCCAAGTCTGCTTGCATAATTTGTAGAGGTACGGGAAAGTTGGGGTGCAACATTTGGTCATTAAGACGCTGTTCTATAGTTGAACCATCGGGAGCGATCGCACCGTAAATATGGAAGGAATTTCCTTTTACAAAACCTGGAGTAAAAAAGGGAAAGCCTTGCATATGATCCCAATGAGAATGGGTAAAAAATAAATGAGCTTCCACAGGCATTTGGTTCAATAAAGTTTGACCCAAAACGTGTAGTCCAGTACCACCATCAAAAATAAAGCGTTTGCCACCTGCTTGCATTTCAACGCAAGAGGTGTTGCCGCCATAAGAAACAGTGTCTTGCCCTGGACAAGGAATACTGCCGCGAACGCCCCAAAAATGTACAGTAAATTTTTCTTCTCTGCTAGACATGAGTGTTGATTGCCAAAACTAAGGGGGCAATTGATACTAAAAATTTTTACACCTAAGTTTTCAGTTTATGCTGTTTCATTACAAACTGTGTGAGAGTAGAATTACTGGTAAGCACATAAACATGATATCGACAGGGTTTTCTCAGTTTATAAGTGTCCTTATGGATTAGAGACTTGTGTTTCTCTATTTAGTTTCACAGTCTTGTGCCAAAGCAGTTTTCACTTTATAACGTAAAATTACTTGGAATACATTTAACTTTTTTTATACCGTACCTACTCAACAGGATCATTTTACATTTTTTTTTTACAAAACTTTAAAATTCCATTTAGATAACTCCGTTAATCCACCGGTATATGTGAGGTTGTATTGCAAAGGAGTGATACTAATATACCGATCCCGGATCGCATGAACGTCTAAAGGAATGTTTTCGTGACAATTGTGTGATGTTAATGGTTCTACATCTTCAAGAACTTCGCCAGTTAACCAATAATAATTTTTCCCCCTAGGATCAATACGCTTATCAAAGACATCTACATAACGACGTACTCCCTGACGTGCGATCGCAACTCCGGCAATTTCCTCAGATGGTAAAGCAGGAATGTTGATATTAAGTAACATTAAATCTGGTAGTGGGTTTTCGGAAATTTGGGCTACCAATGATTTGGCAAAATTTGCCCCGGGCTGAAAATCTTGGGAAGTATAACTAGTCAAGCTAAAAGCTAAGCTGGGAATACCTTCAATTAAACCTTCCATAGCCGCAGAAACCGTACCGGAATAAAGAATTTCCGTACCCAAATTAGCACCCTGATTAATTCCAGAAAGCACCAGGTCGGGAGGAGAATCCAGCAAAGCCCAAATTGCTAACTTTACACAATCAGCAGGAGTGCCATCACAAGCCCAAGCCTTAACATTCGGATGAAAAATCGACTCTACAATTTCAGCACGAATCGGTTGATGTAAAGTTAAACCATGTCCAGTTGCCGAACGTTCTCGATCGGGACAGACGACAAAAACAGTATGACCTTCTTTTGCTAAAGTATCGGCAAGGGCACGGATACCAGCTGCGTAAACACCATCATCGTTGCTGATTAATAATTTCATATATTTAATATAGTTATTAATCAATATCCATTTATCTATTTAGCCAATAGTTATACTTAGATGTCAGTGTCCCTCCTCACAACCAATCTCATAAAAAATTATTTGTCAACTCTAAATGCTTTTAAACTGATGGAAGAAGGAATATAGGATGAGGAAAAAGAGAAAAACTAAATCAAAACTAAATCAAAACTAAATTATTTAGGTATTTCCTCCCATAAAGAGCAGTATGATGAATTTTGTTTTTCCTAATTTCCCGCTATAGTCTAACGGTAACTGTTTTTAATACAAAACAATTGTCCTATTTTCCAACCAAGAATAAAGCAAAATTTTATTTCCAATTCTCCCACAAGAAAGAATAATAACTATTGAATATTAATTATTTGTAGATATGACAAATCCGCCCAGCAACTTAGAAACTCAACTTTTAGAACTGCGAAAGACAGGAGAAAAAGCGATCGCAGCAGCTGAAAGTTTAGAAAGTTTAGAAGAACTCAGAGTCAGCTACCTCGGTAAAAAAGGGCAGTTAGGAATGCTGTTGCGGAGTATGGGAAAATTAAGTACCGAGGAACGTCCCAAAGTTGGAGCAATAGCTAATACTGTTAAAGAAGCACTCCAAGAGGCTTTAGACAAAAGACGTAATGCTTTAGAAACTGCAAAAATTCAAGCACAGTTAGAAACAGAAACTTTAGATGTAACAATGCCGGGAATTTATCGTCCCCAAGGTTGCGTACATCCCCTTAACGGCATTATTGACCGAGCCTTAGACATTTTTGTCGGTTTGGGTTATACAATAGCCGATGGTCCGGAAATGGAAACTGATTACTACAACTTTGAAGCATTAAATACACCCCCCGACCATCCAGCCCGGGATATGCAAGATACTTTTTATCTTCCCGATGGTAATTTACTAAGAACCCATACTTCCAGCGTACAAATTCGATATATGGAAGCAGAAGAACCACCGATTCGGATTATTGCTCCTGGAAGGGTTTATCGTCGAGACGATGTAGATGCAACTCATGCTGCTGTATTCCACCAACTAGAATTATTAGCAGTAGATGAAGGTTTAACTTTTACCGACCTTAAAGGTACTGTGAAAGAATTTTTACAGCAAATGTTTGGAGAACTACCCATTCGTTTCCGCGCTAGCTATTTTCCTTTTACCGAACCATCAGCCGAAGTCGATTTACAGTGGAACGGACGCTGGTTAGAGGTGATGGGTTGCGGGATGGTAGACCCGAATGTACTGAAAGCAGTAGGATACGATCCAGAGGTTTATACTGGTTTTGCGGCTGGTTTTGGTGTAGAGCGCTTTGCCATGGTATTACACAAATTAGATGATATTAGACGGGTATATGCTAGCGATTTAAGGTTTTTGAGGCAGTTTTAGGAGATTTCTAGAATTGAAATTACCAGAATACCGCCAATATATCCTAGGGGCGCTCCCGGTTTGCGCCCTCATTATTGGTAAAATCATTTACACAAATCACCTTAGTTGGTGAATGGTGAATGGTAATTGGTGAATGGTGATTGCTTTTCTAGAAGAGACTGTGTTAGGGCTCTGAATTTTGAATTTTGAATTTTGAATTTTGAATTCTTCCCTGTTTCCTCTACTTCCTGCAATTATCGCAATGTCCGCAACACCAATTTTCTGCATCTTGAGTAAAACCAAAAGCATCAAGTAAAAACTGCCATCGACAATTCTTAGTGGTAATATATTTTTTCATGTTTTTAATGGCGTGAGTTTGACCTTTGAAATGAGAACTCGCGTCAGATTTTTGTTGATGTTTAATATTTTTGTGTCTTTTGCCTTTCAGGTTGTTGTGGTTAATTTTGTAGTGAAAAGGGTCAACCCACTCCAGCTTACCCATACTGTGTAGAAGGGAAAGAGCAAGGGCACTATCTTTTAATTTTTGAGATACTGCTGCAACATTTCCGGTAGGAGGCAGTTTTTTGATTAATTCTTCAGCATTCAGTAACTGCGATCGCGCTTTCTCGGTAAAAAAGTTCTGTCTTTGTTTATCTTCCGGGTCTAACCATCCTGTAGGTTCGCTGACTAGCATCAATGCATCTGATGCTAAACCGTCCCTACCGGCACGTCCAATTTCTTGTACGTATTCTGACAGTAGCAATGGTGGATGGAAATGAATTACCCAGCGTACATTTGACTTGTTAATCCCCATGCCGAAAGCAGATGTACAAACTACGAAGGGTATTTCTCCATCCAACCATTGAGTTTCGATTCGGCGACGTTCCTCTGCGTTTAATCCGGCATGGTAGCTAGCTGTAGGATAACCTTTTTTTTCTAACCATGCTGCGATATTTTCACTGTCGCTTCTAGTTCGGACATATACCAGTCCTGGATTTGGGGATTTTTTTTGGACAAAATTAAATAATTGTTGCTTTCTTCCTCGTGGTGTCCAAGCGATATGAACTTTAGGACTTAAGTTAGAACGATAAGGATTGAGACGATAAATTTCCGGTTGCTGTAATTGTAAAACTTCTTTAATAATTTTTTGACCTGCTAAGTCGGCTGTAGCTGTAAAAGCTGCAATACTTATTTTCTCCCCTGATGGTTTCGATTTTAATAATGCTTTTCGTACAGCACCCAAACGACGATAAGCTGGTCTAAAAGTATCGCCCCACTGTACTAAGCAATGAGCTTCATCTAAAATCAAAGCATTAATTTTTAAATGTGGCTCAGATATTTTTTCCCACACGGGAGGGCTTAATAAAGTTTCGGGAGATAAGTATAATAATCTTAATTTTTGCCCTGCGATATTTTGCAAAGTTTTTCGTTTTTCAAAAGAAGATAATTCACTATGTAAAAGTGCTGCTGGCAATTTTTTTTGTTGCAGTTCCTGTACTTGATTTTCCATTAATGCAACCAAAGGAGAAACTACTAAAGTTAAACCATTTTGTAAAAGCGCAGGGAGTTGGAAACAAATAGATTTTCCGCCACCTGTAGGCATAATAATTAATGCATCCTTGCCTGCAAGCAAGTTACGCACAATTTCACCTTGTGGTTTGCGAAATTCGTCATAACCCCAAATTGCTTGAAAGACAGATAAAACCTGTTGCCAAGAATTTTTTTCTAATTGATTCATAAACTTTTCTTTGGTAGTAAATGCACCCAATCTCCTTGCACGCTTTGATTATGACGTTGTTTTGAATATAGCTGTATTCTTTCAATTTATGGTTCAGTATTTTCATCACATTTATCTAGATACTAAGTAAAGATATGGATTGATTTTTATTACTCACATAGATATTTCATCTAACATTCAAATTGTCAGTATTTTCATGTATATCCCACTATTAAATAATTTATTAAAAAATAAATAATACCAGGATTTTATATTACTAATCATAGGTCTTTATTAAATATTTTATATCGTTTCTATTTACATTAAAATTATCAACATAGAAGTAAAAATCTGCATTTATTTGCAATTTATTCCGCACTCCTTCATATTAAAAAATGTATAATTCCGGTGCTACCTTTGATATTAATTATTTATACTTTTACCAAAATTCCTACTTAGATAAAAAATTAGAATATCTAAAAAATTAGACCAATTTATAGTCATTTTAAATAAAAAACCTATCAAAACTAGAGCAGACTCGATTCATTTTGTGAGAACCATTCCGAGGGGGTTTGGGGGAGAATCCCCCAATTCTTGATTTTCATCATCACCTATGATGCCCTACGAAAATTAATTGAAAATTACCATAATAAATGATGGCAACACATCCCCCTCTCCTGTAAAGACCTTCTCAGGTATATTTAGGGAATTTCGCTACCCTTAAAAAGAGTTGCTCCTAAATTGCACAACTACTTACAATTCTTATATGTTGCAGCATTATTCTGAGAATCTGGAAGCTCACGATAAATTGTCCGTAGTTCAATTATACCAATGATGAGAAAGCAAACCTTGTGGCTCTACTGTATATTGACGATCTCCTAGTAATTTCAACTCTGAAAATCTCCCTAAATCATAATGCGATCGCTATTCTTTTTTCTCTTCTGTTAAAAATATCGGCGAACATGATATTACCTAGCTCTTGGTGTAAAACTGGGATTAGCTTCAGTTTCTGGAACTGGTTGTACAAAAATTTTCCAAGCACGAGGGGAAGCTGGAGTAGGTAAAGCTTGTGGTAATGGTTTGGATGTAGATGTTGATTTAGGTGTTGTTTCGGGTGAAATTGTTGGTGTTGGTGTTGGTGTTGGTGTTGGTGTTGTTGAAGTTGTTGGGGTTGGTGTCGGTGTCGGTGTCGGTGTTAGTGTCGGTGTTGGTGTTGGTGTCTCTTTAGGTATAGGTTTTATTTTAGGAGTTACTGTCTTGGAGCGGGGATGAAATGAATCACTCTCATTGGGTATTTTTTTAACAGGTAATCTTAGAGAGGGGTAATCTCTATATTTCCTATTCGTTCTGGGTCGCTCAATTTCAATACCTGGTGTTAGTGCTGGAATTACATCAGATGGTGGTTCGATATCTGGTAGTGTCAGGGTTGGCGTATTATTTTCAGGAGTAGTTGAAAAATTTGGTTTAACTGGGTTTTGGGTATTTGGTGATGGCTTTGGCGTTGTAATATTGTCCTTGGGTGAATTCGACTTGGTGTCTGTTTCTGGAGACTTAGTAGATTTCGCTGATGGTTCGTCTGTAGCAGAATTCCATGTGACCCAAGCAAGTACTCCACTTGCAGCTAAAATTCCGGCACCAATACCCATTACTCCCATGGGTGAGGATAAAATTCCTTTCTTACCAGAAGTGGGAATTAGGGGGAGATATTCTTCTGAGTTGGAATTACGATCATTAACTGATGATGCAATTTTTTTAGGTATTGTTACTTTGGGTTTTGTCTTTGCTTCTTTAGGTAATGATGCACTTGGTAATGATGTACTTGCTTTTGTATCAGAAATTTGACTGCTTTGTCTGCTTGATTTACCATCGAGGTTTTTATCAAGTTGTGCTTCAGATTTTTTATTAACTTGTATATTATTTATTGTATTCTTTTGGGGCTTCCTACTTATTTGAGTATTTAAAGTATCTAACTGAGAATCTAACTGAGAATATAACTTAGGAAGTGATGAATTATAGTTGTGTTCCGCAGACTTATCCACATTTAGTAAATTGAGGTTATGACGAGTTGTACTAATTCCCATTTCATCATTTAAAGATGTACGTATTTCCAAAGCTTTAGTGAATTCTTCGCAAGCAGTATCGTTATATTCAAAAGCTAAAGCAATTATCCCCAATTGATGATGAGTCCAAGCTTCATTAAACTTATCTTGTAAAGCTTGCGCTGCTTGCATTCCTCTTTGCAATATTTGCTTCCATACACCCCAGCGTTTACTTGTAACTACTGTTTCATCTACTGTTTTCACTAAATATAGTACATCTTGCCAGCAGCTATTTCTCACCCCTACTTCAATAATTTGTACGAGAGCATCAATTTCTGCTGCCATTTTTTGCAGTTGGTGTTGATACTGCTCTACCCAATCCTCAAAGTAGCTTAAAATCGTCCTAAATGATGCTTCTAATTTATGTTCTGGAGGTAATACTTCTAATATATTTTGACTAATAATGTAGTGAGTACCATCAAATTTTACTAAATGGCACTGATATAAGTTTTCTAAAGCACCTAAACATTCTGGAACCTGTAAAATTGATATCAATTGCTTACTTTTTAGTCCCACATTTCCCATCAAAGCTAGCAATTCTAATATTTCGACTTGTAAAGGCGTACAATAGCTTAATACTTGCTGGCTTAATTCTTCTCCAGCACCAGAACTTGGTAAATGACTAACAATTTCTGCTAAAGTATGTCCGTTTTTTATAGTACTCGCAGCTGCTTGCTGCAAATAAGTAGGATGACCATTTAATAAGGAGCACAATGATGTTGCTGCTGGGAGTTCCTCTGGATCTAGTTTGCGCTTTAATGCGTATTCGAGCAATCTTAAAGCAAGATCAATAGAAAGACCATCGAGGGTAATAGAGTATCCTTTATTTTTAATCCTACTTCTAATTGAGGTTAATAGAAAGTTACATTGAGGAACCGCATTCATTAACAGTTCTAATTCATCCTCAGTTAACTGATTTTCATCAAGTACAATCAACCCTCTTTTATCTTGAAGTGTACGATAAACATCTTGGAAGTTGGGTAGATAGTTCTCTTGAGTTTTGTAAAAAAAATTCCATATTTGTCTGAGTATATCCCCTACGTAGGGATGTGGTGGATGGAGACTAACTACCCCATCAGGAAATAAAACTCTCACTTGGGGATGACGGGCTAAATACTCTAGTAAGCTGGTTTTACCGATTCCATTTTTACCGCAAATTTCTACTATTTCTCCTCTCTCTAAGGCTGCGATACTTTCGGCAAAAACTCTTGGGGTTATGGTTTCTTCAATTACTGCCCTACTTTCTATAGTCTCATTACCGGGGCGAACTACTACCTCTAATGGAGTAGGAGATTGATGCAAAGCAGGTCTTTCTTCAGGATTCGCTAATTGTGCGATCGCACCATGGGTGTAGCCAGTTTCAACAAAATACCTACCTACAATCAATCGGTTGTGCTCTGCATTGTTTATATCTGCCGAAATACCACCGTATGCCATAGCTTTCTCTCCGGGCAATTTCTACTGCGTCCGTAATATTCCCATTCTAATAGATATAATTCTTACACAAAAATATAGAATTTTGTGTTAACTATGTACTAACACTTACATAACATTACTTAATTTATCTGTATACAATGCCTGTGACAGTTTATGAGTATGGCTAAAAAGTTATTAGCTATATCTCATAATAGGTAAGTTGGCATAAATTTAATATATCGATTGAGCAGTTAGAAGAAGATTTTAAAAATGAGAGGATGTAAAATTTCCTTTGCACTTGATGTGTTAAAGTCTAAAATTTTAAAATACTGACATTATTTTATATGCCAGTTTCAATAGTGACATAATCAGATTACAGCTAGAATTTGGGATACGATATATCTATATACAGAAGAGAGAAATCTCTTAATACTTTTTTTATCCGTAAGAAGGCGGTAGAAAAAATGAATGTAAGTTACTAGGCAAAGAAGTAGTCTGCTATTGAAATAAACAGTTCGATGCATTTTCAGCAGCAAGTTTGGCGAAAGCTTTAACTGAAGCTTCTTATAACAGATATTTGTCTAAGAAGGCAACAGCAAAGAAATTTTAACCAGACCCATAGCGGGGAAAATAGGTATAAGTTACTGCATTTACTCAATGTTAGTTGGCTGTCAAACTATCTAGTTTTGATAGTTATTATTCTATTCAGGATATTCCCGCTAAAGAACTACCTCAACAGAGTTTACGTTATTACATAGTTGCAATTTTCTAGATTATTATTGACACTAAAGCACGACTATAGTGATAAATATTTTCCCATCTAAATACAATCCTGTCTGCAAGCAGAAGTAAGCATTAATTTATTATTGATGAATAATTCAGGACTTACGCAGCAATAACGAAATTCCGTCATTGCGACCGTAGGAAAGCAATCGCAAAGCCTTGTTTTTCGCCACGAGTGCGTAAGTCCTATAATTGATAACTACTTTTCATGCAGATATACCTCATTTACAAACAATAAAAACTATTTTCCGAGATTAATTAATCATGAAATTCACAATTGCTTCCTTAATTTCTATTGGTTTTGCTTGCACAGTTGCAGTTACTGTACCTCTAAGTGCTTTCGCTCAAGAAAAACCTTCCGAAAAACCCCTTAATTACTTTGGTATAGGTGCTTCCAATCGCGGTGCAGCATTTGAGAGCAAACTATCAATCAATAATCGCTTTTCAGTACGTCCCACAGCAACAACTAAACTCTTTGAAGAAGGCGATACCCCTGGAAGGGGTCGGCAAAGCCATCGCCATGCCACAATATATGTACCTGTAACTTATGACTTTGGTTCAACTTCTGGTGGATTGCGTCCCTTTGTTGGTGCTGGAGCTGGTTTAACAACAAATAACAGACAGTTTGGCAGTGTTTTAACTACTGGTGCTGACTATCGTATCAACAAAAATATTACAGCAGTTGGTAGTGTGAATTTGGGATTATTTGAAGACAATAGAGATTTTACTGCAATTTTAGGTATAGCAACTAACTTTAACCAGTAATTATCATAAATCTGTCATCAATAAAGGTGTAGAGATTATGTAAGATATCTCTACACCCAAGGAATCATCTCACTAATAACCTCAAAATTAAGATATCCATATTCTTGGAGTAAGTAAGTTGGCGGAGATAAACCAAACTATATAACAGAATGTAAATAGCACTAAAGTAGCTTGTTTATAAGGAATCCAAGCTTGTTTACAAAACTAAATTTAGTTATCTTTTTTTGAACCGACTTACTTAATTAATTCCAATATATGGCTTCTTGGATATTTGCTTCGCTAAATAAATATTCTTGTCCTTTAAAGGGGATTTAGGGGGCTAATAACTTTCTCAGTTCTCTTAGCATTTGACTGGTTCCGTCATTGATGGCTTGTTGCACCAGTCGAGGAATGAGTTCTGTTATGGGTAAATTGGGAAAGGTGGAGCTAAGGGAAGATTCTACGTAGCCGTCAGCCTGTAAAATGTAAATGGTTAATTTATGGTTGCTGTAAATCCACACTTCCGGAACGCCTAAAGATGTGTAAGCGTTAAGGGTTGTTTTTGAGGTAACATCTGATTCAACGGCAAGGTCTGGGGAAGGATATATACTTAAGTCCATTTGGGTACATCCTTTTACCTCCTTAGCATTTTGGATATAAAAACAGGTATCTGGTTCTACCCCAGCTATATCTGGACGTTTAAAAGTAGTTGAGCCGAAATCTTCCCAGATACGTCCTTGGATTTCTAAAATTGTGGTGATGATATAAGCAATAATGCGATGGGGACGCTCGTGGAGTGCTAACGGGGACATTATTTCTAAGGTTCCTTGGTAGTATGCGATGCGGGTATTGCGTTTTTCTCCTAAGTCTTCCAGAAGTAGCTCAAAGTCTTGCCAGGATAAATTGTGAATGACGATTTGGCTACCGGGAGTAAGTTCTATGGCTTGAATGGGTATAGCTACAGTCATGTTTTTAGCTCCGTTAACTGTTTCCTTTCTCAATTTTGACGCGCCATTCTCCCGTGAGGAGTTTTTGCATTAATCCGCGTTTTTGTAATTTAAAGAGACTTAATTGGTTTTTGAAATTATCTATTTCCTGTCAAAAATTATTTATGAATAATAAAGTTGTGATGAATACTGGCAAATTAACTGTTATTCAACTATATTATTGACGCTCCAGTTTTATTATCTAAAATGAAAAGTTACCCTCGATGGTGTGGAAGTATATACTTTCAGCGATCGCAAAAAAGAAGTTATTTAATTTTAGTCAAAAGATTCTCTTATTTCGTTGCATCTATTGTTCTGTGTTTTTTATTTACTATTGTTCCTTTACATACAACTACTGCTCAGGTCCCTACTCCTACCCCTAACTCAACTCCTACTAGCACCTCAATAAATAAAGGTACACCTGTAGAACTTGGAGGAGAAGTAGTATTAAATATCCGTACAGGAGTAGGAGCATTTTCTCCAGCAGAACGAGCTCAAGCAGTAAGTAATCGTCTGATTAAAATTGCAAACGACCCAACAGTTAAAGTTGAAAGAATAGCCATTGAAGATAAACCGCTAACCACTAATATAACTTTAGAGAACCGCGTACTTTTAACCATAACAGATGCAGATGCTCGGGCTGCCGACCAACCCCGACTCTCACTAGCTAAAAGTTATCAAGAAAAAATTCAAAAGACCATCACTCAGTATCGTATTGAACGCAGTCCAGATTATATTCGTCAAGGAATAATTAGAAGTATTATTGCAACGATTATTCTTCTAGCAATTTTTATTGTTTTCGCTTTATTATTTCCCTGGTTATATAGAAAAGTTAATAATTTAGAAGGCACGCGAATCCCAGCGATCAGAATTCAAAACATTGAACTATTACCTGTAACCCGAATCTCTAAGCTATTAATTTCTTTGTTCAAACTGCTGAGATTTTTATTAACTTTGGGTGCAATCATAATATATGTAACTTTGGTAATGAGCTTCTTCCCTTGGACTAGGCAAATTAGTTTAAGGGTATTTAGATACTTTTTACAAGCATCAGAAACCTCTTGGGAATCATTCCTTAACTATTTACCAAATATTTTTGCCCTTGGTGTCATTATCTTAATTACTTGGTATCTAATCAAGTTAATGAGAAATTTATTTACCTCTATAGGTAACTCTACTTTGACATTTCAAGGTTTTTATCCAGAGTGGGCTGAACCTACTTTTAAGTTATCGGTATTTTTAATTGTCATCCTTGCAGCAGTAATTGCTTTTCCTTATTTACCTGGATTTGGTTCTCCTGCATTTCAAGGAATATCGCTATTTTTAGGTTTACTATTATCTTTAGGTTCTACTGTCGTTGTAGCTAATGTAGTTGCTGGTATTATTTTAATTTACACCCGCGCCTTTCAAATTGGAGATAGGATAAAAATAGGGGATGCCATTGGTGATGTGGTAGAAAAAACTTTATTTGTGACTCGAATTCGTACTATAAAAAATGTTATCATCACCCTTCCTAATTCTAGTGTTTTTACTAGTCAGATAGTAAACTATACTGCGGCTGAATTAGACCCCAATCAAGCTCCATTAATTTTACATACAACTGTCACTTTAGGTTATGACGTACCCTGGCGTAAAGTACATCAGGTATTAATTGACGCAGCAAAATCTACTACACATCTTCTTTCCGAACCAGAACCTTTTGTATTACAAAAAAGTTTAGATGATTTTTACGTAAGTTATGAATTGAATGCTTATACTCATAATCCCAGTATAATGGCTCGCATTTATTCGGAACTGCATCAAAATATTCAGGATAAATGTAACTCTTCGGGTATTGAGATTCTTTCACCTCACTATTCTGCAGTACGAGATGGTAGCCAAGTTACCATTCCAGAAGAATATCTTCCTAAAGATTATACAGCACCAGCCTGGAGAATTTTTCCTCAAGGAAGCATGATTGATTTTTCAAAAAATCAATCAAAAGAAGGTGAATATTAACCTGACAATATTTGATTTAGCTTGCTGTAATTTTTTTAATATTCACTTTCATTCTTAATTAAAATAAAAATGGCGAACTTCTTTATAAATATTCAACGCTGGCTTTCTGACCCAACCATTACCAAATTAATTGAAGTTAGCATTGGCATCATCATTATTGCATTAATTTTCAGGTTTATTAGTCAATCTTTACCACGCTATATTCAAGATTCTGATACCCGTTATCGTACTCGTAAAACTATTAACTTTATCGGATACATCATAATGCTGCTATTCGCAGTATTTGTATTTAGCGATCGCTTAGGACAGTTTACTGTTATCTTTGGTGTTGTTGGTGCAGGTATAGCCTTTGCACTACAAGAAGTAATTGGTAGTTTTGCAGGTTGGGTAGCAATTTCCTTCGGTCAGTTTTATAAACCAGGAGACCGGGTACAGTTAGGCGGTATTATGGGAGATGTAATTGACATTAGCATTCTGCGTACCACCTTAATGGAATTCGTATCAAGAAAGACCAATTGTTTACTTGCATTCTTGATGAATTTGAAAATACTAACGGACTAGTTACATTTGCGAGCGAAACTTTCGAGCTTGTAGAAGCACCCACATTTAATGTTAAATTCACCGATATTAACAGGTTAGAATAAGCTAACTATAGAAATCGAAGAATTAGCTATCATTCATTCTTAATTCCATAACTGCTTGCACCCGCAGACTTGTTAAATTCACATAAAAGCTATACAAAAAACAAATCCTTATATTCACTACGTAGTTACATATGACACCAGCAATTCTGGCACATGAAAGCTCACATAGTTTTTTAACTAAATATATTATTTAAATATAGAGAGGAATCTCCCAGATTAATTCTTCCCGCAGGAGGCGGTTAAATAAAGTGAAACACAGATAGTATCGGAGGAAGGAGAAGCTTCCATTGATATATTTAAATTGGCAATGTTTGCGAGCAGCAATCGAGACCGGATATTGTCTAAAAAATAAGAATTGTGTTTTGCCATTCCAAAATTATTTTATTAGCCATATCAGCTATAAATTACTAAAGAATTGTTCCAAAACCAATAACTAATTGAAGCTAGTAATTAGGTTCAGTCAGAATTGCAATGAATTCTGCTGATAGATTCACTTAATTAATTAGCTTGAAGCTATCGTATCTTTGCAATAAATATTTCACTAGGTATTCTTGGCAGATGCAGTCTAAATTACCTGCCTTCATATTCTGAATAAATCTTAAACTCTAACAAATAATACAATAACACCTGATTAAAACTATGAAATTCGCTATCTCTTCTTTAGTTTCTTTGACTGTAGCTTTCTCTACTGTAATTGGTATCTCTTCCAATGCTTTTGCACAAGAAGTTCTTAAGCAAGATACTCCAAAAGTGGTTAGAGAAAATTCTATATCTCCTAATACCAAAAGCAAAAAAATATCCCAAATATTTGGAACTTCTAAACAGCCAAAACGCCCTGGTGACAACTATATAGGATTAGGAACAGTTGTGGGAGGAGATACTGATTTTGTTGATGCTGCAATCATCAGTAAAGTCAAGCTTTTGAACTTAGATTCATCTAAGAGTATATCAGTAAGACCGGGAGCAGTCTTCAGCAACGGTAATTTAGATTTACGCATACCTGTAACCATAGATTTAAGACGTATAAATCGAGATTTGGGAGAACTTAACAACAAAGTTAATCCTTATGCTGGTGGAGGAGTTGCAATTGACTCTGATGGAGATGCAGATTTGATGTTAACTGCGGGAATGGATGTTCAGTTAACTTCCAAATTTACGGGTACAGCAGCAGCAAATGTTCTTTTCTTAGGTGATACTGAATTTGATGCAACTGTTGGTGTTGGTTACAACTTCTAATAATTCAAAACTCAAAAATTGTTTGTGAGAATAGAGAAACCCGGTTTTTTTAAGAAAAATCGGGTTTTTGATGTATATGATGCACTATATTATGAACTTTGTTTTGAGAGTAGATGATAAGGTAAAAGCAGAGTAGATAAATGTTTATTTCGCGAATCTATTGAGGAATGCTATATATGACATTCAGCATTGATAAACTAATACTGTTTGGTTTAATAAATATATTTGTGGCATCAACAATTATATTCAGCTTTTTTATCCCTAAAATTTACGATACACTGAAACATAAAAATATTTGGAGTAATGTAAAAGAATATTACGAGGGAATTATTGCTCCGTATAAATATCCGTTAGAATTACTACTTATTTTATCGATTATTGATATTAATATTCTAATTATTCCTTTACCAAAATGGTTCAATGGGTTAGAACTTATTTTGGGATTATCAATTTCACTAGGTTTAATTTGGTATGGATTTAAAATATTTAATAAATATTTTGATACCTATTGGTTAAATGCAGCGCTGCAAAAGAATCGCAAACTAAATAGTGAAATTTTAATTCTGACAAAATTTTTTATTTATTCTCTGATACTTTTAATTATAGTCTTCTTATTTGCCGAAACCCATCAAATCAATTTAATTGGTTTGATAGCTAGTTTAGGTGTAGGTAGTTTAGCGATCGCATTTGCGGCTCAAAAAACTTTAGAACAATTACTCGGAGGTATAGTTATTTATATCGATCGTCCTTTTGTAGTTGATGACTATATCCATCTACCGGATGGTACTTTAGGGAGAGTAGAGTCTATAGGTTGGCGTTCTACAAAAATTAGAACTTCTGGTAAAGGTAGCTTAGTAATCATTCCGAATAATGTTTTGACTCAAACGACTATTGAAAATCTTACAGACGCAAAGAAAGTAATTTCTTTAATCTATATTACTTTTTATCGTCACCTCTTAGAAGAAGAGAAAGCTTTAATTCGTCAGGTTATTCTTAATAGTACTCAGGATATATTCGGTATTGACCATCGTATTACTCAGATTAATTTTAAAGAACTTCCATCTGATACAGCAGAAAAGGTAATTCAAGCACAGGTAACTTTATTTGTTCTTGGTACTGGAGATATGTCCATGGAGCTACGCACTCAATTGTTAGAAATTGCTAGACAAAATATTACTAAACAATTGAAAAATTATGGAATTCTATTTGACTTTGAGGAGAAAACTATAAATGTTATATCCCCTGTAAATATTTAACTGAAGTTTATATCTAACAAAAAAATAACAAAAAAACATGAATTATATGCTAATTGCTCAAAATATAATTCCAATTGAATTTGACCAAGAAACTCGTAAATATTTAGTTACAGTATTGATTAGACTGGGAATATTTCTCTTATTTGTAATGTTATCTTTACTTGCAGGTAGGTATACTTATGCTGTATTTACGATGATAGTTAAACTATTTTTACCAGAGCAATTTAATACCAACTATGATAAATTCATCACACCATTAAAAAATTCATTTAAAATTACAGGTACATTAATACTGATTTCTGTATCTTTGAATTGGTTAAAAGACTACGAAGGTTTATATCTATTTACAAAATTCTTTATTTATTTAGCAGTAACTATTAGTATTGCCCTGCTAGCCTCTCGTTTATTTCAACAACTTTTAAGGATATATGGAATTCCTTTAGTACAAAATTTGGGCTTAGAAGCAGATGATTTTGTTTTAGTATTAGAAACTGTTGTCAATTTAATGATTGGTTTTACTGCTGTTATTATATTTGCAAATACTCATAATATAAATCTATTCGCTTTACTAACTGGAGTCGGTATTGGCGGTATTGCGATTGTTTTTGCAGCTCAACAAGTTTTGGAGCAATTAATTGGAACCATTGCCATATATTTAGATAGACCTTATAAACCAGGAGAATATATCCGCGTCAATTTTAATCCCCATGCAGAAGATACATATGGACGTGTCGAGTCTATTGGTTTGCGTTCCACAAAAATTCGTATAGCAGCAAGGAATACCTTATTAATTGTGCCGAATTCTGTCATGGTCACAAAAGATATTGAAAACATCACCAGAGGGAAAAAAGTGATGGTTCTGCTTTACCTTGACTTCGCGCGATCGCTAGAAATCCAAGAACAAGCTTTAGTAGAAAAAATAGTTATAGAAACCACTAATACCCTGTTTGGTATAGATCCAGGAAGTACTAAAATAGCAATATTTCAGCCAGACGATAAACCCGGGAACCGTGCTAGGGTTACTTTCTTCATTTTAGGCTCCAGTGAAAATTCTACCCGACTGCGCAAACGTTTATTAGAGTTAGCAAATGAAAAAATTTATCAGCAGCTTTCAGCTTACGATATTAAATTTGAAGTCAGTGAACCAAGTATTTACGTAGATTCTCCCATTCCACTTTAAATTCTTAATTTTGTTGAAACAGTTCATAAGCACTTATACAAAATTAATTAAACATTTCGTCTTGCCAGGGAATAGGAAATAGGGAACAGAGAATTATTATACAACTGAGCAGTAAATATATAAATAATTTTTCTATTCTACTTAAGAAGCTCTAAATTCCCTTATTCCCTTATTTTCTTTATACTCCTAACTTGCACATTTTATAACCCTGGTATATCAAGGGTTTTAGAATTTATCGAAAAATGTACAAGTTTCATTTGTTGCAAGGTGGAGTTAAATTTTGCAGAAGGAATTTTGAATTTCCACCTTGTGGGTGGCTCCCTTAACATTTACATTTAACGTTTCAATTGTCTAAATGTTTGATACATCTGGGGTAAACGTTTTAAAATAGCAGAAACTTTAACATATAGTTTATTAGGAATAGCAGGATTACCAGAGACAATCTCACCAGGAAGAACATTAGAATGAACCCCTGTTTTCGCAGTTGCGATCGCTCCATCACCAAGCTTAACCTGATTTGCAATTCCAGCTTGTCCAGCGAGAATAACTCGGTTGCCTAATTCTACACCACCTGCCATACCGGATTGTCCTGCTAAAGCACACCCAGAACCAATTTTGGAACCGTGACCTATTTGTACTAA
>JBCCDM010000043.1:0-21955 GCA_039030795.1 Cyanobacteria bacterium P01_A01_bin.84
ACGGCGAAGGCATGAAAACAGCTCCGTTTTCCAAATAGAGAATAGAGAGTTGTTGGCGCAGCCTTGCTATATGAAGGAACTAAGTGGCTGAAGCACATCTACTTAATTTAATATTAATAGTTATTAACGTGTAGATTGTGTATCAGTGATTTAAGTAATCCTTTTCTAAAAAAAAGCTAATCGAGATGTAAATAATTTTTGTTGCATTAAAAAACTATGTAGAGGGATTGTGATTTATTAGTTGAGTTCAAAGTAATTCAGTTGACTATTTATTGATAATAAGTTGTTAAGATTAGTTGACGCCCCAACAACCCCAGCTCTTTTCCTCGCCTGGAAATAAGCAAGAGAAGGAGGTCGTCCACTACTATAGTGGAACTCTAAGTTAGGCTAGGATCTGAATCTAAGCCCCACTGATGTTTTAGTAACTCTTTATATGTTGCTTCTTTGACGACCATTTGTTCATAAAGTTTGACTAAGAAGTCCTGAGCTTGTTCGTGGCTCATCTGCTGTACTTGAGTTGCAAATGAACGTACATTGAACTGTTGTTCTAAAGTTAATTTCATTGGTTGCTCCATAATTAATTAAGTTCTAAATGCGATAATAATTCGGAAGGACTTGGGAATTTATCTATCTATAACTAAAGAGTTATGTTGATTATGGACTAACTCCTATATCAATATTGTTCCTATTTTTTTAAGAAAAGTAACAATCATTTGACAGGTTTTCCATGATCTTAAGATAGAAAATTACTTACCCTTATTTTGGAAAGCGAAACTAATAAGGTATACAACACTTTGAATTAACCAATTTCAGGAAAATTATAAAAATTATTGAATTGGAAGCAGTGCAAGAACCTTATTAAGCTTACTGAATTTTACCCTGAACTACTTTCATAGTGTAGTGTAAGTTGAATCCAAGCCGCTTTGGCGTGAATTATATGCTATGAAGTTTATTAGATACAAGGGTGTAGTTAACTAAATAGAAAAAATAACCTCTACACGTAACTGTAGAGGTTAAGAATATTTGTATCAAGTTGTAAATAATAAAAAAGCTCAGAGTGAACAAAACGCTAAGTATATATACCAGTTTTTCGTAAAAATTTTATAGTAAAAATGCTTTAAATCATGCTATTCACAGCTTTTCGATAGTATTGTGCAGAAGGTGACTTACGTTTTTACCCCTCCGGATGCACCACTCACACTCACCCACAATGCATAAAACCCCCTGCCCGCTCCGTTAAATGCAAGGGGGATAGAATTGTAAGCTAAAACTTTTAAAAGGTAGCTCTATATCTAGTAGTATGCTGAAATAAATGTTGAATTTTTTGTCAGCATTTCTACAAAGAAATTGTAACTTTTGAATTTCAACCGTTTTCTTCTAGAGCAACAATAATGATCGTAATATTATCGTGTCCGCCATGATCTTTAGCAGACTCAACTAAAGCTTTCACGGAATCATCAAGTAAGGAATTACCTTGAAGATAGTGAGCAATCTTTTCATCCATAAGTTCTTCAGTCAGTCCATCGCTACACAAAAGTAAGCGATCGCCGATTTTTGTATCTATTGTTTGAACTTCAATTTCTTGGAGGTCTTCACGTCCCAAACAGCGAGATAAAACATGACGAAAAGGATGAATTCTAGCTTCATCAGGAGAAATGTCGCCAAATTCAATTGCTCGTGCGACCCATGTATGATCTTGAGTAACCTGTTCTAAATTAGAGTCTCGGAAGCGATACAGTCGAGAGTCCCCAACATGAGCGCACCAAGAATCATTCTGACGAAACATTACTACGACAGCAGTTGTCCCCATATCCGCTCGTTCGGGATGAGTTTCCTGATCGCACAAAATTGCTTCATTTGCTTGGATAAATGCTTCATTGAGTAACTCTTCGGAAGACTTAGCAGAATTTTCCCAATTTGCAATTAAATAGTCTCTGATTTCTTGAGCAGCTATGCGGCTAGCTTCTTCACCGCCTGCATGACCTCCCATACCATCAGCAACAATGAAAAAACGACCATTTGGGTCTATATAGTAATAATCTTGATTGCTGGAACGAATAAGTCCAGGATCAGTTGCATAGACGGAGCTAACTTTCATAGAATTTTGACAAAAATTAATACATACGGTCATAGCGATCTAGCCGCAAAAGCAGTCTAATTAGCAGCCATGATACTGTTAGTGCAACTAATAGAGCAAGTAGAGCTAACCATATATAATCTTTAACTAATAGTATTGCGGCAGAAAGGGTAAAACCACTGATAATAATAGCGTAGGTCATTCCTATTTGAATGTTGCTTTGACGTCTTAATAAACGCTCAGCCTCAATAGAGCGAACCCTAACGCGAACATCTCCCCTTTCTAGCTTTTCAAGAGTATCTTCTAGCCTCAATGGCAGCCCAAAGGCGGTACTGCTCACTTGAACAGCTTGACGACTTAACTCATTTAAAATAGCGTTTCCCGCGTTCCCCTCAGAACCATTCATTTGTGTCATGAGCTGCATTGTGTAAGGTTGAGCAACTGTCATAAAGTTAAACTCTGGATCTAATCCTTTTCCTACTCCCTCAAGAGTAGAAAAAGCTCGCATTACAAAAGTAAAGGTAGCAGGAAATCTAAAAGGTTGACCATAAGCGATTTCATATAGGTCATCACTAATAGCAGCCACAGACTGATTTTCAAATGGCTTATCCATGAAATTGTCCAGCATATACTGAACAGAACGTCTGACCGGTCCCATATCTTCCACAGGTGCTAATGCACCTAAGTCTACTAAAGACTTAACTACGCGATCGCTGTCTTTGGAAGCAACACCGAACAAAGTTTCCATCAACCCTTCCCGTACGTTAGAGTTAATACGACCCATCATGCCGAAGTCGTAAAATATTAACGCACCTTCTGGGCTAACGGCAATATTACCAGGATGAGGGTCGGCATGGAAAAAGCCATTTTCAAGTAACTGATGTAAATAAGCTTCAGCACCTTGACGAGCAATAATTTTTCTGTCTATTCCTGCCGCTTCTAAAGCTTCATATTGAGTTACCTTTATTCCGGGCATATATTCAAGGGCTAGAACTCTAGGAGAAGCATAACGCCAGTATACTCGTGGAACCATGACCCAGTCATGATTGCGAAAATTTCGTCGAAATGTATCAGCATTACGACCCTCGTTTAAATAATCTGTTTCCTCCCAAAGAATACGGCAGCATTCTTCATAAATACCGATCCAATCTCTACCCTTTCCCCAAGTTGGATGTTTCTGAAAATAGCGAGCAATACCTTTAAGAATTTTTAAATCAATTTCAAACAGTTTTTTAAGTCCAGGGCGTTGTACCTTTATTACAATAGCTTCCCCAGAATGCAAAACTGCTTTGTGTACTTGTCCCAAGCTAGCAGCAGCTAATGGAATTGGCTCAAAGCTTTGGAAAAGATGAGGAATTTTTTTCCCTAACTCTTGTTCGATAATAGTTTCTACTTGTTCATAGCTAAAAGCAGGAACTTTATCCTGTAGTTTGGAGAGTTCTTCTACATACTCACTAGGAAAAATATCAGCACGGGTAGAGAACAACTGTCCAACTTTAATAAAAGTCGGACCTAAATCCAGTAAGGTATTACGTATCCAAACTGCATAAGATTTTCTTCTCGCAGCTTTCTTGATTTCGGTTGCACCACCAGAATAACTCCACGACTTGTTGTATATCCATAGTCGGAACATCAAAGTCAGTACAAAAGACCAAATATCCAAAAACCGCCGTCTGCTAGAATAGTTTTCCCCATTCCAACGGTATGCCTTACCTGTATAACCCTTATCCATACGCTTTGCTTACCGCTGGTTGTCCGCTCGCCAATTCATCAAGAATAAACACTAAAGATAGATTAGCCTCTGTGGAGATGAGAATAGTCTAAAAAGCATCAATATACTCATCAAACTTCTGAGATTTTTACCAAGAGCATTATTTACTCTCAATAATTAGACTAAAGAATCAGACTAAATAACTAAAGAACTAAATTAAGCCTCAGACAGAACTACTGCGATGGCGTTGTATTTCAGTACGTAAAAGAGCAATTTCTGCCCTTAGTTCATCAATTGTAGCTTGTACGTCGTCAGGAGCGGAGGCAGCATCTCCAGTTCTAACAGATGTTTGATTCTCAGCGTAAGTAGTCTGCTGATTTGCTCTTTCTATTACTTCTTCTGTGAACTGCCGCAGTTCCTCTCTCATTTCGGCATCAAATTTACCAAATTCGCTCAAAGCATCTGTAAGAGAGCGTTCTAGACGTTCGCCTGTAACTTCAGCTAATGCTCTGCCTACAAAAAAAGCCTGTAAAAGGGGGTTACTCATAAATTTTTGTTACGTTAATCCGCAAAAAAATTATAACTCGCTCTCATCCTTTAATGCTTAGGGAAATATAGAATTGCTGGTGAATATCGTAAAATCTTGCAACCAAGGATATGAAAAATTGCCAAAAACTAACCCCAATAAATCAATCTCATACAAGCCGTTACAGAAACGATAATTACGCCAAATTAATAGACAGTGTTTCTCTACTCCTTTTCCATAAGGGTCTAATATTTTTGGATTTATTATGAATTGCCTTGATGTTTATCTAATCTCTTCTAAAAAAAAATTTTGTTTCTTTACATCCATAAGGAAGTGGTTGCCTTCCTCAAACGCTTTTGTTACTTTCGGAAGAGGAATAAGGTTGTATGAGTAGATAAAAGACCTTATTGATTCAGTTTACTATTTTTTATTCCTCTATTTTTTAGATTTAATACTTACAATAATTAGTAAATTTGGGATTAGATGATGGGGATAGGAGTGGATATAAAACTCTACAATAATTATTACAATTTGTCTTTAGATAATCAATAAATCGATTATCTTTATTTGTGAAATTATCTAATTCACAAATATTCATGATAGAAATGTTTTTTTGGACAAAATTTTATCTTTTTAGGACTTACGCACTCGTAACGAGTAATAAGGCTTTGCGATTACTTCCCTACGGTCGTAATGACCTAAACACGTAGTCCGTGCGTAAGTCCTGCTTTTATCTAAAATTTTTAACATATTCAAAATAAGTTTCTAATTCACAAATAATTTTGTAAGTGTAAATACGGCTTATTCGACATTCATTATTTATAAATAAATAACATATATAGGACTTACGTAAAGGTAACGTAATTGTGTCATTAGGGTCGCTTCCACGTGCCCGATAGGACTCATATTTATCCTCACGGAGACGCGGAAGCGTTTACAGAGCAAAGGCGCTAGCTTCCCACACTCCGTTGCGATCGCAATGACAATTTTTATTTGCCTAAGTCCCGATCTATTAAAGTAATTATTTCAAAAGATAAGCAATTTCAAGGATGTCATATTCTTAAAAATTACAATAAAACAGTTTGTGGTTACATAAGTTTTCTCTCGCAAGTATTTTTGCGGATATAATTTAATGTCTTCAAATATTTCGCACATCAATAAAAGAGTAAATCTGTTTACAGCTGTCTGTATCGTAGTTGCTAACATGATCGGTACAGGTGTTTTCACTAGTTTAGGCTTCCAAGTCAAAGATATTCAATCTGGTTTTGCCCTATTATTTTTATGGACTATCGGTGGAATTTTTGCTTTATGCGGCGCTTTAGTTTATGGAGAACTAGGTGCAGCTATGCCTCACTCTGGTGGTGAATATTACTACCTTTCTCGTATTTATCACCCAATTGTAGGTTTTTTGTCTGGATGGGTATCTGTAACAGTAGGTTTTGCAGCACCAATTGCAGCTACAGCAATGGCACTAGGAGGATATTTATCTAAGGTATTCCCGGTAATTTCACCTACGATAGCTGCTTTAGTAGTTGTATTTGGTATTTCTTTAATTCATATGAGAAACTTACAACTAGGGAGCTATTTTCAACAGATATTTACAGTTATAAAAGTTTTATTAATTATAGTTTTAATCGGTTGTGGTTTAAGTTTATCTGAACCTCAAAGTTTGGGATTTTTGCCATCTTCAACTGACTTTTCTGTAATCTTTAGTTCGCCATTTGCTATTTCTTTGGTATATGTCAACTATTCATATTCTGGCTGGAATGCATCAGTTTATCTTGCTAGTGAAGTAGAAGAACCGGAGAAAAATTTACCCCGTTCTTTAATTATTGGTACCTTAATTGTAATGGGATTATATTTATTATTAAATTTCATTTTTCTCTATACAACTCCCATCAAGGAATTAGCAGGAGAAGTACAAGTTGGTTATATTGCCGCTAATCAAATTTTTGGTTATGGTGGTGCAAAAATTATGGGTTTACTGATTTCTTTTGGACTAATATCCTCAGTTAGTTCTATGGTTTTAGCAGGACCAAGAGTTACTCAAGTCATTGGCGAAGATATTCATTTATTTAAATTTCTAGCTAAAAAAAATACTAGTGGTATTCCTTTGTATGCAATTTTATTACAATTATTTATTGTGACAGTTTTGCTATTAAGTTCTAGTTTTGAGGCGGTAATTGCTTATCTCGGTTTTACATTAACTCTATCTTCTTTTGTCACAGTTTTAGGAGTTTTTATCTACAGAATCAGATATCCTGATGTTCCTAGACCTTATCAGACCTGGGGTTATCCTTTTACACCTATGATATTTCTTTCTATTAGTGCGTGGATGATAGTGTTTATTTTTCTAGATAAACCTGTTGAGTCTTTAGCAGGTATGGGGACACTTTTACTCGGAATTATTGTCTACTTTTTTGCTAGAAAAAATAAATTAGAATTATCTTAGCTTTATTGATTATTAGTTTTTACATCTATTTTATTACTAAATATTTCATTAGTAATGAGCTATTTAGGTTGTCAGATATATCAAATATTTTCGCAATTAAAGTTATGAATAAGAAACATATATTATCAGTAGTTACTAGTTTTTTACTAATGATTCAAGCTTGTGCTTCTAATGAAACAATTAATACTGAAGAAAGTAATAATAACTCTAAGAACACACAAACGAAAAATTCTCCATCTTCTCAACAAGTACCAAACTCTATAGAGAATTTTGATAAAAGCAAAGCTGATAAGTTAACTGATACAGCTAAATTACTTGCAGGAATGCAGGTAAGCGATGGTCAAAGACCCACCTTCGGCGATCGCAGTTCTTTCTTTAAGGTCACAAAAATTAATGGTTGGAAGACTCATCAGAATTTTTTTCAAAACTCTTGGTCAAAGCTAGAAAATCAACAGATATCTAAAGTAAGGGAGTGGACTTCAAAAGAGTTACAGCAAGTTAATTCTACTTCTAGGGAAGTTTTTTATCCTTTTAGTGGTCCTGATTTTTTATATGCATATTCTTTATTTCCTAAAGCAAAAAAGTATATATTAGTTGGTTTGGAACCAGTTGGAAGTCTTCCTGATTTTAGTAAGCTCAACAGTAGTCAAAGTAGTTATAAGTTGCAAGAAGCTAGAAATTCTCTTTATGGAATTTTGAAATTTAGCTTCTTTCGTACTAATGATATGAAGGTAGATTTGAAAAAACAGGGAGTGCTGCCAATTTTATCTGTATTTATGGCACGTACTGGAAATCGTCTTTTAGACCTACAGTATATTGGTTTAGATAAAAATGCAAATGTTAAACAATTCCAAAAGGGAATGATTCCCGGTATTAAAATTGCTTTTACTTCTAAAGGTGAATCTAATCCTAAAACCTTATATTATTTCTCTACAGATTTATCTAATGATGGGATGAAAAAGAATCCCCAACTTGCAGAGTTTGTTAAAAAACAAAAAAATCCAGTAACTTATCTCAAAGCTGCATCATATTTAATGTATTACGATAACTTTTCTAAAATAAAAAATGTTATCTTATCTCAGAGCGATCATATATTGCAAGATGATTCTGGTATGCCTCTAAAATCTTTCAATTTAGCTCAATGGGATTTGAAGTTTTATGGTAATTATACTCGCCCTATTGGCTTATTTAGCAATCGGTATCAATCTGATTTACGAAAAGTTTATGCTAACAATTCAAGTATCGAACCTCTAAATTTTGGTATTGGCTATCAATTTGGCGTGAATAAGTCAAATTTAATGTTAGCAACTCCAAAAAAAGTAGCATCTAAATCATTTTAAATAATGTTAATTTTAGAGTTTAACAAATAGATGAGCCTAAAGACGTTATATAGAACGTCTTTATTAATTCAGATTTAAAAATTGTATATTGTATAGGTATAAGAATGATTTGAAAGGAATAAATAAATTACGGCTTAGTTGGCTAAAGTAATTAATAATTTTAGTAATCAATCATCCAAAATTTAAAAGCTGGGTGCTTTCCACCAACCGCTTGGGAGATTATTTGTTCGCATATTTTCAAACCATTTTGACTATTTGTTAAAATGACAATGCCTGTCTGTAAATTTCTAGAACCCATAACAAAACTTTTGAAGGTAACTAAATCACCCCAGTGCCAAAAAAAGTTATCTTTATTAGTTTTTTCTAATCCCCAACCTAAACCCCAATCAATAGATCGACTTATTTTTGTTTGTGGAGTAAGCATTTGTTTTAAACTTGATTCAGTAAGTCTGAAATTATTGCTGGAACTGTTAGCTGAACTATCAATAGCTCCAGATTGCATCATAGCAATTATAAATTGAGCATAATCTGCTGCTGTTGTTCGCAAGCTTCCGGCTGAAACGGCAGCTTTTGGTTTACCCATTACTTTAGGTTTACCTTGACGGTCATGTCCATATGAGGCTATTTCTGTGTATTTATCTTGCCATATAAAACTACTACTATCCATACCAAATGGTATTAATATTTGTTGTTGTAAATAATCCTCTAAGGGTTGATTAGTAATCTGTTCCACGATTTTTTGTAAATATAAAAATCCTTCTCCTGAATAGCCAAATTTAGTTCCTGGCTGATTTTTTATCCACAAAGGTGCACTACCGCTCCAGTTAGGAAATCCAGTTGTGTGGGAAAGTACTTTTCGAGTATTAATAAGTTTAATTCTAGAGTCGGGAATATAGGGTTTATCTGTATATTCTGTTAAAGGTGTATCTAAATTTAATTCTCCTCTTTCTACCATTTTGAGAACTGCATAAGCAAATAAAGGTTTGCTTAATGATGCTGCTGCAAATACAGTTTTATTAGTGACTGGCTTTTTCGTATATTGATTTTTAAATCCAAAAGCTTGATACCAAAAAAGTTTTTGATTACGAATAATAGCGATAGAAACTCCAGGGACTGATGCTTTCTGCATCAATTTTGGAATTTGTAATTCTAAATTAGAAATAATATTTTCAGCCGCAGTTGTAGAAGAATTTGCAAGTAAGTTGATTAAATTTAAACTTGATAAAGCAACTAAGCTGGTTTTACTATATTTTAATAGTTGTCTGCGGGATATATTTTCGGGCATTTTTTAGATATCATATATTTTGAATATTATTTTTTAAATTATTTTTGAGATTTATAAAATATCCCTTCTTTTATATTAATTTATTGACAATTCACTCTTCTATTGACCCATTCTTTAGACTTTTTGACAGCATCAAGTACAGTATGAGCAAAAGGAACAGCGATCGCACTACCAAATTCATAGTCTACCCAAGCAGCGTAAATATCTTGTCCGTTGAATTTATCCCGTTCAATCTCGATTTTGAATCCGCGATAAGTAAAAGACAGAATTATTTTTGGATAGTGAGGATTTATCATTATTTTTTCGCTGCTATTAGATATAACCGTTCAGGCTTAAACGAATTGTATGGTTGGGCAAATTTTGGGTGGGTTTTCCCCACCCCCTAATTTATAAAAAATTAAGCTGCTGCCATATTTTGAGCAACAAAATCCCAGTTGACTAATTTCCCTAAAAAGTCATCAATATAGCCAGGTCGCTTGTTTTGATAATCCAGATAATAAGCGTGTTCCCAGACATCCATAGTTAGTAGAGGAACTTGTCCCTTAGTTAGGGGATTATCAGCATTAAGAGTTTTTGTAACTTTCAGGGTGTTCCCGTCAAGTACCAACCAAGCCCAACCGCTACCAAATTGTGTTGCTCCTCCATTCTTGAAAGCTTCGCTGAACTTATCAAAGCTACCAAAATCAGCATCAATCTTTTGAGCTAATTCTCCTGTAGGAGTTCCCCCACCATTGGGTTTCATACAATTCCAATAAAAAGTATGATTCCAAGCTTGAGCTGCGTTATTGAAAAGTCCCTGTTTGTCTGAATTATCTGCGATCGCTTTAATTACTTCTTCAATTGATTTACTGTCGAATTCTGTTCCTTTAACTGCATCATTATACTTGCTTACATAAGCTGCATGATGCTTATCATGATGAAATTCTAAAGTGCTTTTAGAAATAGAAGGTTCCAAAGCCGTATATTCGTAGGGCAAAGGTGGTAATTCGTATGCCATAGTATTCTCTCTCTCTTAGTATCTTTATTGGCTTAATTAGAAAGTTTGAAAAGTTCGAGGTTCATACATTCACTAGTATTCCTCAATAAAATAACCATCAAATTTCTTGCGTCCAGATACTATCGCAATCTTTAAAAATGTAAAATCCCTATCCCCTGGAGGGGGAATAGTCTCTTCCTAGATATGCTCTGAGTCAAATTAAAGGCTAATAACTACTTTTGGTAAAAACTCCTAACTTATTAAATTGTTTTTGATATCTATCATTTGTCAATAATCTTATAAAACTAATTCAAGCCTTAAGATATAGCCCTTATAGTCCTGTTAATTTATTTTGGATAATGCTTTAATAAATATTCTTTTGCCATTTCCTGAGTACTAATTTCACCATCTAAAGTAGCCCAGAGTAAGTTATCAAGCATTTGTTTGTAACTAGGTCCAGGTTTATAACCCAAAGTCTTCAAATCATTACCATTCAATAATGGCTGAATGTTTACTAAAACTGTTGCATAATGCCAAATTTGCTTCCTTAAATTTCGTGGAGTTTGTAGGGCAATTAAAATTAGTATTGGCAAATTATATTGTTGCAGTAGCTGGACTATTTGACTGGTCTTTTCACACTTCGGTAAGGTTTGTGAAATTTGGATTTGTGCTGTCCTTAATTTTTCCAATCTTTGAATACTTTCATCTGGTAGTTGTAAATTTTTGGCAACCTTATTACGGTATTCTGGTGCAAGGTGGGCAATAATTACTTCTAAACGCATTTGCCAGTGATTAAACCTTTGTTGTTGAGAGTCAAAGCGCTTTAAACAATGCTCCATTAAATGTAATTGTCGCAGTAGTTCTTCATTTAGTCTAAGAGTTGGGTGAATACACTGCAAAGCATCTAATTCATCTAATAGTTGTAATGCCCCCTTCCAGTAGGAAGCCTGTAGAATATACTTTAGTTCGGCTTTAAGACGAGTTTGAAGAGCTGGTGTCTTTGGATTTTCGATTGCTGTACGATTGTAAACTCCACTGTTAATTGCGTAGCGAATATATTCTTCTGTTTGAGATTCAATCATAAATCCCAAACGAACAGCAAAACGAACAGCGCGATAAATCCGGGTTGGGTCTTCAATAAAACTGTTAGAATGCAAAACTCGAATTTGTTTAGCGTGTAAATCTAGCAATCCTCCGAAGAAATCCATAAGTTTTCCAGCCCGAGGAGGAGTAAATCTAAGGGCTAAAGCATTTATAGTAAAATCGCGACGATATAAATCTTGACGAATAGAACTCGCTTCTACTTCTGGATTGGCAGCAGGATATGGGTAAAATTCTGTTCTAGCAGTAGCAATATCAACCCACAAAGAACCCAATTGGGGATGTTTGTGCCATAGTAGAGCTGCAGTTTGAAAACTTCCGTGGATTTCCAAGCGGGCACCGGTGTATACCTCTTGAAGGGCTCTTGCTAGTTCTACACCAGCCCCAACATCTGCTGATTTATGAAATCCATCAACTACTAAATCAATATCCTGAATTAGTAAGGGTTGATTTGGGTCTGCCAGTAGCAAGTCTCGTACAGCACCACCAACCAAGTATAAATGCCAGCCTCTATTCTTGGCTTCTGACGAAGCTTTGGTAAGAAATTCCCATAATATTGGCGCTAAACGGTCACGTAACTCTGTTAAATTCGGCGAATAAATGTCTTCACTATCTTGTGTATTTAGCTCTGTAGTTATTTCTAGCCTATCTTTTATATCTAATTGTTCTGCTTCTTGATGTAGTTCCCTTAATACATCAGTTCTAGTAACAATTCCAACTAGTGCTTCATTTTCAAGTACGGGTAAACGTCCAATATCATATGTCACCATCAAAGATTCAATTTCTGGCAAAGTAGTATCTGGATTAATTGTTTTCAGGTTTTTGCTCATATAACCTTTAACAGGGGCATGGGAAAAACCGTGATGAAGAGCAATATCAATATCCCGTCGAGAAATTATACCAACCAGTTTTTTTAAATCATTAACTACAGATAATCCAGAATGTCCGTAACGTAGCAAGATACGTTGTGCTTGAGCAATAGTCGTTTCTGGAATAATTGTCCGTACAGGAGATGACATTAAATCTCTAGCTGTAGGTGGATGAGGTATTTGATATCTTAATTTTTCTAAAAGTTGATTTAATATTAGGGTGGCATCAACATCCCGTAAACTTAAGGATGCAGCTTTCCCATGTCCACCTCCCCCCATGTTTCTAAAGATACTGCCTAAATTCGTACCAGGAATTTGCGATCGCCCAATTAAGCTCAGACGATTACCCTGATTTTTCTGTACCACACTAGATAGTAATAAGGCATCAATTTCAGTTAAGTTAACTAATTCTGAAGCTAGGGTGGATAATCCATTGACAAACTCTTCAGTTTCAAACATTACGGAAGCTATAGTGTATCCACGTACCTCCTCTTTTTGTAAATTATCTAAAGCAACTTTTAGTAAACTTTGTAAATCTGGGGATAAACTCGGCTGTACGTACTCAGCAACCATTGATAAACTGACACCATGAGACATTAGCCACCCAAGAGCGATCGCATCTCTAGATGTGGTATTTTCAAAAGTCAATGAGCCAGTATCAACATGGATACCCAAAGCCATAACTGTAGCCCCAGAAGGGGAAATATTGACCTGTTGAGCTTGTAATTCTTCTACAATTAACGTTGTTACAGCACCTACACCATCGATATAAAAGGAAGTTGCAGGTATATCTGAAGATTGATTTAAATGATGATCGTATACTTTTATTGATTGAATATTGGGTAAATCTAACCATTCTTGAGTTTTACCCAAGCGATCGCGCTTCTGAGTATCCACAATAGATAAAGTATGAATATCTTTAGCATTCACCGAACGTCTTTCAATCAACGGGTATTCATCTCGGTGTAAAGCTAAAAACTCTTTAACTGTAGGATCTAGTCCCCCCGGTACCACAATTTTACTACCAGGTAATAAATAGGTTAGCCCAACTGCCGCTCCTAGAGTATCAAAGTCAGCCGTTGCGTGGCACAGAATTAAGTCCATAATTACCCATTACCAATTACCCATTACTTTAAAATCTGCAAAACTTGTAACAATTACGCTACACAATATTTTATCTTGAATAAATAGATGTCTTGAGAAAAGAAAAATGACAATCATATTTCAAATTGCTTTATTAGCTCTAGTAGCTCTCTCTTTTGTTCTAGTTATTGGAGTTCCAGTTGCATATGCAACTCCTCAAAGTTGGGTTGAGTCGAAAAGACTACTATGGGTTGGTTCCGGAGCTTGGTTAGCTTTAGTAGTAGTTGTGGGAATCTTAAACTTTTTTGTAGTTTAGACTACTGCTATTGTCATAAAAATATAAATAGCATAGGAGCAGCAGAGCGATCGCAGTTTCACATAAAAAATTAGCGCAATTGTTAATATTTTAATTTAGGCGCTCTTTGATATTTGTGATTTTAGTTGATTCTCTGCTGCTCCTTCCTGTTGTTTTTAGAAAAGATAGATATATTTGCAAGAAGTATAGTTAATAAATTAGCTCTCATGACAGTTTTCGAGGGAACTTTTACTCAGTTAGAACCTTTAAGGTTCGCATTGGTTATTGGTAGATTTAACGATTTAGTTACCAATAAATTATTAGAAGGGTGTCAAGATTGCTTGAAGCGTCATGGTGTTGACGTTGATCCCCAAGGTACCCAAGTAGATTATGTTTGGGTTCCGGGTAGTTTTGAAGTTCCTCTTGTAGCCAAACAGTTAGCTTTATCAAATCGCTACGATGCTGTTATTTGTTTGGGTGCTGTAATTCGCGGACAAACTCCTCATTTTGACTACGTTTCTTCTGAAGTTGCTAAAGGAATTGCTGCTGCTGGTTTCCAAACTGGAGTACCAGTTATTTTTGGTGTGTTGACTGCTGATACTATGCAGCAAGCTTTAGAAAGAGCGGGAATCAAAAGTAATCATGGCTGGGATTATGGAATGAATGCTTTGGAAATGGGTAGCCTGATGCGTAATCTACGCTCTGGTTTATCTGGAGATTATCAAAGTCATCCACAGTCTTTACCTGCCTCACTTAAAAGCCCTAGCTTAGGAAACTTGGCTGCTGAGACAGAATAGTTAGATTAGTCGGTAATCTTCCCATAAGTCCCTCAACATATTGGGGGACTTGGCATTTTTATTTTGAAATAATTTGGTTTAGGGGTTGACAAATAAGGCTTTATTTTGAGATTATATATAAGTCATGCGGGTATAGCTCAGTGGTAGAGCGTCACCTTGCCAAGGTGAATGTCGCGCGTTCGAATCGCGTTACCCGCTTACTTTAAAATTAATCTTAATTAAGGAAGATGGTGGATTAGGTTTACTTATTAGCTCACCATTTTCTTTTTCAGATAATAATTATTTTAATTGTTCAGGTTAGACAAATAAAGCTTAATATATGTGATACAAAAATACATCAATATTTACGTTTTTAATTGAATTTTAGCTGAATCTTTCTTTTGATTTAGGGAAGACTTCATGAAGGTAAATGACTTAAAATAATTATTATAAAATGGGTAAATATACCAATAGTGCTTGTACAACTGTACAAATATCAGGTTTTTTATAAATAAATAGGGCTAATCCCTATATTTTCAATATACCTGAGACTATAATCTACGAGTGCCCTATGGAGTTTCGTCAGTAAACTCATAACTTGATAGGCAATATAAAAGTTCATATGTTAAAGCCAATTTTTACTATTGAGTGAGAATGGCATCTAATAAACACGCTCAAGTTATAAAGCTGCTTGTGCATACAGAAAAAATTGAGAAAATAGATTTTAACTGCGAATATCCGTGTCCCTGCACTCGGAAAGGGCATTTACTGCCTATTACTCTAACAGAGGCATTTGGTTGCGATCGCTGTCAGCAAATATTTGTAGTGGAAGAAAATGGACACGTGTTAGAGCAGCTTTCAACAACTTACCCCTACAAAAGAGCTTGGCGTTGGACAGGTGCAACATGGCACTTAGTGCATCCAAAAATAGGAGAGAGCTATTTACCGATAGCACTTGTAATAACTTTTTTATTGGTAATTATATGGTTGCCATTTGCCCTCAAATTTGCCGTTGGCTCTGGTCTAGTTGGCTGGGCGATAGTAGTGGTAGTATTAGCCATCTTACCGGTGGTAGTAATGCTTTGGCTAACCTATAGACGTTAACTCCATGAACGAGGATGTTTTTGATACCCTGACAGCACAAATGAGTTGCGCTCAACGTGCCTACAAAGCATCTCTCAAATTAGGGATGACTAAAGGAGTAGAACGCAGCCGTGCTGTATCAGCAATGGCAGAAGTAATAAATCAGTCATTTGACGATATTCTAGAAGCTAATACCTTAGACCTAGAAGCTAGTAGAGAAATGGCTGTTTCAGAGTTAATTTTAGAATGGTTAAAATTAACTCCTAAGCGTCTAGAAGCAACTGTGGAGATTCTAAGAAAGTTAGGAGAACTATCTGACCCTTTAAGAAGAGTTAGAAGTGCTGATTATCTGTTAGAAGAATCTCAAACTTACTCCCAGTTAATGCCCCTAGGGGTGATTTCATTTATTCATGAAGCATTTCCAGATATTGCCGCGATCGCAGCTGGTTTATGCATTAAAACTGGTAATAGCATTATTCTCAAAGGCTCTGCTGAAGCAATCAACACTAATGTGGCTATTGCTTCAGCCCTGATTGATGCAGTAACGGGTATCGGTTTACCTATTGGTAGCATAGAACTAGTCGCAGCAGAAGATGGTACTTCCCTTAGAGAGTTGGTTACTCAAGACCAATATTTAAACTTAGTTATTCCCTACGGACGTTCTAGTTTAGTACAGCAGGTATTGCGACTCTCTACAGCACCTGTTCTAAGATCGGCAATGGGGAACTGTTACCTTTATTGGTCTTTGAATGGTAGCTTGGATATGGTACGTCGCGTGATTATTGATAGTCATCAAAGCGAACCAGACCCAGTTAACGCCATTGAAAAAGTACTGATTCATCGGCAAGCTTTATCCAGTTCTTTACTGACTTTATGGAATAGTTTGCAAGAAAAAGGTTTTGAGATTACAGGAGATCCAGAATTAGTAGAAGCATTTCCCCAATTAAAATTAGCAAAACATAACGAATGGGGAACCGCTTACTTAACAAAAACTGTAGCTTTTAAAATAGTAGATGGTTTAGAACAAGCGATCGCCTGGATAAATCAATACAGTAGCGGTCATGCTGATTGTATAGTGACTGAGTCTTATCAAGAAAGTAGACAGTTTGCCTTAGAAGTTAATAGTGCTTCTAGTTACATCAATGCATCTCCACGATTTTGTCGAAATCCAAGTCGCGGAGATGCAGTATTTTTAGGTATGTCTAATAAAAAGGGTCTGCGTCGGGGACTAATCAGCTTAGAAAGTCTGACTACTGTTAAACATATTGTTCAGGGCAATGGTAGGTTTTAGTTTTTAGTAAGTGGTGAATAGTAATTGGTAATTGGTCATTAGGAGTAGGAGAGTGGGGGGAAGAATACATGACAACTCACCTAATCGTCATATATTCTCCCATTCTCCTAGTCTGCCTTTACTTATTACCTATTGGCTATCAACTAATTTTTTGCCATTTTTTCGTAAGATGTGTAGCGAACATTACTTCCAGAATTGGGGACAAAATGACACTCACGAGCAGAACGCCATAGGCATTTCCAGATTGGCTCCTCGGATTTATAATAATATTCCCCTAAAATTGGCTTAATTGCCTCGGTTGCACGTTTGAGGTTGTAATGAGGCATATTCAAAAAGATATGGTGAGCCACATGAGTACCAATATCATGATGAATATGGCTGAGCAAGCCGTAATTGCGATCGATTGAAGAAAGGGCACCTTTAAGGAAATACCAATCATCACCCCGATACCAAGGAATATCTGGTTCTGTATGGTGTAAAAATGTCACTAAATCTAACCAAATTATGAAGACAATGTAAGGACCAACATAGTACTTTAGTAACCATAACCAACCAAATTGATAGGTCAAAAAGCCAAGAAGACCTACCATTGCACACCACAAAGTAGTACTAGTAATTACATCCCATTTTTCTGATGGTTTAAATAGTGAACTGTTTGGAGAAAAATGAGATCCTTCTTTATTAGGAGAACGTCCAAATAAATAAATTGGGTAAGCTAACAAAAATAGATAATATCTACCAATTTTTTGCATAGTTGGCATTGCCTCATAGTCAGATTGGGATACTGGATACCAACTTTCATCATTTTCTAAGCTACCAGTATTTTTGTGATGAGTTCTATGACTAATCCGCCAACCATGATAAGGGACGAGAATAGGAGTATGGCAAATATGTCCCATGAAATCATTAAGCCATTTATGTTTGGAAAAAGACTGATGTCCGCAGTCATGTCCTACCACAAATAATGCCCAAAACATAGTTCCTTGCATTACCCAAAAAATGGGAAAGAAAAACCAAGAATCGATATAATAAGCAGCTGCGTATAGCAATCCGATGGTAATAATATCCCGCCAGAAAAAAAAGAAAGATTTACCAAGATTTGGTTGAAAGCATTCTTTAGGTATTGCAGCTTTCAAATCGCTCAGAGTGAAGGGAAGTTGCTTTCCACCTTGGTAAATTTCACCAGAATGAAGAGAGGTATCTTTAATTGTATTGGATTGCACTTGATTTTTTATAAGATAAGCGGACTTGTTATTGAGAATGTCTACGGCTATAGCAAAATGCTTTGAGCCGTAGCATTTTAATTACAGCACAATGGCTATCAACAGTAGTAGAAATCAAGATTGAAAGGGGAACAGCCAAATTTATTTCTGTTCATAATATTCCTTAAAAGAAATATAACCACTTTCAGGAATATATAAATTGCACTGGTCTGTGATTTCCTTCATTAAAGACCAAGAAAAACGGCGATCACTTAACATATACGAGCCCCATTTTTCCTTCAAAATCTGATGAGCAAGACGTAGATTGTAAGCAGGAATGGCAGTCGAAATATGGTGAGGGACGTGAACGTTAATATCGTGACACAAGAACTCAACCCAGCGTGGATAATCGCAGTGAACAGAACCAGATAATTGTGCGATCGCAGGATTCCATTCAGGTTCGGGAGTAAAGGGAACTTCTGAATTTGTATGGTGTACCAAGGTGAAGGTACTCATCCAGAAATGGTATCCCAGCCAAGGAATCAACCAGAATTTGACAAATGCCCAAATACCACCGGTAATAATCAGTGAGGGGAAAGCAACAATTGCAAATAGCGCAACTACAGCAACTGAAAGTTTAATGTCAGAACGATCCTTTTCTCGAAAATTGGACGGATTGAAGTGTAAATTTGCCCAATGCAAAATTGAAGCTAACCACCACAAGCGGTTGAGCATAATCCGACGAAATCCCCATTGAGCTAAAGGATGCCAAGTTTCATATGTTTCGGGTCTGATAGGATGCCATGCATTATCTTCATCCAGCTTATTAGTGTGAGTATGATGATAATTATGCTTAATGCGCCAACTATGAAAAGGATAAATCAAAGGCATCATCATCAAATGACCTACCAAATCATTTACCCAACGCTTTTTAGAAAAAGAACGATGAGCGCAGTCATGACCAATCACAAAAAAACCGGTCAAAGCCGTACCGGTGAAAATCCATGCAACTGGTAATAAAAACCAAGGAGCAAATACTAGACTAACGTAACCCAAAGTTACCATCGAAACATTGATGAGCAGGGAAGTCCAAGCTTTAAAGGGATTTAACTCAAAACACTCTTTAGGTAAGCTTTTGATAATGTCTTGTAGCTTAAAATCGGGACTAACTGGGTCAGACGCAACACTCTTATTTGAGCGAGCATCGCCGAATTCATTAGTGTTTACTGTTGATATTGTCATGAATAAAGAAACATAAAAAAAACTTCAACGTTAGTACAAAAAATCTAGTATGACACCTCTAATAGTTGAGAAGTTTTTTAACATTAGCGTCTTGGATTATATCAAGCAGACATACCACTCTGCACCTAATTTATACTTTCACGATAGATAAATATTACCTTTAGGTACTTCCAATGAACAGTTTAAACCCCTGCTGACATGGGACAAAACTCATACCAACAGGGGTTTCTGAAATTAGTTATGACTTATGCATGGGTGGCAAGCTATAAATTTCGCAATGAATTTAATTATTTTTTTGTGCTGTTTATGCATAAGTTTTTTTGTGCATAAGTTCTATTAACTATTGGAGTTATTAATTAATAGAAAAATAGAGGCGTGAATAAACTAGCTATGACAAAATGCCTATGAATTAGACTACTTTTTCAAGTATGTCAAAGATTTACTTACCTCAAAGGTACTATTTCCGATCAATCTACGTCTGTGGTAGCTTCACATTCTTGGCTAAACCTACCAAACGTAGCAGTTGAATAGTTATCCAAGTAAAATCTATTTCCCACCACTGTAATCCATGACGGGCAGAGTATTGAAAAGCATGGTGATTATTATGCCAACCTTCACCAAATACAAACAATGCTACCCACCAGCAGTTAGTAGAATTATCACCAGAATCATGAGATTGATAGCCAAATTTATGAGTAGCACTGTTGACAAGCCAAGTCAAATGCCAAACCATGACGATTCGGACAAAAATACCCCAGACTACAAAAGACCAACCTCCCCACAAAAGAAGTAATAGACCTAAAGCAATCTGAATAGGAATGAAATTTTTTTCTAAAAATTGATAAAACTTGTCTTCTGCAATATCTTTAGTAAAACGAGGTATATCATACTCTTGGGGTCGATGATGAACTAACCAACCCATATGACTCCACCAGAAACCTTCATTAGAATCGTGGGGGTCTAAGGTTTGGTCTGAGTGCAAATGGTGCAAACGGTGGGTTCCAACCCATTCTATAGGTCCTCCTTGAACAGCGAGAGTTCCACAGAAGACCAAAAAGTATTCCAACCACTTAGGGGTTTGAAAACTACGATGGGTAACAAGACGGTGGAAACCAAGAGTAATTCCCAAACCACCACTTATCCAATAAAGTAGGAGAGCAACACCAACTGCTTGGGGGCTGAAGTTATTAGGAAGTAGGGCAAATAAAGCACCTATATGAACTCCAGCGAAAAATAGGGTGTTTACCCAATTAAATGTTTTTTTAGTTTTGCTTGAGGAAACAGTTGTCATGCAGTAACCTGAGTAGAATTGTTCAACCTAGGAAATCGCAACCTTCTTAAACTCTCGCGAGAAATCGGATGCGTTAAATATACGAGCAGGAAATAAAACGGTGAATGCACCGCAAATAGTTTTTTTGATAATGAGGGACGAATGAACAGCTTGGAACAGCTGCAAAGAGCAGAACAGGCACTGTTACAAATTTTTTCTGGAATTGACCAGAAGGTCAAGCAAAATCTTCAAAGAGTATTAAACGCCTTCCGTAATCATAGTGTGGGGGCACACCACTTTGCTGGTGTAACAGGATACGGTCATGATGATTTAGGTCGAGAAACTCTGGATAAAGTTTTTGCAGAAGTTATGGGTGCCGAATCGGCAATTGTACGAGTTCAATTTGTTTCTGGAACTCATGCGATCGCTTGTGCTTTGTATGGTGTTCTCCGTCCTGGTGATGAGATGTTAGCTATTGCTGGTGCACCTTATGACACTCTGGAAGAAGTAATAGGTTTGAGAGGCAAAAATCAAGGCTCCTTAATGGATTTTGGTGTAAATTATCGTCAATTGGATCTTACCCCAGAAGGAAGTATTGATTGGCAAGCTTTATCTTCTGGAATAACAAAAAATACTCGTTTAGTATTGATTCAACGTTCTTGTGGCTATTCTTGGCGTTCTAGTTTATCCATTGCTGAAATTGAGAAAATAGTTTACTTAGTTAAACAACAGAACCCAGATACAGTTTGTTTTGTAGACAATTGCTACGGCGAATTTGTGGAAAATCGAGAACCAATTCATGTTGGTGCTGATTTGATGGCGGGGTCACTCATTAAGAATCCAGGGGGTACTATTGTTAGTGCTGGAGGTTACATTGCTGGCAGTAAAAATTTAGTAGAAGCCGCAGCCTGTAGATTGACAGCACCCGGTATTGGTCGCGAGGGGGGAGCAGCTTTTGACCAGCATCGACTACTATTTCAGGGTTTATTTTTAGCGCCTCAGATGGTAGGTGAAGCCATGAAAGGGACTCACCTTACCGGTTATGTATTTAACGAACTTGGTTATCCTGTTAATCCCACACCTTTAGCCCCACGTCGTGATGTTATTCAAGCAATTAAACTCGGCTCTCCTGAAAAGTTAATTGCCTTCTGTAAAGCCATACAACAATATTCTCCTATTGGTTCCTACTTAGACCCCATTCCCGACGAAATGCCTGGTTACGAAAGCAAAGTAGTTATGGCTGGTGGAACATTTATAGAAGGCAGCACATCTGAGTTTTCAGCTGATGGCCCATTAAGAGAACCATATGTAGTTTATTGCCAAGGAGGAACTCACTGGACTCATATTGCGATCGCCCGGGATTGAAAGGCGCAGAC
>JBCCDM010000044.1:0-21775 GCA_039030795.1 Cyanobacteria bacterium P01_A01_bin.84
AAGAATAAATAGAGATATGATCGCGCATACCAAGATGAAAAAATTAAAACAACTTCTAACACTTATTACTTATTACTTATTACTCATTACTTAAAAGCGATTGACCCTAAACACACACCCTTAACTTGTCACCAATGATGTCCGATAGAAAAACTTAATTGGAAGCGTATTTTTACTAAATTAAAACTTTATGTTTTTATTCATCACACTTGGCTCGAACTTTTGTTTTTATTTGACATCAGACAAGGAGGTAATTTAAAGCAAAATACAATTAGCATAACAGGCTGGCTGTATCCTGGTGCTGCTGTTAAACATTATGCTTACAAGAAAGAAACTCAATTTACCGAAACCATAGAAAGAGCGATTGCATTGCTATACGCGCCTGTTGCTTGTCTCTATTTCATTGCACCCAAATCCTATCTTCACGACACCAAAACTCAATATTGCTTGGTCATTCCTGAAATAATCGATCTCGAATCATACGCTCGGCAGAGACAAAAAAGCAACAACTGGAATTACCAACAACTTCTGGCTTCTGGCTACAGCGATGCTGGTTTTCGCATGCTTACCCAACAGGCTGCATTGCGTACTATAAAACAAAACTATCTCAAACGCTGTCAAGTAATTACCTTTGGTCAAACTAAATGGACGGGGTTTCAGAAAATTCGTAAAAACGTTGAGGTTGTCGAAATAACTGACAAAGTAATTGAAGATTATAGATTGTGCGATCGCTATTTTCCAAACCGAGTTGTGGAATGGGAAGAAGGTAATTTCCTTGCTGCAAGCATTATTCGAGAACTAATTACCGAAAACATAGCCAGAGGATTTTCTTGGTGGCATAACTTTACTGATGCGGTAAGAAATAAAGAATCATTCAAGTTTGTTGGCTACGAAAAAAAAGGATTACATCAGATGGTCAAAAATGCACAATGGGACGAACAAGCGCAGATACTCTTTGTCAAAGCCTGTCACCAAGCATTACTACAAATCTACGGCAAACTCTATAGCCGAGCCAAAGAAGGCGAATATACCCAGATAGAACGGGAAAACGAACGCATTCGCTCTGGTTTAATTCGCTGTCAAAACTCGGAAGATTTTCGTCACTTCATGACAGCTAACTTCTGGAGTAAAGCGGGTAACATTTCTATTCTCGCTGACTACTGGGAAGAATTAATGCCTCTAACTACCAAGCCAGATAACTGGAAGCTAGCCAGGGATTTAGCCTTACTGTCTTTAGCTAGCTATAAACCTAAAGCTCGACAACAAACAGAAAGTAATTCAGCTTCACAAGAATCAAAATCGTTAGAGGAGGAGTAACAATGACATTTCACTTATACGGTAATATCTTGACTTTCTACGGCGTGGCTGCCAACAATCGCGGAGAGAATCAGGGGAATATTACCACGCTACAAAAATTACTTTGGCAGGGGGAGACTCATACAGTAGTATCCTCAGAGGCAATACGTTGGGCGATTAGATACTATTGGCAAAAAGCTGGCATTCCAGTCAATCGCATCTGGAATGACAATTTACCCAACGAACAAAATCCCCAATGGCAAGATCCTAAATTCGATCCTGTAAAGTATATCGACGACGATCTCTTGGGTTTTTTTGAAGCCGAGAGTGCAAAAAAAGATACTAAGGACGATGAGAGACAGGCTGAGGGCGAACTAACCCAGGTTAATTCGACTGTTGAACAAGCATCAGAATCTATTACTAAAAAGAAACGAAAGAAAAATCCGAAGCCAAAAGGTACCGTAACAGATAGAAGGGGAAGACTAGACGTTACTCGCGCTATTTCTACGATTCCCTATGACGGCAAAGTTACCTTCAGTTCAAAGAGTGGCAAGAAAGACCGCACCTCAATCTATGGAACAGAATTTCACGGTACGAGATATCAATTTGGTTTTGGTATTACTCCAGAATCTTGTTGCTATCCAGCTAGAGTTCTAAATTTACTGGATGCGATAGTTTCCATTTACAGAGTGGGAGGCAATCACGGTAGGTTTCTGTTTGATTTTGCCCCAGAAAGCATTATTTTACGTTGGACAAATGATTTCGCACCACGCTTTCTCTACTGCTATGACGAAGATGACTTGGGAAATATTTCCATACCAAAGCTATTGAGACAGATAAGAACTGGCGATCTCAATCCTTCCGAATTATGGGTTGGAGGTGAAATAGCCGAGCTTTTAGAAGGTAGTGAATACGAAGGAGTTAACAAGCATTCGGGAGTAAAAGCAACAGTAGACGCTTTGAAAGCAAAAATTACTGAAGATCTGCTTTTCTGTCCTATTGATTCAATCAACTTTGAGGAGAATAAATGACAATCATCCTCAAAGTTGATGTTCCTATTGCTTCCTTTCCTACTTCTCGCAGTCGCGAATACCGCCAAACTTATCCCGTACCACCTCCTTCAACTGTCTATGGAATGCTGCTATCTTTAGTAGGTGAAACAGATAGATACAATCATTGTGGTGTAAAAATTGCGATCGCTCTTTTATCCGAACCTGCTAAATCTGTTACCCTAAGAACCATGAGAAGGTTCAAGAAGAAAAAGCTCGACCACAAAGAAAACACCAGACCAGATTTTCAAGAGATATTAACTGGCATTGAGTTGATGGTTTGGGTAAAAGAAGGAGAAGACAAAGCTAAACCTAGTTTATGCGATCGCATCACTGAAGCATTTGCAGATCCTTTATCAATCAGTCGGTTTAGTGCATTGTGTTTGGGAGAAAGTAGAGACCTAGTAAATTCAGTAGATTTAGTAACTGAGATCAATCCTAATCTTACTCTAAATTATTTAATTCAAGATGAGTATGGCGACTTATCTTTACCTTACTGGGTTGACTATCTAGGTTCAAAAGATACTCGCTGGCTACGTTATTCTTTGGAAAAGCGATGCAGCGCGGTCTTGGGGGTTTCCCCCATGAGCGACTGCATCAAGAAGCTATCTTCAATCACTCTTCCAGATTCTGCTTGGACCATTGTGAAAGCAATTTGAGCAATCGTTCGATAATTTTTGCAAGGATCTCTGTTTGTAAACTTTATTTGAATGCCAGAAATGGCTATAAGCCAATATAAATAATAACTTGAGCGATTATTTTACTTATAGAGGTGCTTGCAAAACCTAGAAACCTCTAATATATTTGGGTTGTAGGAATTCAACTTTACTTGTTTTGAAGAGTATTTTGCGTAATTTTAAAGTTACAAACAGTATTCTTGAATTCTGGTTTCTCGGACTAGTCATAGTAAGAGATTCAAAGGTTGATCTGCAACCAAATGAAATGTCGTAAGGCGTTGTGAACTATGGAGGCAACTAAACCATGGATTCTTTACGCAGCTGCAACCAAATGAAATGTCGTAAGGCGTTGTGAACGGTTTAGAGTTGGAGTTAGAGGTGGGGGAATTTATCTGCAACCAAATGAAATGTCGTAAGGCGTTGTGAACATTTTTGACTTTGATGATCCCAGAACCCTAGAAGGGACTGCAACCAAATGAAATGTCGTAAGGCGTTGTGAACTATCCAGATATCGTCGCCACACATACTGAGCGGGAACTGCAATCAAATGAAATGTCGTAAGGCGTTGTGAACTTTCAGAAAATATTGCTCAAACGACGGTGTTGGAACTGCAACTAAATGAAATGTCGCAAGACGTTATCCGCTTACTCAAGCGTCTACTGAAAATAACAACACATTAGTTGTCAAAACTAATCCCAAAATCGGCATTTAAGACTTCTTCTATTTTCCTAATTGTATCTTCAGCCACCCCTCCTAAGACCGCTTCAGCCTCCAATTGGTACCAATAATTACGAGAAATACCAACCGTCTTCGCTAACTTAGTAACAGAGCGAGGATCGGCTTCTCTAGCCTCCTTAATACGCTTTCCTAAATCGGGTATTTCGACTTCTAATTTGACAATACGTCTGACTTTCACAGCCATAGAATTAAATCCAACCTAATAAGTATATGAGAAGTGTCAACTAAATAGTTGACAACTGTTGATTAACAGGTTTACAATAATTTTCTATCAAACAGTATTACATACTAAAACCAAAAGAGAAGGCGATCGCGCCTGGACAGCAATGATACGCCTTCTCTTACAAACCCAATTGAATAAGGTCTTATTACTATGATTGCACAGAATCAAATAGCAACCCAAATTTGTGCTGACCAATTAACTGAAGGCGATATAATTCGGCACTTCACGGGAAATGTTTGGCAAGTTATCTCCGAGCCAGAATACGTATCCAATGGCATGAGTTTTGAAGTGCTTTGCCTAGATGTAGAAACACAGCCAAATACCCAACAGGTAATCTTTGCTGCTGGTTGGCGGTTTGAGTTACTCGATTACCAACCTTTGATGACAGCTTAGAAATATAGAGCGATCGCACTTTTAAATTAATGCGATCGCTTTCTTTGTTTGTGTAGCTCTTTTTCAAGTGCTGCATAGTTCTTGCTGCCTAATTTTTCTCTACATCTAAAATAATTCATCTCAAGTCAAAATGCTTGGATTTTTCCCTACACTATACCCAGGCGAGTTACTTTATAGTGGCATTGCACGCTATCAAATTCGCAGTGGTAACTTAAGCCCAAAAGCAAACATCGAAGAATTATTTAATTCCAGAAATATTACCGCTACGGCAGATTTACCTTGTGGTTTGGATAATCTGGTTCAAAATCTTCCTCCTTGTTCTTCTATTACCGCAGATAATCTAATTCAAAACCATACCTTGTACCCGTTTTATGCGCCATTTCTACCTCCAAAAAGAGCAAAACTAGTCTATAGGTTAATGAAAAGTACAAAGGGTAGAAATATTCATACAACCGCAGGAGTTATGGCAAGTGTTATGCGGACTCTGCAATACTTTAGATTTTGCCCTAAATGTCTACAATCGGATTTAAACGAATACGGCGAAACATATTGGCATCGACTGCATCAAATACAGGGAGTAATTTTTTGTCCAGTTCATGAAATCCCCTTACAAAATAGCTCAGTTTCTATTCAAACCTCAAACAGGCATCAGTACGAAGCTGCGAGCGAATTAAACTGTTCTAGCAAGAGCCTGAAGCATAATTACAACAAAACTACAGTAAAACATTTAGTTAATCTAGCTGAAGATATTGCTAAGTTGCTGGAAAATAACTATTCTAGTCAAACTTTTGAATGGTTTACTAAAAAGTATCAAACCTTACTAACTGAAAGAGGCTATGCTAACGTTTTTGGTCGAGTTAGACAGAAGAAGTTGATTGATGATTTTATCTATTTTTATAACGCAGAGTTTTTAGAAATTACAAATTCAATAGTAGCTTACAAAAAAAACAATAATTGGGTATCTCGGATAGCTAGAAAACATCGTCAAGTATTTCATCCTATTAGACATCTTTTAATAATCAGATTTCTCGAAGAATCAGTAGACTCTTTTTTCAATAACAATCGCCAATACAGACCATTCGGAATCAGTCCTTGGCTGTGTCTCAATGCAGCAGCCGACCATTATCTTCAGCCAGTTGTTACAGATTTAAAGATTAGTCATTGCATAAAAAACAAGCAACCATTAGGAACTTTTAGCTGCGATTGTGGCATGGTTTATTCTCGCAGTGGAGAAGATAAAAAAGAACAAGATAAGTTAAGAATTGGCAGAGTCATAAACTATGGTTGGGTTTGGAAAGATAAGCTCAGAGAGTTGGTTGAAGTTAAACAGCTAAAACTGGCAGAAGTTGCTAGAGAACTAAAAGTCGATCCCAAGACAGTTAAGCGATATGTGGATTTACTAGATTTAACCCCCTTATGGAATCAGCACAAGCTACACAAGCTACAGACAAATAACAATACCAAAAAAGCGAAATTAGTCAACTATAAGGAAATCAAGCGACAAAAGCGAAATATATGGCTTAAGCTACAGCAAGAACATCCAAAATTGTCAAAAACAGAGCTTAGAAAACTTGCTCCTGATATTTATGCTTGGCTTTATAGACGCGATCGCACTTGGCTTAATAACAACTCGCCAAAATTGAGGCAGGCAAAACCGCTTATAGGTAAAGTTGATTGGAGTATCAGAGATGAACAAATATTGATCCAGGTTCAAAATGAGGTGAGTAAGCTGCTAGATAAAGATAAGCCTGTCAGGATTACAATAAGTAGAGTGGGAGTAGGTATTGGATTAAAGGTGATGCTGGAAAAGAGTTTAGACAAATTACCAAAAACGAAGGCTTATTTAGAATCGGTACTAGAAACTGTAGAAGATTTTCAGATTAGACGAGTTGAATGGGCGATCGCTAAATTAGAAAATAGGGGAGAAGAAGTTAAAGAGTGGAAAGTGTTGCGATTAGCTGGACTGAGAAGTGATTTATCTTATCAAGTTGCTCAATATCTATTTCAACACTGTTGACTTAATGTTCTACAAAGCGATCGCCAAATCGAAAAGAAAAACAATTGAATTTACAACGCTCGACCAAAATTAACCGCTTACAACAATCGCATTTTCTGGAATATTATAATACGTTTTGCTACCGACTTGGATGTCGTAGCTTGCGCCATTCCACCTTGTAATCACTCCTGTATAGTTATATACTATTGAGCCTTGAGAAACGGAAAATCTTACTACTGTACCTGATTGAAGAACTGCCATATTAATAGCTCCGAAATAAAGAATTTGAAGTAATTTATGATTGATTTCACTCAATCTAAATTAAGAACGAAAGTAAACAAGACGTGGATGATAATCATTTCAAATGCAAATATGGTTTAAGAAAAGCGAATTTTTTCAAAAATCAAACCTGCATACGGTTGCGATTTTTAAATATAGACAGGAATACCGCCCAACCATGCCATGAAGATGATGAATAGCGTGCTAATAAATAAGCCAAAATAAGATACTAAAATCAACATTACGATATTGCTAAAGCTGTTGTATGATTTAGTAGCTTCAGTCTTGGTAAAGTCTGTAGTGTAGATTTTTTTTCTATCTGCTTTGAGAAGTTGCATTGTTTCTTGCTCCTTTGTTTTAACTATTTATGTATCGAGGTTACGAGTAAGATTTATGCTAAATAATCAACTTTGTTGAGAAAATAAATTTTAGTCGATCAATAAATTACTCTTTGCTCTAGGACTATATTTATATCTACGTAATCGATTTGCTTTATGCAAAATAAAAAAATGTAGCTAATCTTTCTTGTAGGATAGCTACTTTGTTGTTTAGTAAATTTTAGATAACTGCTAACTACCGACAGCGCAGAAAGCAGCCCAATGATAGGGAGATGCAAAAGGATGTTCATTATTTACAAACTTTGCTTCAAATTTGGCTCTTTGCATTCCTCTCAAGGGTAAGTTTTTACTCCATTGGATAAACTCTTTTCTTGTTAGGCTACGCAACCACAGTTGAGCCTGATTTAGAGCAATAGGCACAGAATTCATCTGTTGTAGATTTTGATAGAACTTAATCATTAAGAAAGAAGTAGATAAATCGTTCACAGCCCAGAGGCTACTAACCACGCTTGGACTACCTGCAAACAAAAAGCCACTAGGTAAACCAATATATTCGTCGCTGAGGCTTTTGAAGTCGGTTAAACCAGTCTCGCAAGCAGAAAGAGTTACTAAGCAACAGTTACGCAGATCTAAGCCAAATATTTCGCCCAAAGTAAGACATTGTTCGAGATCGATATAACTACCATCTCGATCTGGCAAAAATCTAGTCTTTTCTGCCGTTGCAACTAAATCTTGTTTCGTTTTTTCCTCTATCTTACTACTTGCCAAGTGTAATGCAGATAGCTCAGGATTTTCAAAGTTAAACGAGCCATGACAGGAAAAATGAGATAAGTTAGCTTTGCTCAATCTTTCTTTAGTTAACGCGCTTTTGGTGGCTTCTTTTGTTTTTAATACTTCATCGTTTGGGGTAAATTGCGAACGTATAGTTTTTACTTCGATGTCAGTATATTCCAAGTCTTCGGTAGGGTTTTGTACGGCAAAGAAGCTTTGCTCTTGCTTAATTTCTTGGTTTTTCCCTGCTTGTTTTTGAGTAAATTCTAATAGTTGAACGCTAGGAGCATAGCTTACACCATAATCGAATAAGTCCAAGAGACATTTGCCATCATCTAAAGGTACAGCGTGAATTGGTAACAGGTGTAGCCAGCGATGAGGAACGAGAATTATTTGGTTGCAGTCAGGAACAATTGTTTTTATCTGCTCGATAATGTTTTCTGTTTGCAGATTTTGAGCTAATTGAGTTAGCAAATTTGGCAAATTATTATGCCATTGCCCGTCTCTTTGTCTGTATGAGATGTAATACCTATCGGCAGTCTCTAATAAATTACTGAATTGTGATTCACTGTAGTTAAGATGAAGCGGTGTAGCTTGTTGGCGAGTAACAATAAAAGCGGAAAGAGTACCATCACCGATAAACCATTCTATTAGTGCAGTTTGCTTGTTAGGTAATGTAGCTTGAATTTGTTCAAATTTTATGGGTTCGACTCTTTGAGTTAGTTGAAAAGCAGGATCGATAGGTTGAATCTCTTCGGCGATTAACTGTTCTAATTGCTGACGCAGATTATTAAGATGAGTACGATCTATAGCTGTGTTGCACTCTGAGATTCTATATGCCGCTAAATCCCGATTATTTTCAGTAGAAGAACTATTGTTTCGACTATTGCTCAAATTACCTTGCTGTCTCAAGCGTATCTCTTCAGCGATCGCATTTTTCCTGAGATCGTCTAATTGAGCAATTACCTGTTGGGGAATATTTCCTTTGGGATAAAGATCGCGAGTTGAAAGCAAATCAACTAAGTTACGAGCTTTGCTACGTTCCACATATTCTATCGCTTTGTTTAGTTGCCCTAGATTGATGTAAGCTTGAACGATGTTTTGATAAACTTCGATGCCTCTAGAGAAAATTTCCTGTTTATTATAGTCGTTACTTGCCCATTCTCGGAGTTGTTCGATGGCTTCAACAGCAGTGGTGTAAACATCAACTGTTAGCTGCCAGTTTCCTTCAGCAAAATAGAGAGAACCTAGATTACGCGCAGTTAGGAAGCATTCGTAGGGAAAGACTTGTTGAGTCAAAACAAGAAGGGCATTTTGAAATGCGAAAATAGCTCTTTTAATATTTTCAGCTCGACCCCCTTTTGTTCTTTCTTTATATGCATTACCTAAACAAACCTGTGTGTTTGCCCAAACAAATGGAGAGTTTTGTTGAGTTAAAGCACAGAGAACATTTTGAAAAGCAGAAATAGCTAGTTCAATGTTTTCGCCCCGATCTCCTTTTATTCTTGCTTGATATGCATCACCTAAGTTGATATGATAAAGTGCATGTTCATAAAGAGAGCCTTGTTTAATAAAGACACAGAGGGCATTTTGAAAAGCAGAAATAGCTAGTTCAATGTTTTCAGCTTTGTCTCCTTTAATTCTATTCGTATAGGCTTTACCTAGGTTAATTTGAGTTCTCGCCCAATCTTCTGGGAAGTCTTGTTGAGTACGGATAATGAGGGCATTCTGACAATATTCGATAGCTCTTTCAATATTTTCAGCTTTGTCTCCTTTAATTCTATTGTTGTAAGCTGCCACTAGATTGCTTTGAATATTTGCCCAATAAACAGGGAAGTTTTGTTGATTAAAGACAATAAGGGCATTTTGACCAAATTCGATGGCTCTTTCGATATTTTCAATCTTGTCTCCTTTAATTCTATCCAGATAGGCTTTACCTAGGTTGATTTGAGTTCTCGCCCAATCTTCTGGGAAGTTTTGCTGGTTAAAGACAAAAAGGGCATTCTGACTAAATTCGATAGCTTGTTCAATATTTTCAGCCTTGTCTCCTTTGATTCTATCACTGTAAGCTGCGCCTAGATGATTTTGTGTGCCTGCCCAATAAACAGGAAAGTATTGTTGATTAAAGACAATAAGGGCATTTTGACAATATTCGATGGCTAGTTCAATATTTTCAGCCTTGTCTCCTTTGATTCTATTCCAGTAGGCATTGCCTAAATTGTATTGAGTTTTTGCCCAATCAACAGGAAAGTCACAGATGGTAAGAAGAATTTTATACCCAGTAATAGCAATTTCAATATTATCTGCACGTTTTCCCGATGAAAATTCTTTAATGTAAAGACTAAAATTTCCGATAATATAGCTTCTAGCCTTTTGTTGTTCTAATTCCAGATTTAACAAATTATCGTACACCCAAAGTTGCAAGGCGTTGGCTAGTCGCAAATTAATTTTGTCCAGGTTTTGGTGAAATAAACTATAAATTTGTTCTCGCTGTTTGCCATCGGTAATTAAGCTTAGTACTTCTGAAAGAAACTCAAAGTCTGCTTGAGTAGGTTGAGTAGTTTCTATATATTCAGTTAAATATTGTGTTAAACTTCGTAACTTCTCACCGCGATCGCTTTGTCGTTCATTAAAATCTACTGCTGCGAGTTTAATCCTTTCGATTAAACCAGCATCAATTAAATCTTCATGTTGCCATAGAAGAGCTTCTACTTCTTCTGGCTGAGAAGTAGCCAAAAACTTATCGATTAATGTAGTATAAGCTTGCTGTCTTTGCTCGTTCATCAGCTTTTGTTAGAAAAGAATTACTATATATTTCACCTAGAGCAATACTATTTATGCCCATTAGCCTAAAAATTATAGAATGGAGAAAAAATATACTATTGTAGCTTAAGCAAAACTTTCTTTATTGGCAGTTATGCGTATTTCAGAAAGGCGAGTCACTCCCACCTGCATGTGTTTCACTACATTTTGATAGAATGCGATCGTCAAATTTCTAGCTAAATCGATACAGACTAAAAAAAATTTAGATTTTTGGCATAAAAGCTGAAAGGAACTGCGAGAAGATATAAGGGAAGCCCAAGATGGACGACTCGATAAATAATTAAATCTATTGGTATGGAGTCATGCTCATGAATCACCGAGATAGATGTCAGACGTTAATCAAGCAGGTTTTGGAAACAGAAAGCGATCGCTTGGATAGTTTACTGGAGAACAATCGTTCGTGCTTGAATGATGACTCGATCGCCTGTATTAACGAAAAAGCAAAAAGCTATAAGAAGCCGTATAACACTGATTGGGCAAAGCTACAGATGACCTTAGCAATTGTTCACTTTGATTATGGCGATCGCTTTAACGATAAAAACGAAAAGTTAAATATTCGTGAGGAAGGGGTCAAATACTGTAATAAAGCTCTAAAGATTTATCAAAGGGAAAAGTGCGATCACGAGTTAGTTATATGTCATAAGTATTTGGATAAGGCTTACGAACAATTTGTTGGCAATCTAAAACAGTATCTAAAACAGTATGCGAGTATCGTTCCAGAAAAAGAATCTGTTGTTAGAGCAATCAAAATCAATAATATTGCTGGTGCTTACTTTTCTCCAGAAGATGAATATACTCCTAGCGATGTAGTGGTAGAAATAATTATTCATGCTGCTAAATATTCTAAAGATAAAAAAACTACTTCACTAGCAGAAAGAGTAAAATGGCGTAAAGCTAATCATCATCTTTATCAGATTATTGAAGCTCTAAATGTATACGGTCGCTATCACGAAAAATATAATTATACTCTTGGTAAAATTTTAGCTCGTAATAATTTAATTCAATTCGTTCCTCAAGATAAGTTTTCAATTAGCTATAGTTTAAAGCTATTTATAGAGAACAAAGGTAGGACTAAATTTTTTACAAAAGATGACCTAAAAGAAAAGGAAAGAAAGAAAAAAAATAATGGAGGAAAGCCGCTCGCATCTCTCGATGAACGCCTATTCGATGAAAATCAAAGTATATCTTTAGTTGATACTATCACTTATGACGAACCAAATTCTTGGGAAATACTAATTAAAAGGAATACAGAGACTTTAGCTACAAGAATCGAACAGTATATTAGAAATGATCCAGAAGGCAGATTAAAAAGATGCCATCCAAGAGGATACCCTCAAGCTAATTGTCAGTCTTTTGCAGATCAAAGAATTCTTCAGCAGCCAAAAGTCACTTTAGAAGAAATAGCAGAGACATGGAAAATACCTAAAGGTACTTTGTTTGATGCTAGAGAAGGAAAGCTTCGCGATCGCTTTTATAAATTATTGCAAGAAATTGCTATAGAAGAGGAACTTAAATACAATCTAAGTCCTGAAGCAATAGAGTACATCAAGCAAGACAAGTCAAACAGGCTTAAAAATATTTATCCTAATAAACATCCTCAATGTAACTGTCAGGCTTTGGCTACAAATCGTTTGCTTGCTGAAATTTCGACTCCCATAGCTGTGTTAGCCGAACAATGGAAAATATCAGAAAAATCTCTAGTCAAGCACTGGAGAACTAATTGTCTTCCTGAGCTTCAAAAAGTGATTAATAACAGCGAATATTTATAAGTCAAACCAAAAGTTAATTTAGAGAAAAAAAATATGTTACTTCCCGAAGCTTTTATTGCACTGATCGAAGAACAACCCGAATTATTTACTCCAGAAGATCGAGAAAAATTAGCACGACAACAATGGTCTGAAGATTTAGACGAGCTTGAAAATCAAGTTTATGGATGCCTTTCATCTAAAGAAGATGTTTATGAAACAGCATTAAAACGTTTGAGTTTTAGAGATAAAGACAGAGTAAATTACAAACAATTCGATCTCATAGATACAGTTAATGTGTATGAAAAGATAAGCGAAAGAGATAATTTAAATTATGCGATCGCACAATATACGTCAGCCTTAAACGTTTACACCGAATCAGACAATCCAGAAAAATGGGCAGATACGCAGTTGAGACTAGCTAATATTTTTATTCAAAATGTCGAAGAAGATAGAAGTAAAAACTTAGAACAAGCCATTCAACTCTATCAAAATGCTTTACGTATCTACACTAAGCAAAAATTCCCTTTATTGTGGGCAATGGCTCAGTATAATTTGAGTATTGCCTATTGTGAAAGAATTAAAGGAGATCGAGCCGAAAACTTAAAACGAGCTATTGAATATTTAGAAAATAGTCTACTTATCTATACACAGCGAGACTTCCCCTTAGAATGGACAAGAGCCAAAGTTAAACGCAATCTAGTAGTAGCACATTCTAGGCGTATTAAAAGCGATGGAGAAAAAAATATGGATGATCTCTCTAATAATTTTCCTTCATCTGTGGAGGTTTATGTACCTCCCGAAGCTTATCAACAAGCTCTCAAATTTGCTTCAGAACAAACAACAATTAGCAAAGCCAAACAGGTTTTTGTCAATACTATTGCTATATATGCAGTCCATTCGTATTTAGAAGCAATTCAAATTGACAGTAAGTTAGAAAAGGGAAATAGCTGGCAAGCAGGACAAAGAACTATATTCGATCTCAGTGATTTAGCAGTTTCTAATTACGGAAGATTAGAATGTCGCCCTGTCGAGCCAAATGATTCTACAATGACATTACCTTCGTTTACCGAGCCTAATTGTCGGGGTTATATTGCAGTTCGACTACCAGTATCGATAACAGATTCTACCGATATTCCCAAAATTGACAAGGTTTATTTACTAGGCTTTATTAAAGCTTCTGAAATACCAGAAGCAGCAGAAACTATTCCTCTATCATCTCTTGATTCTCTAGAAAGTATGTTAGAGGATATTTGTTTGATAGAATCTTGGACGGAACTCAGTCAACAAAACGATCCAGTAGTCAAAGCCTTACAGCAGGTATTGGGAACGCGAGAAGATGAATTTATCAACCGACTAGAACAGTTTAGTAAAACAGAGGATATAGACGATCGCAGTGAAATTGCCGTAGATTTTTTACGGGAAGAGCGAGTAGTCTCGACACGAAAGAACGGCAACAAAACAGAAATAAATACTATCTCAACCACTCCCTCAGAACTTCTCGAACTTGTAGAACAGCTATGGAACAAGTTAGGGATTTAAGAAATGAATTACCAACAGCTATTAATTGCCCTATTACAATGCGAGTTTGGTCAAGAAAGAGACTTACTCAAAAACTATAAGTCTTTGTCTAATGCCAGCTTTATTTTAATTCTAGAACGAGTAGCAGCACAATCTAAAAATAAGCATCCAGAAGCCTGGGCAAAAATTCAATATCTTCTAGGTTTGGTTTCTTATTATTATCTGGAAGATATTAAAGAAAATTACCATAAAGCGATCTTTTATTTTAATCAAGCATTAACTTTCTTTTCTGAGGCTAATTCCCCCCAACAATGGGCGACGTTGCAAAATTATTTAGGTAATGTTTATCGCAATTTAAACAAGCTAAATTCAAAAAATAAGAAAGTAAACGCTAGTCAAGCGATCGCTTGTTACCAAAATGCCCTCAGAATACGCAAAAGAGATACTTTTCCCGAAGAGTACGCTAATACCAATTACAATTTAGGTGTTGCCTATGGAATGCTAGCCGATACAGTTGGGGAACAAGATAAAGCTAATCTGTTAGAAAAGGCAAAGAAGTGTTTGGCAATTTTTCTCGATGTAACTGCTGCTGATCGCAATAATAAAGAAAATTGGGCAGAAACGAAAATAGCTGTTGGGGCATTAACTCAAGAATCATCACTGGGTGATAAGCTTAGTAATCTTCATGAGGCGGTCGCTTGTTATCGGGCTGCTTTAGAAGTATCGGAAACCAAAGGGGAAATTCCTGTAGTCGCTTCGGCACTCGATTATTTAGGACATGGTTATCGAGAATTGAGTAAATATGAAGCTAAAATTGAGAATTTGCGTAAGGCTTATAATGCCTATCAAAGTGCCTTAAATATTTACTCGGAACTAAAACAAGCTGGTACTTATGTTTGGGCAGCAACCCAAAACGATCTGGGTTTGGTGTTAATTGCCTTGGGTGAAATTCCCAAAGCGATCGCCTGTTTCCAAAAAGCACTAGAGGTTTTTACCCCGACAACTTTTCCCTTTGAATCTACTCGTACAGGAAGAAATTTAGGTAATGCAGCTTATAAAAATCATTTATGGCAAGAAGCGATCGCAGGATATGGAGTAGCAATTGAAGCAATAGAAATCTGCCGAGACAAAATTAATTCTGACGAACAGCGACAGGCAATTATTCAAGAAGCATTAGATGTGTACGCACGAATGGTAGAAGCTTGTGTCAACTCAGGTACGAAAGAAGATTTAGCCAAGGCATTAGAAACAGTAGAACGCTCCCGCAGTCGTTATCTAGTAGATTTAATTGCCAGTAAAAATTTTGCCGAACAAGAAGAAATTTCCCCAGAATTACACGAATATTTAAAAAAATATGAAGAGCTTCAACGGCAAATTGATAACAAACATTCCCGCTATGAAAGAAACATTAAGCCTGATTCCGATTCCATTGGAGAAACCTATCGTAGTGGGATTCATGTTGTAGGCAACCGCCAAGAAATGCCACTTGAAGTCGTTCAAAATCTCGAACAATGGGAATCAGAGAAAAAGCGAATTTGGCAGCAAATTAGAGAGTTAGATCGAGAGTTTGCAGGAATATCTAGAGTAGAGTTCCAGAAAATCGAGCAACTGCAACAATTAATTGATTCTCCTACTACAGCAATACTGAGTTTTTATTCGACATTTAACCATACGTACATTTTTGTACTGCGTCAGAATAGTATTAGCTATCACCTTTGCGATCGCCTTAGTCGAGAAGGCTTAAATAGTTGGTTACAAGAAAATTGGTTTCAACCCTATCAAAATAAGGAAGATAGCCTAAAAAAGCGTTGGATTGCCAACATGGAGTCGATTTTAGAAGAGCTAGCTACTAAATTAGATTTAAACCAGTTAGTTTGCCAGCATCTTCAGGATTTAGAAGAATTAATCATCGTTCCCCATCAACTATTGCATCTGATTCCCTTTTCCGCTTTACCTTTAGATAAAGGAGAATACTTAGGCGATCGCTTTGCTTTGCGAATTGTACCGAGTTGTCAGGTATTGGCATTTTGTCAGGCAAGAACACAACAACAGTCTCCTTTGGTTTACGGTACGGTAGTTTATTCTCAGCAAAATCTCAAATTTTCTAGAATCGAAGAACAATTAATAGCTTGGCTGTATGATGTGCCAGAAAATCATAGATTAAGAGAAGCAGCAGCTAATAGGGATAACTATCACGATCTACTACACAATAAGCAGGTTCAAGGGCTTCTTTCTAGTCATCATGCCCAATTTAATCTCGCTAATCCTTTAGATTCGGAACTTATTTTAGCCGATAGCAAACTCAAACTAATAGAACTTCTTACCCTTAAATGGCGCATGAAAGAGTTAAATGAAGTCTATCTTAGCTGTTGTGAAACTGGCTTAGGCGAACCCGCAGCTACAGATGATTTGTTAACTATTGCAGCAGGTTTTTTATGTTCTGGTGCGAGAAATGTAATTAGTTCTCTTTGGGTAGTTGATGATGCTAGTACTGCTTTATTATCGTTTTTTTATCACCAAGCAAGAAAAGAAGAAGAAGGTTCAACTCGCTCCCGTGCCTTACAACAGGCACAACAGAGACTACGTAATTTAAGCGATCGCGATTTAGCCGTAGCTTATGAAAATAGAAAACAAGTTAAAGAACAAAAAAAACAAGCTCGCAATACGATCGATTACGAACATTACAAGCAGAAATATGATGCTTGGTTGAACATTGTAGATTTGGTAGAAAACGTTTTAGAAATACAGCGATCGCAGCCTCTATCCCATCCTTTCTATTGGGCAGCTTTTACCTGTCAGGGTTTAGCTTAATAGCGTTAGTCATTAAGTAATGTCTTATAAAAGATTACTAACCGTAGCTCTAAGCTCTAAGCTTTTTAAATTTATAGTCTTTATCTCTATAGACAAAAAGTGTTTAATAGCATTACAGATTCACCAACGCCAAAATCAATGGGAAAGCGATCGCTTTTATGGTTAATTAAGGTCTGCTACGTAGATATTGTGTATTCTATTTCTAATTGGATAGATCCTCCCTCTAATTGCTGGTAGGTTTTCTGAAGCGGAATGAGCAAGGCTTAGAATCGCCTCAAATTATGTTGCAACAATAAATTAGCATTATATAGAACGAAATTAAATAGTTCAATTTATGTTCTTCTCAAATGCTTTTGAACAGTGCGTACTATATACAGAGTAATGAAAACATATTTTATTGGAATTGATTTTGGTACAACAAATACAATAATTTCATATTTACACAACAATAATCTGGAAGCCTTTCAGTATGGCGGTCCTGATGGGCAAAAATATATTCCTTCATTTGTTGCTTATGATGAAGATTTTGTTGAGATTGGTTCTTCAGCACGCGAAACAGCAGCATCGCAACCAGAAATAGAATGTTATGCCAATTTTAAGATGCGACTTCCTTTATTTGAATTCGAGTTTCGCTCTCTTTTTCAAAATGGTAGAACGCCATCTGATGTTATAAAAGATTATTTGAATGAACTGCTATTATCTTCTGATAACGACTTTAGTTTTACTAAACAACAAGGAAAGATAGGAGGAATTGTTGTTTCTGTTCCTGAAATATGGCAACGAGACATAAACAATAAAGGTCGAGAAAATTTGCAGCGTATTATTCAAACAGAATTAGGGTTTGGTGATAAGCTTATCCAGCTAGTCAGCGAACCAGTTGCGGCTGCGGCTTATTACATATGGGAAAACCAAAAAAGAGCGATTTTTTCCAAGAAAAAGCCGTTTTCTGGAAATTTACTGGTCTGTGATATGGGAGGCGGTACATTTGATGTCAGTCTTTGTCGAATTCATGATGGTTGCTCCATAGAAGTATTATATTTTGATGGCGAAGGAGATAAAGGGTTAGAGTCCGCAGGTGTTGCATTTGACAAAAAATGTGTAGAAGCAGCATACATGAGAAAACATGGTAAGCCAATCAATGAATTGAGTGCTGAATTCAAAGTTTTGATGAGAGCCTTTGAGAATAGAAAAATCTCAGGTCACAACAAATTTACCAAAAAGCTGCAAAAGTATTTTCAGAAAATTGCCTCTCTTTTAGGTGGCGAAGCTTTATACAATTTTGGAGACGGGTATAGCATTACATATGAAGAAGTTGAACAAGCATTTAAACCTATTTCTGAAGGAATAGAGGTTGTTATTAATAGGGTAAAACATTATCTAAGTGATAATAATTTAGATTTTGATCGTTTATTTTTCGTCGGTGGTTTTTGCCAATTTTATCTTGTACAAAAATCGATCTTCCAGGCTTTGAGTATAGAAGATAACGATTCTAGACATGATAAAAGTTTTAGTATTACGAATAGTGCTTATGCAATTTCCTATGGAGCTTGTCTTATTGCTAATAAGTTAATCAGTCCTTCTGAAAAATTTATCCATAGTTTAGGAATATTTATTAATCGCCAAGAGAGTATCGCTACGATGAGAGGCATTAAAACTGAAACGATAGAAATTCCTATCACGCTAATACCGCATAATACGTCATCCGAAGAATTGTTAAATCCTATTTTCGAGGAAAAAGCTTTAGTTGCTCATCATCCCAGCTTCTCTGTAAAAATATGGATTCAATCTCCATCTAATCCTGAAAAATTTATTGTTGAGCAAAGCGTCGATCTACCAAATTTTTCCGAGTTAGCAAGATATCGTGTAGGAATGAAGATTAATCTTTCTCAGATTGCTTATTTAATTATTGAAGAAATTGAAAGTGCAGAACGAGCTGAATACGAGTTGGGAAATATAATTTCTAAATATAAGAATTAAAATAAAAGATGTTCAGCAGCAGAAATACTAAATCCATCAAAAAAACTTTACATAGTTAGACATAGTAATAATGTTTTAGCGCTTATTCGTTTAGTAATTTCCGTAAACTGCAAAATTACATGTCTAATTAAACAACTGTAGATTTTTATTGCAATTCTATCTTTTTGAGCCATTATCTATTTATTGTGCAACGCCAGAGAAAATATTGATGAGCTTCATCTACTTCAATTTGTCGCTTGGGGATCTACTTCCCAAGTTACGCTGAATAGCGTTAAGCAACATAGATTTGTAATCTTCTGGTTTAGGTTTAGGAGCTGTTTTTCCGTCCCCTGGAAGGCGATCATTATCTCTTCCTGATAGTTTTTCTAATGCTGCTTCGTAAATATTTTTTCTAGCAGAAGCCCATTCAAAAATTTGGTCTCCGAGTTCATCAGCATTATCAGACCATTGCTGCTGTGCTAAATCTTTCCGATTTTCTGAAGTAAATAGTTCGGGTTGTTCTTCGATCAGAGAAATAAAAGCTTCTGGTAAGTCCATTATCGGCTGCTTGCTCCTGTTAACGGTCAAAATCTAAAAAAGGAATTTATTAGCTTGATTTTACCGAAAGCGATCGAGCCAAATCAAATTTTTAGAAGCTTATTTATTTTGCAGCACTAATATAGTAATTTAAGAGCCAATAGCACAGAAAGCAGCCCAATAATAGGGAGAAGCAAAAGGAATAGTATCAGCAGGAAGTTCTTTTAGATCGGCATCGAGATAAGGTATTATTTGATACTTAGGAATTGATAAGTTGTTAGCGAACTGATATAGCTCTTCCTTAGTAACGCTACGCAACCACAGTTGAGCTTGATTGAGAGCAATTGGAACTGAATTGATTTCTTCTAAATTCTGATAGAACTTAATCATCAATAAACTAGTAGATAAATCGTTCACAGCCCAGAGACTACTAACCACGCTAGGACTACCTGCAAACAGAAAACCACTGGGTAAGCCTATATATTCATCGCTGAGGCTTTTAAAGTCGGTTAAACCAGTTTCACAAGCAGAGAGAGTCACCAGACGACAGTTACGCAAATCTAATCCGAAAATTTCGCCCAAAGTAAGACATTGTTCGAGATCGATAAAACTACCATCTCGATCTGGTAAGAATCTAGTCTTTTCTACCGTTGCAACTAAATCTTGTTTCGTTTTTTCCTCTATCTTACTACTTGCCAAGTGTAATGCAGATAGCTCAGGATTTTCAAAGTTAAACGAGCCATGACAGGAAAAATGGGATAAGTTAGCCTTACTCAATCTATCTTTGGTTAAAGCTTGTTTGTGTGCTTGTATGCCTTCTAAGACATCATCTTGGGGAGAAAACTGCTTTCTAATTGCTTGAACTTCAATTTCCGTAAACTCTAAGTCTTGAGTGGGATTTTGTACGGCGAAAAAGTTTTCATCTTCTCTGTTTCCTTTCTTTTTCCTTGCTTGTTTTTGAGTGAGTTCTAACAGTTGAACGCTAGGAGCATAGCTAACCCCGTTAGAGAATAAATCTAAGAGACATTTACCGTTAGATAAAGGAATAGCATGAATAGGTAGCAAATGCAGCCAGCGATGGGGAACGATAATGACTTGATTGCAGTCAGGAAGGGTCTGCTTAATTTGCTCGGTGATGGTTTCTAGCTGGAGATTTTGAGCAATTTGACTGAATAGATCGCTCAAGCTATTTTTCCAAAGATTTTTATTTAGCAGTAATTGATAACAAGTTATCAGAAGAAATTTAAATATTTCTGTTGAGGCAATAAATTGCTGAAGATTAAAGGGAGTATAGAACTGTTTGCATAAACTTCTCAAATTAATCCATTTTTGATTGAGATATTTATATATTGAATAGTTAAATAGATAAAGATCGAAATAGCTGAATACCTGTTGATAGTCTTCGTTGCTGTATGCAATATGTAATGGTTTTGCTTGTTGTGTGGTAACTATAAAAACCGAGAAATTTTTTTGACTGATAAACCATTCTATTAGTGCTGTTTGCTGGTTGGGTAATGTAGCTTGAATTTGTTCAAATTCTATTGGTTTGACTCGCTGAGTTAGTTGAAAACCAGGATCGATCTTTTGAATCTTGTCAGTGACTAACTGTTCTAGTTCATGATATAGATTATTAAGATGAGTACGGTCTAAGGCAGCATTTTGAGAAGCTTTAGCTGCTGCTACATCGCGATTACCTTCAGTAGAAGTATTAGTATCTAGACCACCTTTATAATTACTTTGTTGTTTCAATCGTTTCTCTTCGGCTATGACCTTTTGTCTAAGATCATCTAATTGATCGATTATTTTTTGTGGAATGTCCCCTTTAGGATAGAGATCGCGAGTAGCAAGTAAGTCAACTAGATTACGGGCTTTACCCCGTTCGACAAATTCCAGGGCTTTGTCAAGTTCTCCCGAGTTAATACAGGCTTGCACAATGTTTTGATAAACAGAAATGGCATTGGATATGATTTCTTGTTTGTTATAGTCATTACTTGCCCATTCTCGGCTTTGTTCAATGGCTTCTATGGCAGTGATGTAAGCTTCGATTGCCGATTTCCAGTTCCCCTCGTTAAAGTGTAAAGTACCTAGGTTATTGGCTGTTAAGAGACAATCTACGGGAAAGTCTTTTTGAGTACGGATAATTAAAGCCTGTTGGTAAGCGCAAATGGCATTCTCGATGTTTTCGGCTCGCTCTCCTTTGATTCTTATACTATATGCCGCAGCAAGGTTGTTTTGAGTTTCTGCCCAATCTTGAGGGAAGTCAGTTTGAGTACGGATAATTAAAGCTTGTTGGCAAGCAAAAATAGCATTCTCAATGTTTTCGGCTCGCTCTCCTTTAATGCTTGTACTGTATGCCGCAGCAAGGTTGTTTTGAGTTGCAGCCCAATTTTGAGGGAAGTCAGTTTGAGTACGGATAATTAAAGCTTGTTGGTAAGCAAAAATAGCATTCTCAATGTTTTCGCCTCGCTTTCCTTTGATTCTTTCTCTGTAGGTAATACCCAGGTTGTTTTGAGTCATTGCCCATTCATAGGGAAAGTCTTGTTGAGTGTAAATAGTTAGAGCCTGTTGGTAAGCAGAAATAGCATTTTCAATGTTTTCGCCTCGCTCCCCTTTAATTCTTGT
>JBCCDM010000045.1:0-21592 GCA_039030795.1 Cyanobacteria bacterium P01_A01_bin.84
ACAAAAAACTTTGAAACACTTATTATTAAAGGCTATTAAAGCATCAAGGTGAGTTATTGAATATATCTTTATTTTTTTATGTGACTCTTTCTCCTTCTGCCTTCTGCCATCTGACTTCTGCCTTTTTACGACTATTTATTTGGCATAACAAGTACCAAAGAGCCGAATTTTATACTCCTCAATATTTTTATTCTATTTTTGCAATCTATTTCGACTTTTCGCGACTCCAACAACTAACTAATTTCTTTTTTTTTGAACCTACCTTATCTGAGTCATACTGAAGTCCCTAAGTCCTGGTATATTTACAATTAGTAATACTAGTAGATAAAGAAACTAATGATCGCAAATAGTATTCACTTCCAGATATAGATATTCCGTAAATGTAATCAAAATTTCACTATAACTATACATAAAATGTATAAACTAGGACAAACAAATAAGTGGCATATTTATCTTGAAAAGCAAAGTGATTAAAGATAATGATATAGATAAGAGTATAAAAATTATATATTTTGGGTGCAGTTTATGTCATCGAAATCTGAGCGCCCCATTCATATTGAACTTAAACTTTATGGGGGTCATCCTCGACTATTAAAAGGGCTAGATATCTGGTTACGTTTAGGGTTAATATCTGATGGACAGGTAAGACATATATGTCGAGAATCTTTAACTTGTAAAGTATTAGATTTACCGTTACCTGTAGAAGAAATGCAGTTAAAGATACCAGAACCTGAATTGGTATTGAATAGTCCGGCGGTTAGTGGAAATCAAAAAAATAGAGAGACATCTGCGACACCAGGTTTGATCGGTTCTGTGTTGCAATCTTTACTTGCAGAACTAAGCGTACGTTGGCTGTTGTTTCTAGGAATGTTTCTAGTAGTATTGTCTTCTGGAGTACTTGCTGCAAGTCAATGGGAAAGGTTTCCAGCATCAGGACAATATAGTGTTTTATGGGCTTATACTTTAACATTTTGGGGTGTGAGTTTCTGGGCTGGAAAACAGGAAAATCTCAAGTTAACTGCGGGTAGTTTGTTAGTAGTAACGTTATTGTTAATTCCGATTAATTTTTGGGCTATAGATAGTTTTAAATTATGGCACCATCCTATTGATTGGGTGGTTGTTACATTTTCATCTATTAGTTTAAGTTTCATTACTAATTCTTTATGCAATCATCGTTTATTTACTAAATATCTTCCGGTTAGAAAATTATATTTTGTAAATCTTATTGGTCTGAGTTATTTAAATTTTGGTTGGGAGCTTCCAGGATTACCTTTATTGGCAGTTTATATTGCTAGTATAGGTACTTCTACTATGACTGTTTTACAAGTTATTCAAAGACATAATTTAAGAAAGACGACTGAGGAAGGAGAATTAAATATTAGTGAAGCGGGAAGTGAATCTGATTCTAAAAATACAAATACACGAACTAAATTAGAACTGGGTTTACCCGTAGCAGTTGTTATATATAGTTTACTGCTGATATTAGCACGAGCAGTTTTCGTTGTTGGTGTAGATGTCACCCAGTTAGGTTTAGCTGTTGGTATTTGTGGTTGTTTGATAGCTTGGTTGGGTTTGCGTTCCCAGGGAGAGAGAGAGGAAGATAAACAAACTAATAAAGTAAGTGAACTGGAAACATCTTTTACTTTCCCATGGCAGTTAATCGGGGGTATTTTAATCTTTTTAGGTTGGTTGGTTAGCTTTAATAATCATCCCGAACAAGCTTTTGCTATTAGTGGTTTGGGTATTTGGTTTTTTTATACTCGTTTACAACGATACAGCCTCAGAGCAGACTTGGCTGTCATATTTTTTGCTGGTTTGCAATCACTTTGGTTGGGTTGGAATTTAGTACCCATTCATTTACGGACACAAATAGTTAATATTGCAGCTAATCTGACTAATACTAATTATCAGCCAGACTACTGGTTATTATTTAGTTTGGCAATATTTCCCTATATTATTGCCTTCGTAGGATTTTCAGATAAATTACATCTGAGTGGAAAAACTAGGTTAGCAGAATTTAGTGAACTGCTGAATTTATCTTTGGGATTATTATTAACTACTATTTCTCTACTTCATCCGACACTGCGTTCTCTTAATTTACTTTTATCTACTATTACTTTAATAATTGTTAGTATTCGATATACCTTTAAGTACAGCAAACAATCTTCTCCAGAGTTTTCTCAAGTACCGCAATCGTCCCCTACAGATACGATGGTTGTAGATCGCTCCCAAAGGAATATCTCGCGATCGCTTTTCGCGGATACTAAGGTGTCATTGCTTCCATATTTGACAAATATTGCGACTATTTCAACTATTTGCTCCTGGATAAATTTATACTTACCAAATTTGCGATTATTCCATTACTGGGCTACTATTCTACTGATTCTGATGGTTGCAGAATGGTTATTTAGCGTTGGTGATGGTGTTTGGAGAAGAAGTGCATGGCATATTGGTTTTGGGTTAGCACTGGTAAGTTTTATTCTTTTATGGGGAAGGGAAAGTATAGATTTAAGTAATTATTATGTAAATTACTATGCAGGATTTACAAATAGTAATTGGAGACTAACCTGGTTCGCTACACCCATTACCCTTGCAGTCATATCCACTCGTACTCATGGTCAGATTTCCAAAGCTAATCGTTGGTCTAGTGTGGTAACTGTGTGTATTGCACAGCTATTAACTTTTCCTTTCAATAATATTAGATTGATAGGTTTAGGTATCGCTGCGGGTTTAATGTATCTCAATACAGGATATTTAAAAGACAAATTCACTCCTTTTCTTACTGTTGGTTTTAGTCTGAGTTTCCTGGGGATACTAATATGGAAAGCTTTCCCTTATCTGTCTATAGAAAATTGGCTGTTAATTACTTCGGTAACTATTTTTAGTTTGTGGGGATTACACAAGGTTCTATCCAAAGTTTTATCATCCCGCAATCATCAGTCAGGAAATTATCAATTAATTGATTCATATGCAAAGGCAATTAATGTTTGGACAATACTTCTATGTGTATTGGAAATCTTTGCACTATCGTCTTATACGACTTTAAATTATATAGGTTTTACACAACCAAATTTTATCTGTTTAATCGCCACTATTATAACTTTATCAGCTATATTTTTTCATAGTTGGAACTCACCTAAGACCTGGAAATTCTACGGTATTGCTTGGTGCTTAGAGTTAATTGTGACTCAAGGATTGAGTTTTGGGGAAGCAACAACCATCAGGATTGCGATCGCTAATATTTTCCTTGGTTTAATAACTCAATTTTTTGGTGCATGGTGGAAACGCAAACACAATTTAACCACTCTTCCTCCACGTTGGAATATATTACCTTTAATTTATGGTTTATTTGGAGTTCTTCTCCGTTCTGGAACCTTTGCACATTGGACTGGTTTATCTTCTTTATTAGTATCGTTTATTGTTATTGGTATTGGAAGACGCAACCACAAGTTAAAGCCTTTACTCTATTTGGGACTGGTAGGGGTATCAGTATCGGCTTATGAGTTGTTAATTTACCAGATATCTCAGGCTTCAGGTAACAGTTTTGGTGATGCTTTCATAGTCATGGCAGTCTTAGGTGCAGGCATCATGTCTGCTTATCAGATTTTATCACCATTACTGCGAAGTTATTTGGGTTTGAGTTCTTTGGAGATAAAGACAATATCTCATATTCATTGGGGTTTGAGTAGTGCTTTAGTTTTAGGTGCCCTTAATACTCCGGTGGGGCAGAATTCCTTAGCATTTGGTGTAGGTTTGGTATTAGTGCGCTACGCTATTTTTCAGGGAAAAGTTTTAGCTACTCCCACAAGTTTTAAACAAGTAGAATCTAAACAAGTAGAATCTACAGAATCAAAATCTAGAAAACAACCTAAATATCTTCAAGCGGATGACTTCTGGGTTTATTTGGGTTTAATTGAAGCCGGTTTAATCAGTTTATACCTTTTAGAAACACCAATAGGTAGATTATCTACTGGTATATTACGTCCTTGGCAAGCTGCGATCGCTTGTGTTGCTGCTTATTTCTTCTATATTTTACCCTGGTCTAAGTGGGGGTGGTCAAAACAGCCTTGGCACAATGTTTCATATATTTTGCCATTAATCTTTATCTATTTTACTAGTTTAGAAATTTACCCAATTACTTTAATTTTAGTAGCAGGATTTTATGTATTCCTAGCTATCATTGGGAAAAAATTCCGCTTTACCTATATCAGCTTGATATTATTTAACTGGGCACTGTGGCGATCGCTTATAGAATTACAGGTTACAGATATTCAATGGTACGTTAGCTTGATTGGATTATCTTTGCTCTACATTGCCCAATTTGACCCTTATTTGAAATTACCAGAATCAAGGGAAAGCAGACACATAATACGCTCATTAGCAATTGGAATTGTTTGTGGATGGGCAACAATATTTCATCAAGATAATGCCTTAATACCAGGAATATTTAGTATTATTGCGATATTTGCTGGTTTAGCATTGCGAATACGTGCTTTTCTTTACGTAGGGACAGCTGCATTCTTTGCAACCGGCTTTTATCAACTAGTTTTATATATAGGACGCAATCCCTTTATTAAATGGATTGTAGGTTTAATTCTCGGAATTATGTTTATTGCGATCGCGGCTAATTTTGAAAATCGTCGCACTCAAATAAGTTCTTTGCTACGAAATACTAGTAATCAGCTCAAGAGGTGGGAGTAGTTTGTTTGAAGCTATTGGTTTGAGGCTATTGGTTTGAGACTATTGGTTTGAAGCTAACGGATAAATAACTAATAGCTTCTGAGCATTTGTTTTAGAGTACTTAATATTATACTGATTTCTAAAATTTTCTGTTCTAAAACGTTAAATTCATTATCAGGTAAATAATACAAATCTTTTGCCAAGATTAATTTACTCTGTACCTCACACACACTTCCTTGTGCACTTGAAATCAACCTAGCAAATTCTTTGTCATTATTGTTTATACAACCTTCTTCTACATTAGACTTAATCGAAAAAGAAGCTTTGCGAATCTGACTTATTAAGCCAGGTTTTTCTTCTGAAGGAAATTTTCGAGTAGTTTGGTAAATCTTTCTAGTCAAATCATGAGCTTTTTGCCAAACTCGTAAACAAATAAAATCTTGCATCTCCCTATCCATTGAAAAGCTAAAAGTTATAGTCATAAATTTCTTAAAATCCTAATTTACGCAAAACATAATCAATTAATCTCTTTACGTCTTGCTCGCTAGGAATATTGATATGAATATACTCTCTGGTTCGATCGACTTGTAAAGAAGAGTAAACAGCAAATTCTCCTGTTGCTGACTCATATACTTCAATCGCACTACTTCCACATCTGATAGTTTTGATCGCGTTGTAACCAAGGGAAAACAAATATGATGTGCAATTATCTTGTCCGTTTCCAGATAACTTGTATTTATTCTTGGTTCTCCAACCGATAACTTTAATGCATTCCATGGTTTTTCCTCCTTCTTACCTGATGTGTTTAGTTTATTCACTAGGTTGTGATAAATCTGTGACAAAGAATAATATTTTTTATCGGGTTCTTTTGGAGAAGGAAAGGAATCCGGAATATTGAATTCCAAAAACATCGGATAAAAACTTCCTAAATACTTCTGCTACCCGGTTATCCTCATATATTGATTAGGTTATATTTTATCTTTGTATCTATTTTCTATACCGATGATCGAATTGATACAAATACTTGACCCACTCCCATTCTTCCATCAAACCCGCTTTTAAAGAAACCCGGGGTTGATAACCTAATATCTCATTAGCCTTTGATACATCAGCAGCAGTATGACGAGCGTCTCCTTTAGCTTTCTCAATGTATTCTCTTTTAATGGGTTTACTGACAATTCCTTCAATGGTGTCGAGTATTTCTGTTAATACGACTCTACTACCACCACCGATATTAAACACCTCTCCTACTGCTCCTGGTACTTGAGCAGCTGCAATATTAGCCGCGATCGCATCAGTGATGAAGGTAAAATCTCGTGTTTGTTGCCCGTCTCCATAAATAGGTATAGCTTTATCTTCTAAAATTGCTTTGAAAAACTTATGAAATGCCATATCCGGACGTTGTCTCGGACCATAAACTGTAAAGTAACGTAAAGCTACGAATGGTACGCCAAAGTTTTTGTGATACAGTCCGCACAATTGCTCTGCTGCTAACTTAGTGATCCCGTAAGGTGAAACCGGATTCGGACAAATACCCTCATGAGTCGGTAGAGTTGCAGCATCACCGTAAATACTAGAAGAAGAAGCATAAATCAGTCTTTTTAAATTAGGCGCGCTTTTCGCAGCTTCTAATATAATCTGGGTAGAATCAAGATTTCTTTTTGTATAAGAACCAAAACCCTGACCCCAACTTGCTCTGACTCCTGCCTGAGCTGCTTGATGATAAACTACATCTACACCTTCTAGTAGGGATTGCCAATCTAGGAGTTGAATATCACTCTCAATCAACTGGTAATTATGATTATTTTGGGCTGAAGCTATATTGGTTCGCTTTAAATTAGGGTCGTAGTAATCGTTAAATTCATCAATACCTATTACTTCTTCACCTTGCTCTAATAGCTTTTCTACCAGAGTAGAACCAATAAAACCCGCAGCCCCAGTAACTATACTTTTTGTCATAATTTTCTCAAACTTGATGTCTTAATACTTTCTTTTACGATAGTCAATTGTTGGTTTAGATGTACTTATGATGTACCTATGAATATCTCAACTTAGATTTTGCATTCCTCAAAATGATGTATTTAAGTTACTCAGTGTTAAGTGGATAAAGTTAAAGTTGCGAGAAAAAGTTAAGAAAACCATGTATAATTAATTTCTTCTGGTTTTTGTGAACTCATTGCTTCTAGGGAAATTTACAAATTAAAAGTAAATAAAAATAATGTGTAGCATACAATTTTTTGTATGATAATGTCCCTTGGCTTGATTGTGGATGAGGTGATAAGTGAGAGTTTTAGTTATTGGAAATGGGGGAAGAGAACACGCGATCGCGTGGTCGTTACTACAATCTCAAAGGGTACAACAAGTTGTTTGCGTACCCGGTAATGGCGGTACAGCGAGCATGAAAAGGTGTCAAAATTTGCCTCTAAAGGTGAACGACTTTGAAAATATTGCTCAATTTGCCCAAAATTCTAATATCTCTTTTATTGTCGTAGGACCAGAAATACCTCTCGCCCAGGGGATCGCTGATTATCTACAATCATTAGGAATACCTGTTTTTGGTCCTTGTAAAGCCGGAGCGCAAATTGAATCTAGTAAAGCTTGGGCAAAAGCTTTTATGCAGGAGGCTGGTATTCCGACAGCAGTCTCTGCGGTATTCACTGATGCTGATTCGGCTAAATCTTACATTAACTCCCAAGGAGTTCCTATAGTAGTCAAAGCTGATGGTTTAGCTGCTGGTAAAGGTGTGATAGTTGCCGAAACCTTAGAAAAAGCAAATTTTGCAGTTGATGCCATGTTTAGTGGACAGTTTGGCAGTGCTGGGAAATTTGTGGTGATAGAAGAGTTTCTCCCAGGTCAGGAAGTATCAGTTTTAGCCATAACCGATGGTATAACTATTAGAGCATTATTACCCGCCCAAGACCATAAAAGAGTAGGTGAAGGCGATACAGGAGATAACACCGGAGGGATGGGAGCATACGCACCAGCACCCATTGCGACATCAGAAATCATGGAATTTACTCAAAACGAAATATTAGAAAAAGCGATCGCTACCTTCAAAAATAAAAATATCGACTACCGGGGTGTACTTTACGCTGGTTTAATGATTTCTCCACAAGGTGAAGTCAAGGTACTAGAGTTTAACTGTCGTTTTGGGGATCCAGAGACCCAAGTAATACTACCATTATTAGAAACTCCCCTAGAAGAATTAATGTTAGCCTGTATAGAACAGCGTTTAGCAGATATGCCGTCAATTAAGTGGAAAAATAGTGCTGCTGCTACCGTCGTTGCTGCATCAGGAGGTTATCCAGGTAATTATCACAAAGGAAAAGCGATCGCAGGTATTGAAAAAGCAAAACAACTCAACGCAATAGTATTTCACGCTGGTACAAAATTAGATTCATCTACATTAGTCACAGATGGGGGTAGAGTTCTCAATGTTACCGGTATCGGTATAGATTTTAAACAAGCTTTAACTACAGCATACGAAGGAATTAAACAGATAGAATTTGAGGGGATGTACTTCCGTGGAGATATTGGGTATCGGGTAATGGGTAATGGATGATGTGTTATAGCCAGCCTAATCAACCATTATTCAGGATCAGATCAAACCCTTATTGTATTATTGCTTGATTTTGGTACACATCAATGTATTTGTGTTGTTTGAGCTACTTAAAGTTGAATAAACATCCTTAGCCCAAACTGACGTTAATCATCTATTTTGAATGCTGGTTCGTTGAAAAGGTTCTCCTAGGGAGTGCTGGAATTTTTCACATTTTCTAAGTCCCTCTCTCTCCCATTTTTTCAAAATAACTGTTAATTTTTTAGTGGTTAGTGTTATTTCCAGCTATTAGCTAAAAGCCATAAGCTAAAAGCTAAAAGCCAAAAGCTAATTAATAAAAACCACTAACAAGCACATTTAATATGTTTTCAATTTTAACAACAATTCGAGAAGCGATATGCTCCCAGGGTATGCACTTAGGTCTAAATCTAACGGGTTTCCGCGAAGCAATGACCCTGGGAAGTACGAGGGCTGCGATCGCAAAATGGTGGTCGGAATTTACCCTGCAAACAAAGCTTTTGGCTGCTGCTACCTTGATAGTATCTTTGGTAATGAGCGGTTTAACATTTTGGGCTGTCAATACAATTCAACAAGATGCACAAATTAACGATACCCGTTTTGGTCGAGATTTAGCGCTCTTAATCGCTGCTGATGTCGAACCAATGATTGCTGAGAAGAATTTGACGGAAGTTGCTAAATTTTCACAGCGTTTCTATACCAGTACTTCTAGCATTCGTTATATGCTTTATGCTGATGAAACGGGAAAAATATATTTTGGTATTCCTTTTTGGGAACCAGAAGTAGAAAACTCTCTGACTATTCAACGACGTATTCAGCTACCAGAAAATTATGCTGCTGATGCAGAAAAACCAATGGTACGACAACATAAGTCACCAGATGGGGAGGTGACGGATGTTTTTGTTCCCTTAAATGTTGATGGAAAGTATTTAGGAGTACTAGCAATTGGTATTAATCCTAATCCCACCGCAGTTATTTCTACTAACTTTACCCGCGATGTGACAATTGCTGTATTTATCACTATTTGGGTAATGGTAATTTTAGCAGGTGTGATGAATGCTTTGACTATTACTAAACCTATTAAAGAATTATTGGGAGGCGTTAAACAAATTTCTGCCGGAAATTTCAAGCAACGCATTGACTTACCCCTTGGTGGGGAACTGGGGGAGTTGATTGGAAGTTTTAATGAAATGGCTGAACGTTTAGAAAGCTATGAAGAACAAAATATTGAAGAATTAACCGCAGCAAAAGCGAAGTTAGAAACTTTAGTTTCGACTATTGCTGATGGAGCTGTTTTAATTGATAACGATATGCAGGTCATATTAGTTAACCCCACTGCACAACGTATATTTGGCTGGGAAGATGTGGATGTAATTGGTCATAATGTCTTGCATTACTTACCACAAGCAATGCAGGTAGAAATTACCCGTCCCCTATATAAATTAACTGCTGGGGAACAGGAAAGTGCAGAATTTCGTATCCAAATCAATGAACCTACTCAACGTACAGTCCGGATTCTTCTGACTACAGTTCTCAACCAACTCCGAGAAAATATAAAAGGTGTGGCTATCACAATTCAAGATATTACCCGTGAAGTTGAACTAAATGAAGCTAAAAGTCAGTTTATTAGTAACGTTTCCCACGAATTACGAACCCCTTTATTTAATATCAAATCTTTTATCGAAACCCTACATGATTATGGTGAAGATTTAGGTATAGAAGAACGTCAAGAATTTCTTCAAACCGTTAATCATGAAACCGACCGATTAACCCGCTTAGTCAACGATGTTTTAGATTTATCTAAACTTGAATCTGGCAAGCGTTATAGTTTAGATGCAGTTGATTTGAGTCAAGCTATTGAACAAACTATTAGAACTCATCAACTAAATGCCAGAGATAAAGGTATAGAAATTTTTCAAGATATTGATACTGATACGCCACTTGTAAAAGGTAACTATGATTTGTTACTACAGGTATTAGCAAACTTAGTTGGTAATGCCTTAAAGTTCACTAAGTCCGGTGGTAAAATTGCACTCCGTGCTTATGCTTTAGCACAAACTTCCAATTCTCAAACAGCTATACCTCAAGTACGTATAGAAATATCTGATACAGGTCTTGGTATCGCATTAGAAGACCAAAAAGCTATTTTCGACCGCTTTTTTCGAGTTGAGAACCGGGTTCATACTTTAGAAGGTACTGGTTTAGGACTTTCTATTGTCAGAAACATTATAGAAAAGCATCACAGTAGAGTACACTTAGTCAGCGAAGTTGGTATTGGTACTACTTTTTGGTTTGACTTGGATGTTTACGAAGAAGCTAATATAACGGCATCCTAAGGCTATCTAAAATTAAGAATAAGTCAAAAAATAAAAAGCGGTGCGCGTATTGCGCTTCCCTTTTTTCTCAGTAATTCACTAACCCAAAATATCCTAAATAAAATACTGAGATAATTCAAAATGCTTATATTGAAAGCATTTAAGTCATTTAAAATGAATGTGGTCAAGAAAATAGTTGATTGATGAATTAATTGCCTAAATTCATCAATTCTAAAATAAATGCGAAGTTTTGCGTAATATTTAGACCTACTTATGTCTTATTAATTAAGTTGATCCTGTCAACTTATATTTTTGTTTTTATCAAGACAGACAAGCAAAATAATCCCATGGGATTGTTGAACATTCTGTACTGAATATCAGCAATTCTTAACATATGTATGAAGTTAGTATAAAATCCTACAATTTTAATTGATTGGTCTGTCACAATCCGAGAAGTCGGAATATTTAATATCAATATTATTTACGTAAATCAAGGATTTGCCTATGAGTAACATACCCGTTGGTCAAATGACATGGAAACCACCAGGTTCATCTGAACCTGCTTTACATTTAAGACACAATGAATCAGAAGAGTGGCGCTCCTATAAAGAGTTTCCCAGATACTTTTTACCAGATCCGGCAGGCTTCTCAGAAGGATATGCTACTTTTATTGCCCTTCGTAAGGAAAATTGGCAGCTTATCTAAGCTTAATACCATACACGTAGACGTAATCACATTAGATTCTGGTTACGTCTATTAAATCCATATTTGTAAGGGACTTATAAGGGATTTATCAAGGATTGTTCTTAATAAGATACCTAAACTAATTAGACCATTACATTCAAAAATAAATTATCAACGTAACATAAGTTAATGTTTAATCGTTATAATAAAAAATATTACTAAATATTGACTTTTTGTTCACTTTTAGTATGTTTTACTCCCAGAGGAAAAATCATTATGTTATCTTCCCAACAAGCCGATCGAGCATTTCTAGACAATCAGACAGTAGAATTTTTTCGACTCAATGAAAGTAAATGGCGTTCTCAAAGACGTTATTACACCCTGAAGAGTGGTACTGTTGAGGAAGTAGTAAGTTTGCTAGAAACCAGATTTTTAGAGCCAGGAAGTGAAGAATTAATACAATTAGCTCAACTACACAAACTGGAGAACGAGACCGCTTTAATTGCTGGAATTAAAGTTTCCTGGGAAAGTAATTACACTAGTCAGAGTCGCAAACCTTCAACAGGCTCGACAACATTTGGCGTATTAGAAGATAAAATGTATCGCGATCGCGGTTTTGCAACAACTAAACCTATAGTAGCAAAATTTTATTTACGCGACCCCTACACCATGCATCTGAGAACCGAGTATGGTGGTTCTGTATTTGAAGAGGAACTGAAATTAATTGGTACAGAATACCGCACCCGTCAGACAGTTATTTCCCGTGCAGGGGAAGAGCAAATGATTGGTCAATATTTAGAGACTCGGATTAGGTAATGGTTAATGGTGGGTGGTGAGCGGTGATTAGTAATAGCTTCTCGATCGGAGACTGAGTCAACGCTATTTATTTCTTCTTTCTCCCCGTCTCCGGGTCTCCTATCCTCCCATAAATTTTTCAACCTAAACTTTCACGGGTTGTTCTGCGAGTATAAGCATTCCAGACATCAATTTCAGAAGCTGGACGACTCAAAAGCATAGCTTGGAGGCGATCGCTCATTCCGTAAACCATGGAAAAATCAGCACCAGCAATATTCTGAATATTTTCCATCTCTACATTACTTAAATCTGCTGCTCGTAAGTCAACCCCTCTCAAATCGGTATTATTCAAGCGAGCATTACGCAAACAAGCACCGGTTAAAAAAGCTAACCGTAAATCCGCTCCACTCAGCCTAGCACCTTCAAGGTTTGCACCAGTTAAGTCTGCACCGCTTAAATATGCTCCTAAAAAATTGGTTTTCTGTAAATCCGCATATTGTAAATTGACAGTGTTTAAATATGCTCCCCCTAAGTTTGCACCAGGTCCAACTGCCCCAGAAGACTTGTAAGCAAAGTTTTCAGACCATTTTGTCTGACTATTGTAACGGGAAAGTTTTAGTGTTGCACCATCCAAGTTAGTACCTTCTAGATTAGCTTCCTCCAAATTGGTTCGATTTAAATATGCACCTTGCAAATTAGCATCTTGCAAATTAGCTCCTTGCAAATTAGCACCTCGTAAATCTGCATCTTGTAAATTAGCACCTCGTAAATCTGCATCTTGCAAATTGGCATTAACAAAATTAATTTTGTTTAGATTAGTTCCATTTAAATCAACACCTTTTAAATTAAATTTGTATAAATCTACATTATCTCCAGCTTCACCACTTTTCAAAGCTGAGACTATTTCTGAAATACTATTAAAATTAGTTTGAATATTAATTTGTGTCATTGGTAAGGCATGAATTGAATCTTTAAAGAGAATCATATAATTGTTTGAACTATTTTAATTAGATCGATATATTGATATGAAGTCATTTTTCAGAAAAAACAAAGTGACTTGGTTTGTGGGTACGAATAAAATTTGTCATTTTCTTCTTTTCTTCTACCGTTGGTGTTGCAAAGCAACCAGCAGTCCCAACATTGATAGTTTTGCTAAAAGTTGATGGATCGTAGTGAATCCCTATTTCTGAACGTTGTGTTTTGAAAGTAGGGATTATAGGAGACCAAACTCCACCAAACTCTTTTTTCAAATCTTTTCCTTCATATACCCAACCAGGATATTGAAAAGTGTAAATACCAAATGGAGGAGGAGTTTGAGTATTGGGGATATGAGATGGTGTTTGTTGATTGACTCGACCAGAAATTAATCTAACTGTATCAATGACTTCACCCTTTTTATTAATCAACTGTGTTTTGTAAACTTTTAAACCACCCGCAATAGTCTCTGAGGAACGAATAGCAACTATTTTGCTTCCTTGAAGAACTTTTAAAAATTCCGAAGCAACCCAACGCTCAGCACCAATTTTTACCCAGTTCCAATTCCCTATACGAACAGAATTACCTTGTACCCTAACTTCACTACCATTAGTTAAAAAATCAACTTTTTCTCCATTAGCACTGCTGCGAACAGCTAAAGAGTCACCGTGATTCGTAGAAACATAAGCAGCATAATCCATAATATTGCATCTATATTTGATTTAATTAGGGAAACTAATTAAATACTTCACTCCTATCCGTCAAATTACGAATTTTTTTGATTTAATTTTGTATATATTAAATACCACATAACAATATATCTAGAGAGCACACAGGGTTACACACCCCAGAGATAACAGTTTAATTTTGGAACACGAATCCCATAGCAAATAAAATTGACGAACTCTTTACAAATTTTTTACGAATTTTTGTAAACATCTGTTCGCAACGCTTTATCTTAGGTGATATATCAGCATTACTAGTAATCGCGATCGCAAAAGATTTAAGAGGCACAGAAGATAGATGAACTTGATACCACCAATGACAATGATGGACTTTTTTCGCAAAAGCGAAGGAAACTGGTTTACTCAGCGTAGCGTCCATCATTTTGATTTGGTTGCAGATGAATCAGGGGAATCAAACTTGATTGTAAAAGTCTTAGAAAAAGACGACCCCAAAGTCTTGCAGGTATGCGTACAACAAAATATAGACCCGAACAAAGCTATGGGTGGAGCGGGTTTTTTATGGCAAGCAAATTTAGACGACCGCGAACCAAACCCCGATTATGCTGCCATACTAATTGACGTTCCCGACGATGAGAATGGTCTCTGTGGTAAATTAATACGCGATCGCGGATATGTGGAAGGAATCCCGGTAATTTGTCGATACTGGTTTGCTCAAGACGGTGTTTTAACAATTGATACAGATTACGATAACAACCAAGGACAAGAGCGCTGTTGGTTCATCACAGATGATTTTCGAGTCCGGGTTAGTACTGTAAGGATGATGAATGGCGTTAATTTAATGACATACTGTTCCGAACGTCGTTGCGTCTCTGATGAAACTTTGGGAAAAATGGTTCAAGCTCATGCTCTGAGGAATTAAAGAGTGAGTTAGGTGGTGAGGTTATGAAGGAATTATTAGCTACACCTATGAGCTATTAACCATTGACCATTCATACTCCTAACTTGCACATTTTATAACCCTGGTATATCAAGGGTTTTAGAATTTATCGAAAAATGTACAAGTTTCATTTGTTGCAAGGTGGAGTTAAATTTTGCAGAAGGAATTTTGAATTTTGAATTTCCACCTTGTGGGTCGCTCACCACTTACTACAACATATTAAGGATTGTTGCTTTGTTTTTGGAAAGTGGGACAGATGTTGAGAATTTTCCGTATGGTTAAAAACTAGATATTTAAGAGCCACAGGTTCATGTACAGACCTTTTTTGGAGTACTTAGAGCAACAGCTGTTTCAAAGATTTAACTTGCAAGAGCGTTCGATTCCTTTGGGTTTGGAGTCTAGAGTTAGCGAACGTGGTAGAAATCCAGCGACAATTCGTAGTTGGTGTTATGAGTGTCCGCAATTGCGGAAAATTCGGTATACCTATATTGATGCTGGGGAAAGCGCTCAGATATTTAATAGCGTTATTTATCCTGCTTATAATTATGATTTACCTTTACTAGGGATAGACTTTTTGTCTTTTGGTAAAGTCAAAAATTTAATTGTGATGGACTTTCAGCCTTTGTTTCAGGATAAAGCGTATCAGGATAAGTATATTAAGCCACTCCAAGTTTTACATGAAGCTTACCCAGATTTGGCGCAAAATTTGGAAATGAAGTTTTATGATGCAAATCAATATTTCTCGAAGTATTTGTTATTTGCAAAAACTGATGCTGCAACTGTCGAAACCAGGGTTTTTCAGGCTTTTCAAGATTATTTAAATCTATACTGGCAGTCTTTAGAACAGGCAGAGTCTTTGACTGATGTGGTAGAAGTTAATAAAATTAGGAAGGCTCAAAAAGATTACGACCAGTATAGTGCCGAACGTGACCCCGCTTCCGGTTTGTTTAGTAGTTATTTCGGTCATGAATGGTCGGAGCGTTTTCTTCACGAATTTTTGTTTGAGGATGCTTTACCTCTTGCTTGTGGAGTCGGTCAGAAATGACAATATACCAACCGTTTCTAGATTACGCGATTTCATATATGGAGTCGCGTCTTCATCTTTGTGAGTATCCTATTCCATCTGGTTTTGAATCTAAATCAGCTGTGGTAGGAAAAGGTAAAAATCAGTACGAAGTATTGACTACTTCCCATGCTTTTAGAAGTGATAAGTTGCGTCAAATTAGGGCTGCTCATGTCCAGGGTGGTGAGTCGCTACAGGTGCTTAATTTCGTAATTTTTCCCCATTTAAATTACGATTTACCCTTTTTTGGAGCCGATCTGGTAACTTTGCCTGGTGGACACCTTATAGCTTTGGATATGCAACCCTTATTCCGCGATCGCTCTTCATATCAAAAAAAATATACTGAGCCGATTTTAGATATTTTTCATACCCACCAGCAATATTTACCATGGGGAGGAGATTTTCCAGAAGAAGCGACTCCATTTTTCTCCCCTGCTTTTCTCTGGACCCGTCCTCAAGAAACGGAAGTGGTAAAAACTCATGTTTTTGCTGCTTTTAAAGATTATCTAAAAGCTTACTTAGATTTTGTCCTAGAAGCAGAATCTATACAAGACAAGCAAGATTTAGCTGAAATTGAGCAAGCACAATTACGGTATCTCCGCTATCGAGCCGAAAAAGACCCCGCTAGGGGAATGCTCAAGCGTTTTTATGGTGAGGAATGGACGGAAGAGTATATTCATGGGTTTCTATTTGATTTAGAGCGACAACTCGCAAAATCTCAATAGCTTTATCAAGTAAACTGACCTTTTACTAGTCTGAATGCTAAGAGGCAATAGCTAATAGCTTTGAGTTGTAAGTGAGAAGTAACATAAAAGTAAACTTATGTAACAAAAAAAAGAGTTTTGATAATAATTTTTAATAAATCTGTGGACGATGACATTGTATATATAAGGAATGGGAAGACTAATGTCGTATTCTAGTTGAAAAACCATTTTTAATAAGGAGTTTCTAGGATTTCAGAATAGAGTGAAGTGAGTGAAGTTTTGTAAATAAAAATTTAATCACTAAGCCTAGAAACCTTAAACTTATACATTAATGGGTTTTGTTAGTTTCTCAACTAATCAAACACTCAGCAGATCATAAACTTAACCATCGACAAGTAAAATCAAGCAATTACTAAGAGATTAGGAGATTGAAGTAATGTTAGATGCATTTGCAAAAGTAGTTTCTCAAGCTGATGCTCGAGGTGAGTATCTTACTGGTTCTCAAATTGATGCATTGAGCGCAATGGTTGCTGAAGGTAACAAGCGCATGGACACAGTTAACCGTATTACCAGCAACGCATCCGCTATTGTTGCTAATGCAGCACGTTCTTTGTTTGCAGAGCAGCCTCAGTTAATTGCTCCTGGTGGTAATGCTTACACTAGCCGTCGTATGGCTGCTTGTTTGCGTGACATGGAAATCATCTTACGCTATATCACCTATGCTATTTTCTCTGGCGATGGTAGCGTTTTAGACGACCGTTGCTTGAATGGCTTGCGTGAAACATACTTAGCTTTAGGAACCCCTGGTGCTTCTGTTGCAGTAGGTGTAGAGAAGATGAAGGAAGCAGCGTTAGCGATCGCTAATGACACCAACGGTATCACCAGAGGTGATTGCAGCGCTCTAATGTCTGAAGTATCCGGTTACTTTGATCGCGCAGCAGCAGCAGTTTCATAGACTTTAGACAGACTAGCTAAACATATTTGTCAAATGAATTAAATGAGTTTCATTTGTCAAGTAGACAAAATAAATTTCAAGCAAAAAAATTTTGTAAAAAGGGAGATACCAAACCAATGAAAACCCCCCTAACCGAAGCGGTTGCAGCGGCTGATTCTCAAGGTCGTTTCTTAAGCAGCACCGAAATGCAGGTTGCTTTTGGTCGTTTTCGTCAAGCTAGTGCTAGCTTAGAAGCGGCAAAAAGCTTAAGCGCGAATTCTCAGCGTTTGGCAGACGGTGCGGCTCAGGCTGTTTACAGCAAATTTCCTTACACCACCCAGATGCAGGGTCCTAACTACGCTTCTAGCTCTACTGGTAAAGCGAAGTGTGTGCGTGATATTGGTTATTACCTACGCATGGTAACTTACTGCTTAGTAGTAGGTGGTACAGGTCCTATGGATGACTATCTCATTGGTGGTTTAGCAGAAATCAACAAGACCTTCGATTTATCTCCTAGCTGGTATGTTGAGGCTTTAAAATACATTAAAAGCAATCATGGTTTAAGCGGCGACCCTGCGGTTGAAGCTAATTCTTACCTTGATTACGCTATTAATACTCTAAGCTAGAGCAATCTATCTTAGCCCGGAGAGGCAAATAGCTTTTTGTTTTGAGACTGGGAGTTATTTGTCTTTCCGGGCTTGTTGTATATAGCCATTCATCTTCCATATGAAAACAATACAATCCATATTGTTTTTCAGGGAAGGGGTACTCTTTACAAAAAAAATTGATTGTTATTATTGACAATAATCAATTCCAACATTCAGAACCCCACGGATAAAGTTAGAGGAATTTAAAAGAATTGTCTATGCTTTTTTATACATATATCCATGAATGAAAAAGCTTGAAACTTTTATTTCAATCTAAATAAATCTAAATAAATCTAAAATTAAGAAATTTAGAAATTGAAAACTTGAGTTGTTTGATTCTACTGTATATATAATATCTAGATTTAACTTAATTCCTCATGGGTAATTCTCATCCAGACAAAGCAGTTACTACAGAAACAACAGAGGAAAAAACAAAGACAGAATCTTTAACAGTAGAAGAGGCGATCGCTAATCTTGAAAGTCCAGATTTAGGCTTGCGCTTTTATGCTGCTTGGTGGTTAGGTAGATTTCGAGTTCAAGAGCAAGCAGGGGTAACAAAATTAATTAAAGCCTTAAAAGACGAGGATGATAGAACTCCTGAAGGTGGATATCCTCTACGAAGAAATGCAGCGAGAGCATTAGGTAAAATTGGCAACCACGAAGCCATACCAGCTTTAATAGAATCTTTAGATAGTACAGATTTTTACGTTAGAGAAGCCTCAGCACAGTCATTAGAAATGTTAAATGATCGAGTTTGCATTCCAGCTTTAGTGAAATTATTACAACAAGGAATCCTTGGGGAAGATTTAATACCTGAACAACCTGACTTTTCTCAACCTTATGACTCGATAATTGAAGCTTTAGGAACTTTAGGAGCCACTTCAACAATTCCTTTAATAAAACCTTTTTTAATACATCCTATCCAACGCATACAGTATGCAGCAGCTAGAGCAATGTACCAGTTAACCAACGAAACTGTATATGGAGAGAAGTTATCCCAAGCATTGTTAGGAGATGACTTACAACTACGACGTGCCGCGCTATCAGACTTAGGAGCGATAGGTTATCTACCGGCAGCAGAAGCTATTACTCAAACTCTTGCAGAAAATAGTTTAAAGTTAATTGCTCTCAAAGGACTCTTAGAGCATGAAATTAAAGGTAAAGATTCTAATACTTTATCTGAAAATGCTATCCGAGTCATGGATCTGATGGATTCATTATTGTAGAGATAATTGTATAAATAATATATAGATAGTTATAAAAATAGTAGTTTTGTAAAAATAATCACTACAAAAGAATAAAAATTAGATATAAATAACCAAGTAAAGCAAGGAATGTAAAGACAATATACATTAAGCGCGATCGCAAATGAATGAAATTCAGAAACTAATTTATGCTGTTAAAGAAGCAGACTCAGCTAATAAATTATTAGATGCAGTTGAAGAACTAGCAGCAGCAAAATCGCAATTAGCTGTACCTGTCTTAATTGCAGCTTTGAGTTATAACAATCCAGGTGCAGCAGTAGCAGCAGTGGATGGACTCATAGCTATAGGTAAAGCCTCAGTTAAACCACTACTAGAACTTATTGATGCACATAACTATACAGCTAGAGCTTGGGCAATTCGAGCATTAGCTGGTATTGGCGATTTTAGAGGACTAAAAACTTTACTTGACGCAGCAGAGAATGATTTTGCTTTGAGTGTTCGCAGAGCAGCAGCTAGAGGACTAGGTACTTTAATCTGGGATGAAATGACACCAGAAACACTAAATTTAGCACAAGTTGAGGTACTAGAAGTACTAATTCGGGTTTGTCAAGATCCAGAGTGGGTAGTACGTTATGCTGCAATCAACGGACTAGAAAATGTAGCTCAATCTACAAAACATATTCCACTTGATTTACTACTAAAGATTAACAAATTTTTAATCAAAAGATTGGAAACAGAGGAGACTATTGTAGTCTTAACCCGTATACAACTTGCACGGCAAAGAGTGGAGCAAATAATTAGTAGAAAAATATTACTCAGCGAGTCTCTAAAAGAAGAACAGCAAAAACCTCATCGTGGTATAGGTAGACGCTAGTGACAACTAGTATCCTTATGAGAGATTCAAAATAATCAATTTACTTTTCTAATTCTTTTCTAAATACTGAATGATTATTAAATCTAACTTATAGCGAAGCTACCAACTCAATAAGTCCCCACTCTCCATTGGTTATCCAGTTAGGATCTAGCTCTTCTACTCTTGTAATAGTTTCAGGATTTATACCTGCTGCAACTTCAGATTTAAGAGTACGTAAAGCTAATGTAGGACTAGGTAGATAAGATAATATATCTGCAATATTAGTAGTAAAATCCCAATGTCTATCTCCTAATAATCTTCTGTAATTTGCATCTCCCTTAACAATTACTAGCTTAGCTTGTGCTAATTCACTCTTAAGTTCATCTGGTATTTCCCAAAAAGCTAAAGGTGAAGTCCAAAAATAATCTTCAGCTAAAACTAATCTTTTTGATTCTAAATGCTGTTTTAAACGATGAGTAAATAAGAGAATTTCTGCATTATTCGTCTTATCTAAATAATTTATGGTGTGATATACATCCTTGATTGTTGCATCTGAAACGAAAGTGGGATGAGGTTTTAAATGCATTTTCACTTTTTCCACTAAACCACTGCTTAACAAAAAATCCATCAAACATAAATCGCAGATAAGTTCAAAACCAGAATTATCTGTTATGCACTCAACACGTTGACAGACTTCTTCGGAAAGTAAATTGACCACCTCATGTACATCATTAACTAAGATGTAAGACTCTTGATGTTTGATGTCAAATTGACTGCGATCGCTACCCTGGGATTCATCCAAGGTCTCACTATCTTCCAATGCAGACCACAAACTTAAATCAACCCTGTTTCCCCATAAAGAAAAATATACAAACCTAGCGATCGCACTCTGTAGAGTTTCCTTTGAGAAGGTCGATTCGGAATTATCCCTTTGGTTTTGTTTGAATAATCTATTTAATTGAAGACATAAACTAGTGATTGAGCTTAAAGATGTTTCTAAACCCTGTTGCTTTTGGGAATAAAACGGATCCACACCTTGAAATTCCCCAGGACGAAAATAACCAGTAATATTTAAAATTAATCGATAAAAGTATGTTTCTGCAAAAAACCAAGGTACATCTATCCAGGGTTTATTTATAAATGGTTTATTATATTTTTCCCAATCTGCATAATCTACACCTTCATCTTTGACAAGTGCTGGTATGTCACCCGATTCTAAAGTATCCGCTAAGTTGCGTAATTTCTGATTGATATCTAAGTTAAAGCTATTTTCAGCGATCGCTCCCCTAGCAATATTAGGCATTCTTTGAGTTATAGTAAACTCAGTAAAGCTTCCAGTCTCGGCACCAATAAGTGGAGATGGAATTGGTAACTTGGGAATTTTAGTTATAGTCATTATTCGTAAATAGATTTTTCTATACTTGTAATTATTTTTATCATATATCTCATCATTAATGAGCCTTATAATATTTATGGGTAAAAAATATCAAAAATTAATCTAATGGTCTAAAAATATCTTTCATTTTTTAAAATTCAA
>JBCCDM010000046.1:0-21577 GCA_039030795.1 Cyanobacteria bacterium P01_A01_bin.84
GTAGATATTTTATCGATTTGAAACAATTGGTTTATAAAGGATCAGAATATGCTAAAGACCTAAAAAAGCTGAGGTTGTCTAATGCAGGCTTATTACGAGTTAGAAGAAAACTATCAGACCTTAAAGAGGTAATGGGATCACTTGCGCAAATTTTTCATTAAATATAGTGATTTTTCACTTTATTGGGTGAATAATAAACTAAATTCATGTAAACTAACATTTATGTTGTTAAGGTGGTTTTATAATTTACCAATTCGCCGAAAGCAATTAATCGGATTATTCTCTTCTGAAGTTATTTCGATTATCGGACTAGTAGGAGTTGGAGCGGTTTTGATTGTGGCTGGAGGACGGAGTGTCTTAGTCAATCAAGCTAAATCTGAACTGGCATTTACTGAAGTTAATTACAATATTAAAATAGACCAAATGGGGTTTGGTTTTCGGGGTCAATCTGATAATGCTGCAATTATAACAGCTGCAAAACTATCTCGATTAAATCTGAGTTTACAACCGAATTTAAAGCGACAAGTTCGACAACAAGTTCGACAAATTCTCCAGAATGAAGTCAAAGCTAGAAATATTGAATATGCGACTTTAGTAGGTAAGGATTTACGAATTATTGTCAATGCTAATCGCGATCGCACTGGTGAAGTATTTGACCCCAATAATTTAGTTACCAAGGTATTACGCAATCCCCAACAAATTAAGACCAGCGAACTAATCAGTCCCGAAGAAGTAATCAAGGAATCACCACCACTACCACCAGGACTCAAAGCAAAGCAACTAAAGCAACTATCAAAGCAATTATTAATTCGCTACACAATTACACCAGTCAAAGACCCAAAAACCCAGGAAGTCGTCGGTGCTTTAGTGTCTGGAGATATTGTCAACGGAAAACAATCAATAGTGAATCAAACTGTCTTAACCCACAGTGGTGGTTATAATGCGGTATATTTACTTCCAGAAGTAGGAAGTTTTCAATTAGCTACATCCTCATTAAGCAGTTCTGAACGCAAAACTTCTTTAACAACATATCCTCATAAAAATAAGAATTTATCAAATATCTCAATTAGCGATAATTCATTACTTCAATCCGCGATCGCAGCAAAGGGTGAACCAGCAGCTCAACGTATAAAATTAGCAGGAAAAACTTATACTATGGCTGCGAAGACATTAACTAACTATGCTGGTGAACCAATTGCAGTACTGGTACGGGGTACTCCAGAAATAGATTTAAATGCTTTACTTGAGCAAAGTTTGCTGATACAAATCTTGATTGCTGGTTTAGCCTTATTTATAGATGTAGGATTAGCAATTCTTTTAGGAAGAGCGATCGCTTATCCGATTAAGCTTTTACAAAAAACTACTCAGGCTTTTTCCCAAGGTGATTTCCAAGAACGAGCAGAAATAATTGCCAATGATGAAGTGGGGGAATTAGCTACAAGTTTTAATTATATGGCAGAAGGAATTGCACAAAGAGAACAAACTATTAAAAAACAAGTAAAACAGCTACAAAATACTTTACAAAAGTTACAGGACAAACAAACACAACTCATCCAAGCAGAAAAAATGTCCAGTTTAGGACAAATGGTAGCTGGAATTGCCCATGAAATAAATAATCCTGTTAGCTTTATTGATGGTAATATCGACCATCTTCAAACATACACTAATAATTTATTAGAAATATTACAAAAATATCAGCAAGAATATAAAAATCCTCCATCTTATATTCAAGAAACAATAGAAGATTTAGAACTCGATTATTTACAAGAAGATTTACCAAAAATTATCAATTCCATAGAAGTAGGAACTAAACGAATTAGCGCAATAGTCAAATCTCTACGAAATTTTTCTAGATTAGACGAAGCAGAATATAAAGCAGTAGACTTACATGAAGGAATTGAGAGTACCTTGATGATTCTCAATCATAAATTTAAAAAACAAAAAAATGTTATTGAAATAATTAGAGATTACGGGAATTTACCTTTGGTAGAATGTTATCCCAGTCAGATGAATCAAGTATTTATGAATTTGATTGGTAATGCAATTGATGCTCTCGAGGAAAGAGGCACTACAAATTCACAATCTATTCCCGCGATTACTATTCGTACTCACCAAATTGACCATGAATGGGTTGCAATTCACATTATGGATAATGGGGTAGGAATCCTAGAAACAATACGCTCCAAGTTATTCGACCCATTTTTTACGACCAAACCAATAGGCAAAGGTACAGGTTTAGGATTATCTATTAGTTATCAGATCGTTGTAGAAAAACATGGGGGAAAGCTAATTTGCTCTTCCCAACCGGGGAAAGGTACAGAATTCAAAATCGAAATTCCCATTCGACAATCATAAATCGATTACAAAATGATTGCAAAATGAACTGCATTCCTAAAAACCTAATCTCTGCCCATGTAAAATAAATCGACAATAATAAATCGGGATGACTGGATTCGAACCAGCGGCCCCTTCGTCCCGAACGAAGTGCGCTACCAAGCTGCGCTACATCCCGGTACAATATATCTATGCTAGGGAATTTTATCACAGGTAGAATAATTGTCAACAAGTGACTGGCATTTATCTAAACATAGCTAAATAAATATTGAAAAATTCACCACTTCCCGAACATTGTTACCATAATTTTTGTATATATTCATAGATATTCAAGAATAAATTGTGACTGTCAAACCAGACTGGCTGCGGGTAAAAGCTCCTCAATGGGAACGTGTTGGTAATGTTAAAGAAGTTTTACGGGATTTGTCCCTAAATACGGTTTGCGAGGAAGCATCCTGTCCTAATATTGGTGAGTGTTTCAACGCCGGGACTGCTACGTTTTTAATTATGGGACCGGCTTGTACTCGCGCTTGTCCTTACTGTGATATTGATTTTGATAAAACAACTAGAGAATTAGACCCCACCGAACCTGCGCGATTAGCTGAAGCTGTAAGACGAATGAATCTCAATCATGTGGTGATTACTTCCGTGAATCGAGATGATTTACCTGATGGTGGTGCTTCTCAATTTGTGCGGTGTATTGAAGTGGTTCGGGAGGTTTCACCGAAGACAACAATTGAAGTATTAATTCCCGACCTATGTGGTAATTGGGAAGCGCTAAAAATCATTCTTAAAGCACAACCAGAAGTCCTTAATCACAATACCGAAACTGTTCCTCGTTTGTATCGTCGTACCCGTCCCCAAGGTGATTATCAACGAACATTAGAGTTGTTGAAACTCTCACGTCAAATTACACCCTGGATTTATACTAAATCTGGAATTATGGTGGGTTTAAGTGAAACAGATGCCGAAGTTCGCCAAGTTATGCAGGACTTACGAAATGTTGATTGTGATATATTAACTATTGGACAATATTTGCAGCCAACTCAGAAGCATTTAAATGTAGATGAATTTGTAAATCCGAATCAATTTGCAGCTTGGAAAGCATTTGGTGAAGAAATTGGTTTTTTACAAGTTGTTTCTTCTCCATTGACAAGAAGTTCTTATCATGCAGAGCAAGTGAGAGAACTGATGGAAAGATATCCCCGAGTGAAAAGTAAGGGATTAATTTAATTTTTTTACTTTAACTAATTTAATACCCCTAGATAAAGGGGTATTTTTATATCTATTAAGTAATTCCGATTTCAACGGAAAAGATATTACCCATTACCAATTACCAATAAACCTTTACAACTATTTTTTACTAATACAATTCATATTTCATTAATTGACAAGGTAAAGTCCCGTTATATACAGCAATTCGCTCAGATGACTTCAATCCAATATACTTAGACAATTCCTTGTTACCACTCAATACAAAAGCAGTCCAACCTTTGAATTGTTGTTTAAGTACATCCCCCAAAAGTTTGTAAAAAGTCCCCAAGTCGCTATCTTTTCCTAACCGTTCCCCATAAGGTGGATTACAAAATAAAACCCCACTATCTGCGGGTGCAGCAACTTCAGAAAGCTCCATCTGAGAAAACCAAATACGATTCTCAACACCACAATTTCTTGCATTTATATTTGCTTGCTCAATCACATATTTATTGCGATCGCTCCCCCAAATTGATGCTTTAAGTTTATCAAATTGACTATTTTCTGCTTCTTTAAGTAATGTTGCCCAAAGAGATGAATCAAAATCCCGCCAAGTTTCAAACCCAAAGGACTCACGAAACAAACCCGGTGCAATATTCAGGGACTTTAAACAAGCTTCTATAGGTAAAGTACCAGAACCACAAAGGGGGTCATAAAACATTTGTTCTGTTTCCCAGCCCGAAAGTTGAATTAAAGCTGCTGCTAGAGATTCTTTTAAAGGTGCTGCTCCCACCGCAGGACGATAACCGCGACGGTGTAAAATACTACCAGAGCTATCCAAGCTAACAGTGCAAAGTTCGCCACGGATATGTACATTCACCCGTAAATCTGGGGATTGAAGTTCAACATCAGAACGTTCGCCAAAATCTTCCTGTTGTTGGTCAACAATAGCGTTTTTGACCTGAAGTGCTGTGAAATGAGTATGATTAAGTTGGTCATTTTTGCCTGTAGCATTTACAGCCAAAGTTTGATTTGGCGTGAGATAATCTTGCCAATCAATAGTTTGAATACCACTGTATAAATCTTTTGCACTCACACAACGAAACTCACGTACCTTAAATAAAATTCGGAAAGGTAGCCTAGCCCATAAATTAACCCGATAAAGTAGGGAAATATCCCCTTTAAACTCGACACCACAAAATCCCGGTTCCACCGAACAAGCACCTAATTGTTCTAATTCTTGAGCCGCGATCGCTTCTAATCCACGAGCAACCGTGGCAAAATACTGGTTCATATATGAAAATAATTATTTAAAACTTTCAAACTTGATTGAGAAATAGAAAAATATAGAAATTAATTAAACAATTAATTGGTTAATTAACCAATTTCTTTAGTAAGCGAAATTATCCAAGCTGAAACAATAGTAATTAATACAAAAATTTCGATAACTTTAGATAAAGAAAGGGATGATAGCCATTGCTTAATCATCCCTATATGAAAATTAGAACCCCAATTAGAAAGATGTTTACGCCACAAAGCAGGACTATCCTGACTACTAAATCGCCAATTAATCATCGATAAAATTAAGGGTATATTTCCAACCTTAATACTCATTAACAGATGAAGTGCTACACAAGTCACTAAGATAAGCCAAGAAATAAGATGAGCATAGTACCAGCGATGATTCAGTTTTCCTTGAGGTAGCCATTTTTCGTCCATCATTTTGCCAGAAAAGATAGCAAAAGTTAGAGCTAAAATACTCAAAGTATTAACTAACCGATGTAGAGTATACCACCAGATTGGTTGTCCAAATCGAGTCAATTTACTGAAAGAATCTGACTGAATTAATCTTCCTTGACCCCGATGAAAAGCGTAGATAACAAAAAGAGGAAATATTAGTAATGTCCACAATCCAAATGTTCCATGAATACCTTCAATTTCTGTAAATTTAGGTAACGAAAGTTTCCCCCAACGTCCATCATAAATATCGTAAGTCCAAAAAGCAGTAATAATAGCTGCGATCGCAAATAAGCCAGTTAAACCGTGAAGAATACGTAGTAAGAATGGTTGATAAGAGGCAGAAAATTTCGCCGACATAAAATTCGTTTATCAAGAATAATTTATCAGTTATTCTGTAGTTTAACGTGAGGGTGTAACTAACAAAATTTGTTTTCTCAGAGTTTGACTCCAATACCCAAAATCTAGGCTGAATCTAACGAATACCCAATTATTCTAATTTCTAAACCGCGATCGCTTCCAATCTACGAGCAACCGTTGCAAAATACTGGCTCATATTACGTTGCCAGTTCGATTATCAACACAGATAAGATATATCGGTTGAAGCATGATATAAGTTAGTTGCTAGCCAATGCGATATAAACTTTCTAATTGAGTAGCAGTAGGCATTCGGGTCACTCATTTCCCTAAAGATTATTTTAACAAGTGCTGGAAAAAATAAGTTTTGCCTGCATATTCTGCTCAAGATGTAAAAACTACCATGATTCATGGGCACGTTAATCCTTTCGATTAGGGATAATATTTTCAAAGCAGTAATTATCCTTTATCCATGACTCAAGCCTTACCCAAACTAGTAACATTTGAAGAATTTATCGATTGGCTACCTGAATCCGGAGTACGCTACGAACTACATAATGGAAATATCATCGAAATGGCGCAACCAGTAGGGGAACATGAGGAAGTAACAGGATTTTTAGGTATCGAAATTCCATTTGAAATTAAGCGTCTTGGATTACCCTACAGTATCCCTAGTAAAGTTATAGTCAAACCTCCTGAAAAAGATACTGGCTATTTCCCAGATATTCTGGTTTTAAACCGCCAAAATTTAGCAAACGAACCACTATGGAAGAAAGCATCTACTCTTACTAATGCTGTGTCAATACCATTGGTAATTGAAGTTGTATCAACTAATTGGAGGGATGATTACCACTTTAAATATGCTGATTATGAGGAGATTGGTATTCCCGAATATTGGATTGTAGATTATGCAGCTTTGGGTGGACGCAATTTTATTGGAAATCCCAAACAACCAACGATTTCTGTGGGAAACTTAGTTGATGGTGAATATCGAATAACTAAGTTTCAAAATGATGAACAAATTATTTCTCAAATTTTTCCCGATTTAAAACTTACAGCTAACCAGATTTTTCAAGCTGGTGCGTTATAGCATCCGGTAACATCTAAAATGCTATATTCGCCACTGTTGGATGCGTCAAGTCTATGAGTAATCTAAAATCAGTTGCAATTCTGGGTGCGGGTGCTTGGGGGACAGCACTTGCAACTCTTGCACGAACTAATAATCATCATGTGCGATTGTTCTCTCGTCGCGGTTCGGAAACTTTAGCACAGACACTAGAAGATGCAGATATTATTCTCAGTGCTGTTTCTATGAAAGGTGTAGAAGATGTGATTTCTCAGCTGAAGTCTTTACCTATTTCTCCTAAAACTATTTTTGTAACCGCTACTAAAGGTTTAGACCCTAAAACTACCTGTACACCTTCACAGATATGGCAAGAAAATTTTCCTAATCATCCAGTTGTGGTTTTATGCGGTCCTAATTTATCTAAGGAAATTACCCAGGAATTACCAGCAGCGACTGTAGTTGCGAGCAATATAGAAAGTGCAGCAGAATCGGTACAATTGATATTCAATTCAAGTCGATTTCGAGTTTACACCAATGATGACCCCTTGGGAGTGGAATTGGGGGGAACTTTAAAAAATGTCATGGCGATCGCGTCTGGTGTATGCGATGGTTTGCACCTAGGAACGAATGCTAAAGCTGCTTTACTTACCAGAGGATTGGCGGAAATGGTACGCATAGGTGTTCATTGGGGTGCGAAACCAGATACTTTTTATGGTTTATCTGGTTTAGGAGATTTACTTGCTACTTGCAATAGTTCTTTGAGTCGCAATTATCAAGTCGGTTTTGGACTTGCTAGGGATAAAAACTTAGAGGAAATTCTTAGTAACCTTGAGGGAACTGCGGAAGGAATAAATACGACTGAAGTTTTAGTGAAGCGGGCTCGACAACAAAATATATCTATGCCGATTACTCATCAGGTAAATCTTTTACTAAGCGGGGAAATTACACCTAAGCAAGCACTATTGGAATTGATGCAACGGGACATTAAGCCAGAGTAATAATCAACCCAGGCTGAGTAATTGATGAGTATGTATAGGAGTGGTAGCAGTTTTTCCCTGTTCTCCCGTGCTGATAAAACTTCCTAGAGCTAGCTAAATCAAGCTTTTCTCGACTAACCAAACTTAAGAAACAATTGTTATGAGTTATCAATATTCCCACGAGGGAATATAGTAAATCATCAGGAAATCGCCTGCATAGCCATGTAGATATGACTATGTATAAGGCGATTGCGATTTTTTTTATATCTGACCTATGTTTATATCACGTAACAAAAGTAACAGTCAATATCTATCCAGGTTTGTGTTTTAACAGGGTATGAGGAAATGTTAAACACAATCATTCTCTTGGATAGCTATTGGTTCGGAGTTATGCCGTTTAACCCTTTTCCACTGGTATTAAATAAAACAATTAATCTTGTTTTTGAAAAAAAATCAAAATTAACCCATAAACCGTGTTAGTTCATCGCGAATCGCGGGAACAATAGCAACAGTTGATTAGCTGACCGCAATTTGTTGTTATCTGGAGCTATTGAGACGAACTTTATGCCAGCAACTTCTTTTTACGCAGATACCGCCTACGAAACCCAACAATCTCACCAGGATTTTGATGTCCAAGCTTCAGCCCAAGAGGGCGAAGAAATTTCTTCTGATTCTCCGATAGAAGAGGATTTAGAGAATATTTCTGATGGAGCGGTTGAGGCTGTAAGTGCTAGCCCTGTTAGCGGTCGTCGCAGTACTGACTTAGTACGTTTATATCTTCAAGAGATTGGTAGAGTCCGTTTGTTAGGACGGGATGAAGAAGTTTCCGAAGCCCAAAAAGTCCAACGTTATTTAAAGCTAAGAACTTTGCTCGCTGATTCTGCCAATAAGGAAGATGAGATCATCTCTGGTTATTACAGAGTCGTTGAAATCCAAGAACGTTTAACTTCTGAATTGGGACATCGTCCTGCTTTAGGAAGATGGGCAAAAACTGCTGGACTTGATGATGTCCCTCAATTGAAGCAAATATTGTTCCAGGGTAAACGTCGTTGGGCAGAAATCGCGGAATTAACCGTAACTCAATTAGAGCAGTGTCAAAGTCAAGGAATTCAAGCCAAGGAACATATGATTAAGGCGAATCTTCGTCTAGTTGTTTCTGTTGCTAAAAAGTATCAAAATCGTGGTTTAGAATTACTAGATTTGGTTCAAGAGGGTACTTTAGGTCTGGAGCGAGCTGTTGAGAAGTTTGACCCTACTAAAGGTTATCGCTTTAGTACCTATGCTTACTGGTGGATTCGTCAAGGCATTACCCGGGCGATCGCAACTTCTAGCCGTACTATTCGTCTTCCTGTTCACATCACTGAAAAGCTGAATAAAATCAAAAAGGCTCAACGCAAAATCGCTCAGGAGAAAGGAAGAACCCCTACTTTAGAAGATTTAGCTGTAGAGTTGGAAATGACACCGGCTCAAGTACGAGAAGTACTACTGCGAGTTCCCCGGTCTGTTTCTTTAGAAACGAAGGTAGGTAAAGATAAAGATACGGAGTTAGGAGAATTACTCGAAACAGATGGTATAACCCCAGAAGATATGCTGATGCGAGAATCTCTCCAAAGAGATTTGCAAAATTTGTTAGCGGACTTGACTACTCGCGAACGAGATGTGATTTTAATGCGTTTTGGTCTAGCCGATGGTCATCCTTACTCTCTAGCAGAAATTGGTCGTGCTTTAGATTTATCCCGGGAACGAGTACGTCAGATAGAATCCAAAGCCTTACAAAAACTCCGCCAACCAAAGCGACGCAATTTAATTCGGGATTATTTAGAATCACTCAGCTAAGCTGGTTTGGGGGTATTTCCCCCCTACCATCAGCAAGAAGGCAAGATAATTAAGTCACATTGTTAAAAAAATTCATATTTTTTTAACAGTATATTTATCTTTACTGCTTAATTGTTCTCAATAATTCTCAATTGTTGCAAATGAGTTCCAATATTTGCTATATTCGCAATTAGTAAGCTTTGTTGAGAAAATTTAGCTATGACTATTTATTCCTCTACCTCCTTAAAGGCGGAACTTAATGAACGGGGTTGGCGCTTAACTCCCCAAAGGGAGACGATATTACAAATATTCCAACAACTCCCCCAGGGAGAGCATTTAAGCGCAGAAGACCTATATCATAAACTAGATTCTGAAGGGGAAGGCATAAGTCTTTCAACGATTTATCGAACTCTAAAATTGATGGCGCGGATGGGTATTTTACGAGAGTTAGATTTAGCCGAAGGGCACAAACATTATGAAATAAATCAACCTTATCCACACCATCATCATCATTTAATTTGTATTAGATGTAACGAAACTACAGAATTTAAAAACGAATCAATTCTTAAAACTGGAGCAAAAACTGCTCAAAAAGAGGGGTATCACCTCCTTGATTGTCAGTTGACAATACATGGAGTTTGCCCCAAGTGTCAGAGGTCAATTATGCCTCTGTAAGCACTTGGGTAAACAACAGATAATTAATTCCTCTAAATAGTTTTTGATCTATTTTTTAGAAATGTGAAGACAAGTAAAAAACACCAAATATTTTGGTTAGAGAAGCGTAGGCATTAGTAATAGCGTCCGCTTTTAACATCATTAAGACTAATACCATAAAACTCTTGAGCTTGCTTAATAGCTTTCTGAGTTGACTTGTCTAAAACACCATTAAGAGGACCTTTATAAAAACCTCTGACTCGCAAACGTCTTTGAATTTCAAGAGTATTGAACTCGCTTTTATTCGTTTTATTTACTAACCTATAAAGTTTACCTCTAGTAGTCGGTCCGGCAATACCGCTAACAGCTAAATAGTTGTCACCTTGGAAACGTTTGACTGCATTAGCGGTATAAGAACCAAAATAGCCATTTGGCTCGCCTTTAAGATAACCGGCTTTAATTAGTTGTGCCTGTAACACTCTCACCGGTTCGCCGCGATCGCCCTGAGTTAAGTTGTCAGGATTCTTTTTACGTACCGATACAGTTCTTGCCTTAACTTGAGCATTTCCACCGATTCCTAAAGGTGGAAGTTTACGACCAGTTTCCGGTCCGACGATACCATCGACATCTAAGTTATAAGCAGCTTGAAAACGTTTAACTGCATCTTCGGTAATTGGTCCAAATATACCTGTAGCATTGCCGTAATAAAAATTAGCAATTCGCAGGCGTTCTTGTAATATTCTGACGGACTCTCCTTCATTACCACGTTTGAGAAAACCAGAAGGGGTATATTTTGCTGTAGCCACTCTACTCTTAGCTACAGGCTTTTTCACTGCATTAGTCTTAACTACTGTGGGTTTCTTTGGTTTAGCTGCGGTAGGAGTTTTAGGACGCCAAGCTTCAAGTTTTTGTAAAGTAGAGACTCCTGCAATACCGTCTACTCTCAGACCTGCTTTTTTCTGGAAGTAACGCACAGCATTTTCTGTAGGTTGGTCGTAAACTCTAGTAATCGGAGCTTTATAGTAACCAGCTTTTTGCAGTTGCTGTTGTAAGCTAGAAACAGAAGGACCTCTGTCTCCTTTCTGTAAAGCCATTGCACTGCTAAATGTGCTTAAAACCGACAGAACCAAAATTAGTGGCAACATATAGTTCCACGCACTACCAGATAATTTCTTCAAATCTGGTTTAACTGTATTTTTGAACACATAGCTTAAGGAAACTAGCTCGCTATTGGGAGAGTCTTCATAGGTAGAAGCTAAGTGTAAATACGCAATATTTTCCATAGTTTTTTACTTTACCCTTTATTGTTCTTCAATTGCGGCTTCGGCTTGATGAACGATATTCCTCAAGTTTTCTAGTATCCGTATATCTACATCCTGCCATAAATTGCGCTTGTGAGCTTCTAATAATCTCTCGGCGATATCACGTAAAGCCCAAGGATTATGTTGCTCAATAAAATCGCAAACTTTGTCGTCAAGCAAGTAAGCTTTTGCTACACCTTGATACATATAATCTTCTACGCAATCAGTTGTAGCATCATAAGCAAAAAGATAGTCTACTGTTGCTGACATTTCAAATGCACCTTTATAACCATGGCGCATTACTCCTTCGATCCATTTAGGATTAATAACGCGGGAACGATAAACTCGGGCTATTTCTGCTTGCAGACGACGTACTTTCGGACGGGATATAACGGAATTGTCTCCGAAATAAATTTCGGGGTTGCGATCGCCCGTCGAACGAACTGCGGTTGCTAAACCACCTTGAAATTGATAATAATCATCTGAATCTAATAAATCGTGTTCTCGGTTGTCCTGGTTATGAAGTACTACTTGTATTTGTGTTAAACGTTTGGTAAATGCTTCGGGTGCTGCTTTTCCCTGACTTTGGCTGGTATAAGCATAGCAACTCCAATTAATATAAGCACGGGCTAAATCTCTATCATCTTTCCAGTTCTGAGATTCAATTAATCCTTGCAGACCTGCACCATAAGCTCCCGGTTTAGAACCAAATATTCGATAACGCGATCGCCTAAGGGCTGATGATTCATCTAACCCTTGTTTGTGCCAATATTCGGTTTCTTGTTTGATTGCAAATGCCAAAGGGTTGGATTCTGGTGGCTCATCCAGTGCAGCTACAGCTATTACGGCTTTGTCGAATAAGTCAATTAAGTTAGGAAACGCATCTCTGAAAAACCCTGAGATTCTTAGAGTAACATCTACTCTAGGTCTTCCCAATACAGATAAAGGTAAAATCTCAAAGTCTACTACCCTTCTAGCTACTCCATCCCATACCGGCTGTACCCCCAAACAAGCCAGGGCTTCTGATATATCATCACCTCCTGTACGCATTGTAGCAGTTCCCCACATAGATAATGCTAGTGTTTTCGGATACTCGCCATGCTCTTGAGTATAGAATTCTATCAGGTTTTCAGCAGCCTTTCTACCTACATCCCAAGCTGTTTCCGTAGGTAAAGAACGAATATCTACAGAGTAAAAATTATTACCGGTAGGTAGAACTTCTGGACGACCCCGTGTAGGAGCACCAGCCGGGGCACTAGGTACATATGCACCATCTAAACCATTTAATAAATTAAAAATTTCTTTATCGGTTTGTTGCAATGCTTTCAGCAGGAAGAAATCAATCCAATTGAGTACTAACTGAGTTTGTGTGTGAGGAGTGGTTTGATTTTGCCCAAAACTCTTAATAAGATTTTCGACGAGGTAAGCTGCATGTTGTTCCAAGACTTCAACTGCATCCCCAACGGTATGACAAGTGGATGAAGTTAATTGAGTATTTAACTGCGTATTTAATTGAGTTGTTACCTGAGCTATGATTTCACAATCACGATAGGAAAGTTCCAACTCAAAATCAGATGTTAACGGGTCGAAATCTAAACCCCAGTCTTGAGCGATCGCGCGAGTCAAGCCTAAGTGATGACTATGAGGATGACGAGCGATTGCGACAATTAAATCCCTTAGTTGTTGTCCTTGGGGACACTGTCCAAAAATATGTAGTCCATCACGAATTTGAGCTTCCTTTAGTTCGCAAAGATATCCATTAATATAATTGAGATTTGAATTTAGATTTGAAGCGTTAAAATTTTTCGTAACTTCTGCTTCTCGTGGAATTCCTAAATCAATGTAAAGATTTTCTTGATTAATTAGTTCCACGATGCGATCGCTTATTGCCTGCAAACGGGAGGGGTCTAAACTTTCGGCTTCGTAGTATTCATCTACTAAGTTTTCTAATTTTTGTAAATTCCCATAAAGCTCAGCTCGGGTCAAAGGTGGAGTCAAATGATCGATGATTACCCCTTGAGAGCGACGTTTAGCTTGAGAACCTTCTCCTGGATCATTAACAATAAAGGGATATAAATGTGGAATTGCACCCAAAGCAACTTCCGGATAACAATTTTCGGATAAAGCAATACTCTTGCCGGGCAACCATTCTAAGTTGCCATGTTTTCCTAAATGAATAATTGCATCAGCTTGGAAATGTTCTCGTACCCAATAGTAGAAGGCGAGATAATCATGTGTTGGTTCTAAATCTGGGGCATGATAATTTAAGCTTGGGTCAACATCATAACCTCTGCTTGGCTGAATGCCCACAAAAATATGACCTAATTTGATGCCAGGAATAGAGAATGGATGATTAAAATTATTGTTGTATGAATTATGTGAGCAGATCCTCAATTCTTCTGGCTTTCCCCATCGCTGGCTAATTCTCTGTTGTACTGCTGTCGGTAAAGATAGGAAATATTCTTTATACTCAGCAATAGATAATTGATATGACACTGGTCGTAGTTCTCTACCTTCAGGGTCATTAGTAATATATTTTGTTAAATTTTTAATTAGGTCTTCACTATTTTCGGGAATATTTTCTACTTTGTAACCACCCCCAGATAAAGCATTAAGGATTTCTATACAGCTAGCAGGAGTATCTAGACCTACACCGTTAGCAATACGTCCGTCGCGAGTGGGGTAATTTGCCATAATTAAAGCGATGCGTCGTTCTTGAGGAGGTTTTTGACTCAAACCCACCCACTTAGCAGCCATTTGGGCTACAAAATCAATTCGACTTGGTTCTGGCTCATAGGTTACTACATCTGTTTGCAAAACAGAGTTACGATTTTGAGTGGATTTAAAAGAAACAGCACGACTAATAATTCTGCCATCAACTTCTGGTAGAGCTACATTCATGGCAATATCTCTAGGAGAAAGTCCTTGAGATTGAGATTCCCACTCTTTTTGAGAATTACTGCTCAAAATCACCTGAATCACTGGTACATTTAGTTTTTGCCATAAATCTGCTCTAGGAGTTTCTGCTTCTAAACGTGCTAAAGAAAAACTTGTTGTAATCAAAAGTAAATCAATCGGATTGGAGTTTTGGGGTTGAAAAATATTTTCTAACTCCAGTTGAATGTCAACATCTCTTAAAGAAGAGACAAAGACTGGTATAGGTTCCAAATCTAGTTTCGCTAAAGCTTCACATAAAGCATCGATAACTAGAGTATTTCCTGCTAAAGAGTGGGCGCGATAAAATAATATCCCAACTTTAGGCAATTTTAAACACTTATCTGACTGTAGCTTTGCTTGTTGCAGCCACTTATAAATACCAAAGGAGGGGATAACTTGAGGAGGAGGGGGTAAAAACTGAGTAAATAAACATTCATCAGCAATAAACTGAAATCCATTTATGAGATTATATACTCCACCTTCACTAAAATATCGCCATATTGTGTTGACTTTTGATAAAGGTAAAGTTGAATGACTTATTAAGTCTGGGTCAAAACAATTATCTCCAGGTATTACAATTAGGTTTATGTTGTGAAGGTGAGAAATTTCTTTGACTACTTCCAAACCGTAAGACCAGTATGAGCGACCTCCCAAGAGTCTGATAACAATTACCTTAGCAAAAGCTAGAACAACTTCTGCATAAGTATCAATGCTTATTTGGTGCTGTAACTGTAATAAATTCACAACTCTGATAGTTGGAAAATTAGCACCCAGTGAAGGAACAGCAACAGCTAAAGTTTGAATATCAGTATCGGCAGATGTGAGGAATACAAAAGTTGCTGGAGTTTGTTCTACAAATGTTACGTCTTGAATCGATAGGTTACATCCGTCAGCAATCGTACTTATGCGATGCATAATCTAGTATGACAGTCTTAAACTGTTGATTAGGACACAATAAAATTTTTCCATATAGCAGCTTACGCCTTTCCCTAAAATTTGAAAATGCTTGGTTCTCCCGATTTAGGCTTTTCTCGAACCCTGTCTTTGGGTACGTTTCGTCAGTTTGAGAATTTATTAAACCAGATGGCTCAAAGTATTGGGAAGGCTGCTTTAGTGCTTACAAAAGCAGTTCTTGAGAGAATACCAGTACCCCTAGAATGGCAAGAGAAACAATTTACAGTTGTTGTGTGTGAAGGTTTTAGTGCTTTATTGCTAGGTCAGCCCAATAATACTAAGTCTGAAGATACGGTGAAAGAAGGCTCCTCCAATAATGATTCAAGCAATGAATACTTAATGCTAGAGGTAAAGCTTTCCTTCGATACTGATGAAATTTCATCTTTCCTCGAACAATTAAGAGATTTGTTTCGACAAAATTCCCAAACCTATCAGAATATTGAACGTTATCGCCAAATTTTGAGTCCAAATGATTCTCACCTCCAAAGTAAATTTACTCTATTGTTAATAGATTATCTCCTGCCGCAGCCATCATCTGATATCAAAATAGAAAATTTACTATATCCTCATGTTTCTGTCTGTCAGAAAGTCAAAGATGCTTTAAATAAGCAAATTTCTCAGGAGAAGCTGTTGAATCAAGTTACCACACAGATACGCCAAAGTCTTGATTTGTCGGTAATAATGGAGACAGCTGTAGCACAAGTAAGAAAGTTTTTAAATTTAGATCGATTAGTAATTTATAAATTTCAACACTCTAAACTAAATCATCAGCACAAAACTGACAAATCTCCACAGGATAGTGGTTATATTGTTTACGAAGTATGTAGAAATAATCATATTTCTTCAGTATTAAATTATCGAGAAAAAAAATGCTTCGTATCTAGTTCTGAATGCTGGGAAAAGTATCTGCAAGGATTTACTCTGGCTATAGATGATATAGATAAAACTTATAAATTAGAAAAATGCTTATTAGATTTTTTACATGAAGTCCAGGTGCGAGCGAAATTAGTTGCACCAATTATGTTCGAGGAAAAACTTTGGGGTTTACTGATAGCACACCAGTGCAGTAGTCCCCATCATTGGACAGAAAGTGAGAAAAACTTACTCACATCCATTGCCGAACAAATGGCGATCGCCATCCATCAAGCTGAATTAATGCGATCGCTGACTCTTGAAAAAGAAACCTTAGAACAAAGAGTTAATGAACGCACAGTTGCATTACATGATGCAATAGTTGCAGCGGAAGCTGCGAATCGTCTTAGAAGTGAGTTTTTAGCTACAATATCTCATGAGTTATTAACACCGCTGACATACGTAATTGGTATGTCTTCCACACTGTTACGTTGGTCTTTCGGAGAGTTAAGTCACCGTCAAAGAGATTACTTGCAAACTATCCATGATAGCGGCGAACATTTGTTAGAAATGATTAATGACATTCTTGATTTATCTCAAATTGAGGCAGGGAAAGCAGTTTTAGATGTCAGTGAATTTTCTTTACGTCAGATAGCTCAAACAGCCATTGATTCTTTAACTGAAAAGGCTGAAAGTCAAGGGGTAAATCTTACTTTGGACTCTCAACTTGAAGTCGAACAAGATACATTTAAAGCTGATGCTAGAAGAATCAAGCAAATTCTGTGGAATTTATTAAGTAATGCCATTAAATTCACTGCTGAAAATGGTAATGTTAGTCTACGTCTTTGGATAGAAGACAAAATGGCTGTTTTTCAAATAGAAGATACAGGTATTGGTATTCCAAAAGAACAATTACCTTTATTATTCCAGAAATTTCATCAGCTTGATACTCCTTATCGTCGTCATTATGGAGGAACTGGGCTAGGTTTAGCTTTAACTAAGCAGTTAATAGAAATGCATCGCGGGCGTATTGACGTTGAATCTAGTGTTGGTATTGGTTCTGTATTTACTGTCTGGATACCCATGCATTGGGATAATGATTAGTCAGCCTCCTACTATGCGGGAACACCTACGGGGAACCTAGGAATTCAAAATTAAAAATTCCGTCAATACGTAAGTACTAATGATATATACTTTGAACATTTTTTTGGCTATTCTTCTGTTTCATGAGTTTTGATATCAAGTCCGCTTAATTAGTTACGATATAACGCTATTGAAAAGATGCTACTCATTACTCTTTACTCATTACTCTTTACTTAGTCCCCACAGATATGACAACTGTTTAACCGGACATAATATGAGGGGTTCATGGTGAGGACTTGATTTGTATTGAAGAGATCGCCAAAGTCGTTACAAGATTCAGAGCAATCAATTTTGATTATCGATTGATTTAGTGTTGATAAAAAATATTAGAAAATTGTTTAAAATAATTCAGGAAAAAGACTCAAAGAGAATGAAGTTATTATATAAATCTTTTCATCAATTACAAGTATAAAAAAGCCTTTTAGTTTGATTTATACTTAAGTATAAATATGTAAGTATTTAGGTTTGATAATTAAAATATATGAAAAGCTATATTTGCTGTTTAGTTTAACTTATAAATGAATATTTATACTTAGAATTTTAATTTTGATCTATAGCAACACTCCGCAAATTTGTGAACATTATCATCTTAAGGAGTTCATTTAAACTGATTTGAGTTTTCCTCTAATTCAGTATTGCTATCAGGACTTACGCAAAAGCTACATAATTTCGTCCGAGACGTTAACGCTTCGCGTGTCCGTGCTTGACTTATGCTTTCCTACACATAGTGACCGTCGCTTCGGACAAATCTTCGTTGCGTAAGTCCTGGCTATGTTTGGTCTAAATTTATCTAAATTTATATAAATTTATCTAATCTAAAATTTTTCGTACTTATGATAACAGAACTAATTAACGGAACTACACAAATATTTCAGCGTAACTCAGACTGGATGACCTGGAACTTATTTCTAGCTTTTATCCCTTTAGCATTAAGCGTTCTATTATTTCGTCAACGACGAGAATATCGTTGGTTGTGGTGGTTACTAGGCTTGATGTCCCTATTGTTTTTCCCAAGTGTCTCTAAAATTTTGGGAAAAGTAATGTATTTTCGAGCGGATGTAGAACGAATGCAACTAGCTTGGTTTGTTGCTTTTGTACTACTTGCAACTATTTTGGCGATCGCACCTGGGAAATGGGCTTATAGGTTTAGATGGTGGTTGGGTTTAATAGGACTTTATGCTTTTTTACCTAATGCGCCTTACCTACTCACTGATATTATTCACTTAATTGATGACATTCGCTACATTTCATCAGTGTGGATCATTACATTAGTGTTAATCCCTATTTACATTGTGGTAATTTTAGCTGGGATGGAAGCTTATGTTTTATCGTTAATTAACTTTGGTTATCACTTACATCGTATTGGTAGGAAGAAGTTAATTTTATGGATGGAGTTAAGTACCCATTTACTTTGTGCATTAGGTATCTATTTAGGAAGATTTCTCCGTTTTAATAGCTGGGATTTAGTTACCAAACCAGACTATTTAATAACTAAAACTGTAGAAGATACATTAGGAAAACAGCCCTTGGTAATTATTGCCATTACTTTTGTAGTACTGGCAGGATTGTATTGGATAATGAAGGTAGTTACCCTAAGTATTCTAAATAAAAATAGTGAGAAAGGAGCATTTCGGGCAATCTGAATGTTTAATTTGAATGTTTAATTTGAATGTTTAATTTGAATAGTTAATAAATACTTCAATCTATAGGTTCTTTAAGAATTTTTTCTCTTGCTGCTGAAAGAATTAATTTTTTTTCTGCACGAGCGATCGCGCTATGGGTTTGTTCTAGTGCTTCTGGTTCAACGGAAATAGAACTTATACCCCATTCAACTAATTTATCAATAATTTCTGGATATCTGGCGGGAGCTTGACCGCAAATTGAGCAAGGTATTTTTAAGTCTCTGGCTTGATGTATTAATTGAGAGATGGCACCCATAATAGCAGGATGACGTTCGTCAAATATTGTTGCTAAATCTCCTTTTTCTCTATCTATACCTAGCAAAAGTTGAGTCAGGTCATTTGTACCAATCGAAATTCCCTCAACTCCAGCTTTCACATATTCTGGTAGTAAAAATAGTACGCTAGGTACTTCTGCCATTATCCACAATTGAAATTGATGTACTTGGTTTAAACCAATTTTCTCTACCTTCTGGCGACAAAAAGTAAACTCTTCAACGGTGCGCACAAAAGGTAAAATTAAGTTGATATTGCTATAACCACTATCTTGAATAGCTTTTAATACTTCCAATTCAAACTCAAATATTTCAGGATGGCGCATATAGCTTAAAGTTCCACGCTCCCCTAAGATGGAATCGGTAGAAATATGTTGGTGATTTTCTAGAGAAGACATTTCATGCGATCGCCAATCTAGGGAGCGATAAAATACTGGTTTGGGAGCAAATGCACTAACAAAGTTTATTATTTGTTCGTACCAGCGTTGTTTTAAATTATTTGTGTATTCTTCTTGTAGCCAAGTGTGAGGAGATTTTCCTTCTAAAATATTTAAAGCCATTAGTTCTGAGCGGAGTAATCCTACTCCATCTGTGGCTAAATTTTGTATTTGTTCTATTAAGTTAGGCTGACTCAAATTAACTAGTAATTTAGTCGCAATTATTTGTCCGGAGTGATTAAAACCAGATAAATTTTCTAGTTCCCTTGTTTCTAAAGTATACAAATACGATCTGTCATCTTCAGGTTTAGTAATACTAAGTTGTGTTTCTGATAAAATTTGACTAGATTGAAATTCTTCTATACTGGAATTAACTATTAAATTTTCTGATTCTCTTCTATCTAAGCGATAAATGTCTCCTTTATTTCCATCTATATACAGTTCCTCGCCACTTTCAATTGTACTGGTCGCATGAGAAACGTTAACAATGGCAGGAATACTCATTTCTCTTGCTAGAATAGCTGCGTGACTAGTAAAACCACCTTGTTCAGTAATAATACCAATTGCATTTCTCAGTAGAGGTAGCCAATCAGGAGTGATTTCTGATGCAACTACGATCACTCCTGGGGGTATACGTTCAGGTCTAATTTTAAGATTGTCAATTATATAAGCTTTTGCAGTTGCAGTTCCTGTTGCTGCTGCTAATCCATTTAGTTGCTGGGAAATATCAGAACCTATATGAGTGTCATTAAATTCGGTAATTAAAAGAGTTCCATCTCTAGATATAGTCCATTGCAGTTGAAACTTTATTCCTATATCCTCAATCAGACGATTTGCAAGCTGGTTGATCTGTTGTAGTGACTCAGTTGATAAAGCAAACTGTTGCTGTTGAGTTTCTTCTAATAAGTAGGAAACAAGACAATTATGATTGTTTTGCCTTACAACATTATGAGAAATTAAAGTTAAATCTTCTGCTGGAGTGGTATCTTGAAGACGATATGCTAGCATTTTATTGCCTAATTTCTGCTCCCTTACTACACCCGTATCTCGCTCTATGTGGTAATTATCGGGTATGACTTCTCCTAATGAAATTGCCATTCCTAATCCCCAAGTTGCTTTTATTTCCCATCCCCAAGGAAAGCAATGTAACAATCCACTAGCGATCGCATTTTTTATTGGCTGTACTAAGACTGCTAATTTAACTTGCTGTAGGTTAATACCAATCTTTTGACAATAAAATAAACTTCTAGCGCGATACAACTGACTCCAAGTACGTTTTAATCCTGATGTGATACCTTGTACATCTGATTTACAAATCTGGTAATCTAATAACCCAGATGTATCGCTAATTTCATAATTGGCTTCACTAGGTAATAAAATAATAGGACGAAAAATTAAATACCCTTCTTCCCATATTGCGACTGAATTTAAAATGGCATCTATCCATTCTTGAGAAACTAAAGCATTAACAATTTCTCGTCGTAAATTACTTGATACTTGTTGTAATTGACGCCAATTATTAGTATCTAGATGTAAAGACGAATCAGGTAAATCTGCAACTAATGTATCTGAACTATTTAAAGTTTTTAGAAACTCGTTAAAAATTTCTGTTGAAATTACAAAACCTGGCACAACAGGATAACCACGCTGGATGATTTTGCTAAGTTGAAATGCTTTTTTTCCTACTTGAGCGCGGTCTTGGATTTCAATTTTATCGAGCCAGTAGAGTTTTTCCACTAGTTATATTTGCTTATTGCGAGTGGATATTTTGAATACACCTAATTATTTATACCAAATCATTTATCCATATTAATAGTTGTTTTTTATGTCGCTTTACATTTATGAAAATAGTTATTGCTTAATTA